>NZ_CP044065.1:3657500-3718293 GCF_008693385.1 Cupriavidus pauculus
ACGGCACAAACGCGAGAACTCAGAACCTATGGTGAGCGTGTCCTGGAGACACACTCGTTATAGGGTCAAGCGAACAAGTGCATGTGGTGGATGCCTTGGCGATCACAGGCGATGAAGGACGCGGTAGCCTGCGAAAAGCTTCGGGGAGCTGGCAAACAAGCTTTGATCCGGAGATGTCCGAATGGGGAAACCCGGCCCGAATGGGTCATCCCTTGCTGAATACATAGGCAAGGGAAGCGAACGCGGCGAACTGAAACATCTAAGTAGCTGCAGGAACAGAAATCAACCGAGATTCCCAAAGTAGTGGCGAACGAAATGGGAAGAGCCTTGTACTCTTTAGCAGTGGTGTTAGCAGAACGGGATGGAAAGCCCGGCCATAGCAGGTGATAGCCCTGTATGCGAAAACACGATTGTGGAACTAGGTGTACGACAAGTAGGGCGGGACACGTGAAATCCTGTCTGAAGATGGGGGGACCATCCTCCAAGGCTAAATACTCGTGATCGACCGATAGTGAACCAGTACCGTGAGGGAAAGGCGAAAAGAACCCCGGGAGGGGAGTGAAATAGATCCTGAAACCGCATGCATACAAACAGTCGGAGCCTGGAAACGGGTGACGGCGTACCTTTTGTATAATGGGTCAGCGACTTACATTCAGTGGCAAGCTTAACCGATTAGGGAAGGCGTAGCGAAAGCGAGTCCGAACAGGGCGTTGAGTCGCTGGGTGTAGACCCGAAACCAGATGATCTATCCATGGCCAGGTTGAAGGTGCGGTAACACGTACTGGAGGACCGAACCCACTAATGTTGAAAAATTAGGGGATGAGCTGTGGATAGGGGTGAAAGGCTAAACAAATCTGGAAATAGCTGGTTCTCTCCGAAAACTATTTAGGTAGTGCCTCGTGTCTCACCTTCGGGGGTAGAGCACTGTCATGGTTGGGGGGTCTATTGCTGATTACCCCGCCATAGCAAACTCCGAATACCGAAGAGTGCAATCACGGGAGACAGACATCGGGTGCTAACGTCCGGTGTCAAGAGGGAAACAACCCAGACCGCCAGCTAAGGTCCCCAAGATTGGCTAAGTGGGAAACGAAGTGGGAAGGCTAAAACAGTCAGGAGGTTGGCTTAGAAGCAGCCACCCTTTAAAGAAAGCGTAATAGCTCACTGATCGAGTCGTCCTGCGCGGAAGATGTAACGGGGCTAAGCCAGTCACCGAAGCTGCGGACGCGCGCAAGCGCGTGGTAGGAGAGCGTTCTGTAAGCCTGTGAAGGTGTCTTGTAAAGGATGCTGGAGGTATCAGAAGTGCGAATGCTGACATGAGTAGCGATAAAGGGGGTGAAAGGCCCCCTCGCCGTAAGCCCAAGGTTTCCTACGCAACGTTCATCGGCGTAGGGTGAGTCGGCCCCTAAGGCGAGGCAGAGATGCGTAGCTGATGGGAAGCAGGTTAATATTCCTGCACCGTCGTATGATGCGATGGGGGGACGGATCGCGGAAGGTTGTCCGGGTGTTGGAAGTCCCGGTCCCTGCATTGGAGAAGGCGCTTAGGCAAATCCGGGCGCGGAATTCAAGAGTGTGGGGCGAGCGGCTTTATGCTGCGAAGCAATCGGAAGTGGTTCCAAGAAAAGCCTCTAAGCTTCAGTCATACGAGACCGTACCGCAAACCGACACAGGTGGGCGAGATGAGTATTCTAAGGCGCTTGAGAGAACTCGGGAGAAGGAACTCGGCAAATTGGTACCGTAACTTCGGGATAAGGTACGCCCTGGTAGCTTGACTGGCCTGCGCCAGAAGGGTGAAGGGGTTGCAATAAAATGGTGGCTGCGACTGTTTAATAAAAACACAGCACTCTGCAAACACGAAAGTGGACGTATAGGGTGTGACGCCTGCCCGGTGCCGGAAGATTAAATGATGGGGTGCAAGCTCTTGATTGAAGTCCCGGTAAACGGCGGCCGTAACTATAACGGTCCTAAGGTAGCGAAATTCCTTGTCGGGTAAGTTCCGACCTGCACGAATGGCGTAACGATGGCCACACTGTCTCCTCCCGAGACTCAGCGAAGTTGAAGTGTTTGTGATGATGCAATCTCCCCGCGGCTAGACGGAAAGACCCCATGAACCTTTACTGTAGCTTTGCATTGGACTTTGAACCGATCTGTGTAGGATAGGTGGGAGGCTTTGAAGCGTGGACGCTAGTTCACGTGGAGCCGTCCTTGAAATACCACCCTGGTTTGTTTGAGGTTCTAACCTTGGCCCGTGAATCCGGGTCGGGGACAGTGCATGGTAGGCAGTTTGACTGGGGCGGTCTCCTCCCAAAGTGTAACGGAGGAGTTCGAAGGTACGCTTGGTACGGTCGGACATCGTACCTAAAGTGCAATGGCAAAAGCGTGCTTAACTGCGAGACCGACAAGTCGAGCAGGTGCGAAAGCAGGACATAGTGATCCGGTGGTTCTGAATGGAAGGGCCATCGCTCAACGGATAAAAGGTACTCTGGGGATAACAGGCTGATACCGCCCAAGAGTTCATATCGACGGCGGTGTTTGGCACCTCGATGTCGGCTCATCTCATCCTGGGGCTGTAGCCGGTCCCAAGGGTATGGCTGTTCGCCATTTAAAGAGGTACGTGAGCTGGGTTTAAAACGTCGTGAGACAGTTTGGTCCCTATCTGCCGTGGGCGTTGGAATCTTGACGGGGGCTGCTCCTAGTACGAGAGGACCGGAGTGGACGTACCGCTGGTGTACCTGTTGTCTCGCCAGAGGCATCGCAGGGTAGCTATGTACGGAAGAGATAACCGCTGAAAGCATCTAAGCGGGAAACTCGCCTGAAGATGAGGATTCCCTGGAGGCTTGACCTCCTTGAAGGGTCGTTCGAGACCAGGACGTTGATAGGCTGGGTGTGGAAGCGCAGTAATGCGTTAAGCTAACCAGTACTAATTGCCCGTAAGGCTTGATCCTATAACCAGTGTGTCTTGCCTGGTGATAGCGTTCCGCTAATGTGCCGGCCATATACGACACAACCCCCTTTACTACACCCAGATTCGTCACGCTGACCTCCGGTCAGCGTGACAACCCCTTATGCCTGGTGACCATAGCGAGTTGGAACCACCCCTTCCCATCCCGAACAGGACCGTGAAACAACTCCGCGCCGATGATAGTGCGGATTACCCGTGTGAAAGTAGGTCATCGCCAGGCTCTTATGCTCAGAACCCCTCAGCGCTTCCCGCTGAGGGGTTTTGTTTTTTTGCAACGCGCATCGCGTTCAGGGTACCGGAGCATTCCGGCCTTCCCCCCCATCTGATATCTTCCCCTCCAAGTTTCGTGCATTAGCGAAACGATGCAGTCAGCAACAGCAAAGCCGTGGTGCCAAGTTGAAGCAATGACGTAGCGCCGTAGCGGCAAAAAGTATTCGGGTTGGGGGAAAGTCATGGGGGCCAAGTTGTTTCGGCCGGTGAACTGGGCCGGCGCGGCGAGCGCGCTGGTGCTTGCGGGATGCGCTTCGACGGTGCATCCGCCCGACGATCCTTCGAGTCTTGCTGCGGCATCCGCTATCGATTGCAAGACGTTCGCCGCCAAAGCCGCCATGAAGTCGGCCGTTAGAGGGTCGCTGAGCGCGCCGCTCGTTTCCGCACTTCCCACGCTCGATCCCCTCGAACTCGCCAACCGTGCCGGCAATCCGGACGCCGATGCCGGCGGCTCGGGCGAGGCCGATAGCGAAGGCGACACCGTGATCGCGCCGCCGCTGGCGACGCTGCCGCTGTTCTCGACCGCCGCGGGTCCCGCGCGGACGCCTGCCGGCTGGCAACCCTGGACCATCAATCGCAACAAGACCCCCACGCGCTACGCACTGACGCAGGTCGATGACCGCGTGGTGCTGCATGCCGAAGCCGACAATTCGGCATCGGGCCTGTACGTGCCGCTGGAGCAGCGGACGGCCGGCACCATTCGCTGGACGTGGAAGACGCGCGACGTGATTCGTGGCGCCGATAACGGCGAGAAGCAGCGCGAAGATGCGCCGCTTCGGCTGTTCGTCGCGTTCGATGGCGACCATTCGACGCTGTCGCTGCGCGATCAGCTGATGTTCGAGATGGCCCGCATTACCACGGGCCGCGAGATGCCCTATGCCACGCTGATGTATATCTGGGGCGGGCGCCGCGCCGAAGGCACCGTGCTGCCCAACCCTCATACCGATCGCGTGCGCATGATCGTCGTGGACTCCGGCACGCGTCACGCCAACGAGTGGCGCTGCCATGAGCGCGACCTGCGCGCGGACTACAAGAAGGCGTTCGGTACCGACCCCGGCAAGGTGATTGCGGTGGGACTGATGACCGATACCGACAATACCAAGACGCGCGCCGAAGCCTGGTACGGCGATATTGCCCTCGATTAGACCGAGCAGGTCAGCGGTTCGGCGCGGTCCGCCAGCGCCAGCAGCGCGAACGACGCCAGCCAGTGGGTGGCCACGTAGTGGCCGTCCGCGGCCTGCGACAGCGAGGCCTCGAGGTGCGCCGACCATGCGCGCACCGCGAGCGGCTGCATCGGCTCGGGCAATGCGGGCGCGAGCAATCGCCAGCACCACGCGCGCGACAGGTTCAGGCCGTCGAGATGCGACAGCTTGGGATCCGAACGGTCGCTGACCATCACCGGTGTCATCCACGTGGCGAGGTCCGCCTGCGTGGGCGCGAACAACCCCCACCATTCATCGAACTCGCAGCCGTCGAGCACGTAGCGCATGAGCACCGCTTCGGTCATGCCGCCGGAGAGAAACTCGTCGCCACCCGGCTCGTAGCGGGCCGGGTAACGCTGGTCGTGACCGAACCAGCGATGGGCACGGCGTACGATTGCGCGCTTCAGCGCCGGATGCGAGTCCGTGTTGGCATACGACCACGCCATGATCAACGCGAAGGCACTATTGGCGTGCGTGCCCGTGCGAATCGGAAAATCCGCGATATCGAGATAATCGATCAGCCGCTGGGCCAGGTACGTGGCCAGCGGCGCGCATGCATCGGCCCAGCGCCTGGCCTGCGGGTCGCTGGCGGCCAGAGTGTGCAGCTCCGCCTGCAGCCGCAGCACCCACGCCCAGCCGTAGGGACGTTCGAACGTGCTTGCACCGCCATGCTCGAAATAGGCGAGTTCCGTCGCGATGGCATCGGGGCGCAGTTGCGCATCGAGCGTGGCGCGAATCTCGGTGGCGATGTCGAGCGTGGGCCGTAGCGCGAGCACGCGCACAAGCAGCCAGTGCATGTGCACGCTCGAGTGCCAGTCGTAGCTGCCGTAGAAGACCGGGTGCATGGCAACCGGCTCGGCGATATCGTCGGGGCCGGTCATCAGGTGATCGACCTTGTACGGATAGCGCCGCACCACGTTGTCGAGTGCCACGCGCGCAAAGCGCGCGGCGGTGTCGTCATCCAGCAGCGGAGGCGTCATGGATCAGGCCGGTGCGAGCCACTTTTCCACGAGCTTGACGAAGAACGTCGAGCCCACGGGCAACAGTTCGTCGTTGAAGTCGTAGCTGGGGTTGTGCAGCATGCACGGGCCCATGCCGTGGCCGGACTCGCGATGCTTGCCTTCGCCGTTGCCGATGAACAGGTAGCAGCCGGGCTTCTCCTGCAGCATGAACGAGAAATCCTCGGCGCCCATCGTCGGCTCGTAATGGCCATCGACATGGTTCGCGCCGACGAGCTCGCTGGCCACGCCCACCGCGAATTCGGTCTCGGCCGGCGTGTTGATCGTCGGCGGATAGTTGCGGTGGAACGCGAAGTCGACGGTGCAATCGAAGGCCTGCGCGACCGCGCGGGCGACTTCTTCCATGCGGCGCTCGATCAGGTCCAGCACCGGCACCGTGAACGTGCGCACGGTGCCGCCGAGCCATGCTTCGTTCGGCACGATATTGGTGGCGTCGCCGGCGTGGAACTGCGTGACGGAGATGACCGCCGTGTCGATCGGGCGCTTGTTGCGCGTGATGATGCCCTGCAGCGCAGACACGATCTGCGCGCCCGTGAATACCGGGTCCGCGCCGTTGTGCGGCATGGCCGCGTGCGCACCCTTGCCGCGCACGACGATCTTGAATTCGTTGCTCGATGCCATGAACGGGCCGGCCGTGGTGCCGAACGAACCGGCCGGCATGCCGGGCCAGTTGTGCATGCCGAACACCGCGTCGCACGGGAAGCGCTCGAACAGGCCGTCCTTGATCATCTCGCGCGCGCCGCCGCCGCCTTCTTCGGCCGGCTGGAAGATCAGGTTCACGGTGCCGTCGAACGAGCGGTGCTGCGCGAGATAACGCGCGGCGCCGAGCAGCATCGCGGTGTGGCCGTCATGGCCGCACGCATGCATCTTGCCCTTGTGCTGCGACGCGTGATCGAACGTATTGGCTTCCTGCAGCGGCAACGCGTCCATGTCGGCACGCAGGCCGATGGCGCGGTTGCTGTTGCCGTTGCGGATCACGCCGACGAGGCCGGTGGTGCCGAGGCCGCGGTGCACCTCGATGCCCCACGATTCGAGCGTGCTGGCGACGAGGTCCGCCGTGCGCTGCTCTTCGAAGCAGAGCTCCGGATGCGCGTGGATGTCTCGTCGGATCTTCTGGATTTCGGCTTGCGCCTGGAGGATTTCGGGGAGAAGTTTCATGATGCCGCTTGGGGTCGGGTCATTGCTGGCCATGGGGGACACCCCAAGATCATACGACGACCGTCATCAAAGCGCCAAAGCATGCACTTCCGATCACGTGCCCGGCTACCCGAACCCGCGTCCGCCCGCGCGGGTGGGTTTTCACGCATGGCGTGGAGGGGTTACTGCTGGAACAGTTCATGCTTGAAGTGCCCGGCCAGCCGCGTGACATTCCACGATGCGTAACGCGCCGCACCAAAACGGCGCCACGCAGCGAAGTGTCATCGATGGCTGATTGCCATTGATTCGTCCCATCCAGACTTCAGACTTCAGACTTCCTCTAGGGAGATTCGCGCGATGTTCCTTCGCAACGTCAAGAAGGCGGCCCGCCAGCTATGCGGCGCCGCGCTGCTCACCGGGGCCCTCGGCCTCTCGGCAGCCGTGCCGGTCCACGCCGCGGACCTGCGGATTGCCATGAGTTCGCCGCCGACCTCGATGGATCCGCACTTCTATAACCTGTTCTCGAACATCAACGTCTCGGAACACGTCTTCGATACGCTGATCAAGCTCGATCCGGACAGCCGCGTGATTCCCGGTCTGGCGGAGTCCTGGAAGCTCATCAACGACACCACGTGGGAATTCAAGATCCGCAAGGGCGTGAAGTGGCATGACGGCACGGAGCTGACCACCGAGGACGTGGTCTGGGCGCTCGACCGTCCCGCGACGATCCAGAACAGCCCCGGCAAGTTCGACGTCTACACGAAGGCGATCGTCGGCAAGAAGATCATCGACAAGTACACGATCCAGCTGACGACGGCGCAGCCGTATCCGCTGATGCTCAACGACCTGACCTCGGTCTTCATGGTGCAGAAGAAGGCCACGCAGGGCCTTTCCTCGGACGACTTCGCACAGGGCAAGGGCATGATCGGCACCGGCCCGTTCAAGTTCGTGAGCTATGCGCGCGACGACCGGGTCGAACTGGTGCGCAACCCCGACTACTGGGGTCCGAAGCCCGCATGGGACAAGGTGACGCTGCGCTTTATCCCGAATCCGGCCACGCGCCTCGCCGCGCTGCTGTCGGGCGACGTGCAGGCCATCGAGAACGTGCCGACGCCGGACCTGCCGAAAGTGCGCCAGGATCCGAAGCTGAACTTCTTCTCGAAGATCTCGCATCGCGTGATCTACCTGTACTTCGATACCAAGCGCGACAAGTCGCCGTTCGTCACGACGAAGGACGGTCAGCCTATGGACAAGAACCCGCTGAAGGACGCGCGCGTGCGCATCGCCATCAGCACGGCCATCAACCGCCAGGGTATCAAGGACCGCCTGATGGAAGGCCTGTCGGAGCCGACCAACAACCTCGTGCCGTCGACGCTGTTCGGCTACAACCCCGAGCTGAAGACCCTCAAGTACGACCCGGAAGCGGCCAAGAAGATGCTGGCCGACGCGGGATATCCGCAGGGCTTCGGGCTGACGCTGCATACGCCTAACAACCGCTATGTGAACGACGAGCGCATTGCGCAGACCATCGCGCAGAACCTGACGCGCGTCGGCATCGTGACCAAGGTGGAAGGCATGCCGATGGCCACGTACGCGTCGAAGGGCGGCAAGCACGAATGGTCGTTCGGCCTGGTGGGCTGGGGTGCGCAGACGGGCGAAGTGAGCTCGCCGCTGCGCGCGCTGCTGGCCTGCGAGGACTCGAAGAAGGGCTTCGGCACGGTGAACTGGGGCGAGTACTGCAATCCGAAGATGGATACGGTGCTCGAGAAGGCCCTGGCCACGGTGGACGACAACGAGCGTTCGAAGCTGCTGCAGGAAGCGACGGCGATCGGCATCCTCGATGGCGGTATCATCCCGATCCATCATCAGGTGACGACGTGGGCGACGGTCAAGGGCATTACCTACGTGCCGCGTACCGACGAACGCACCTACGCGCATAACTTCAAGCCGCAGTGACGATGGGCGGAGCTGGCTGCGGTCTGGCAGCCGGCTCCGCGCGGTGAATGTAGTCAACGCGGTCGTTGCAGGCGAAAGGATAGTGTCCCCAATATGCTGGTCTTCATCATCCGGCGCCTGATGCAGAGCATTGTCGTGCTGCTGGTCATGTCGCTGCTGGTCTTCCTCGGCGTCTTCGCCATCGGCAACCCGGTCGATATCCTGATCAGCCCGCAGGCAGACCAGGAGGACATCAAGCGCACCATCGCGGCGCTCGGTCTCGACAAGCCCCTCTGGGAGCAGTACTGGATCTTCCTGCAGAATGCGCTGCACGGAAATCTCGGCACGTCGTTCGCGCATGGCACGCCCGCGCTCAAGCTGATCTTCGAGCGCATGCCCGCGACGATGGAACTCGCGGTCTGCGCGATCCTGCTGGCCATCGTGCTCGGCATTCCGCTGGGCCTGATTGCGGGCCTGCGGCCGAACAGCGTCGCGGCCAAGTCGATCATGACGATCTCGATCCTCGGCTTCTCGCTGCCGACCTTCTGGGTCGGGCTGATGCTGATCGTCGTCTTCGCCGTGCAGCTTGGGTGGCTGCCTTCCAACGGGCGGGGCGAGACGGTGTCCGTGCTCGGCGTGCCGTTGAGCTTCCTGACGCTCGACGGCATCCGGCATCTGATTCTTCCCGCAATCACGCTCTCGTTGCTCAATATCGCGATGGTGATCCGGCTGACGCGCGCCGGCACGCAGGAGGCGATGCTGCAGGACTACGTGAAGTTCGCGCGCGCCAAGGGCCTCTCGAACTCGCGCATCGTCGGCGTGCATGTGCTCAAGAACATCATGATCCCGATCGTGACGGTCATCGCGCTGCAGTTCGGCTCGATCATCGCGTTCGCGATCGTGACCGAGTCGATCTACGCGTGGCCCGGCATGGGCAAGCTGATCATCGATTCGATTCAATTGCTGGACCGGCCCGTGATCGTCGCGTACCTGATGGTGGTCGTGACGCTGTTCATCCTGATCAACCTCGTGGTCGACATCGTGTACAGCATGCTCGACCCGCGCGTTCGCATCGCCGACAACAAGGGCTGACGTCATGAGTCTTACTACCGCATCTCAAGGCGCGACAGCCAAGCCGCAGCGCGAGCAGACGCCGTGGCGCCGGTTCGTCGGGCAGTTCGTCGCGAGCAAGCTGGCCGTGACGGGCCTGGTCGTGCTCGCGCTGATCCTGCTGGTGGCGATCTTCGCGCCGCTGCTGTCGCCGCAGAATCCGTACGACCTGTCCTCGGTCAATATCCTCGACAACTTCCGCCTGCCGGGCGAACGCGGCGACGACGGCATGCTGTTCGTGCTCGGCACCGACGAGCAGGGCCGCGACGTGCTGTCGGCGGTCATGTACGGGCTGCGCATCAGCATCGCCGTGGGCGTGGTGAGCACGATCATCGCGCTGATCGTGGGCGCGACGCTGGGCCTGCTGGCCGGTTTTCTCGGCGGCCGCACCGAAGCGATCGTGATGCGCGTGGCCGATCTGCAGCTGTCGTTTCCGCCGATCCTGCTCGCGCTGATCCTGCTGGCGCTGCTGGGCCGCGGCATCGGCAATATCGTGATCGCGCTGGTCGCGGTGCAATGGGCGTACTACGCGCGTACCACGCGCAGCGCCGCGCTCGTGGAACGGCGCAAGGAATATATCGAGGCCGCGGCGTGCCTCGGGCTGCCGGCGGGGCGCATCATGTTCCGCCATCTGCTGCCGAACTGCCTGCCGCCCCTGATCGTCATCGCGGCGCTGCAGGTGGCATCGGCGATCACGCTCGAGGCGACGCTGTCGTTCCTCGGCCTCGGCGTGCCGGTGACCGAGCCGTCGCTGGGCTCGCTGATCGCGAACGGGCAGCAGTTCCTGCTGTCCGGGAAGTACTGGATCAGCTTCTTTCCCGGCATCGCGCTCGTCACGACGATCGTCGCCATGAACCTCGTCGCGGACCAGTTGCGCGACGTGCTGAATCCGCGTCTGCAGACGCAATGACCCAGGGGGTGCCACTATGAGCCAGCCGACCTTGGTCGTGGAGAATCTCAAGACGCAGTTCTTTACGCGCGCGGGTGTCGCGCGCGCGGTCGATGACGTGTCGTTCACGGTGCGCCGTGGCGAGATCATGGGCCTGGTCGGCGAGTCCGGCTCGGGCAAGTCGATGACGGGCTATTCGATCATGGGATTGATCGACCCGCCGGGCAAGGTCGTCGATGGGCGCATCGCGCTCACGAGCCGGGACGGCATCACGCGAGACCTGCGCGCGCTCACGCCCGCGCAGCAGCGCGATGTGCGCGGCAACCGGATCGCGATGATCTTCCAGGATCCGATGATGACGCTGAATCCGGTCCTGCGCATCGATACGCAGATGATCGAGGCAGTGCTCGCGCACGAGAACGTCGGCAAGGCCGTGGCGCGCGAGCGCGCGCGCAATGCGCTGGCGCGCGTCGGCATTCCTTCGCCGGACGAGCGGCTGCAGTCCTATCCGCATCAGTTCTCGGGCGGCATGCGGCAGCGCGTGGCGATTGCGATTGCGCTGCTCAACAAGCCGGACCTGATCATCGCGGACGAGCCGACCACCGCGCTCGACGTGACGATCCAGGGGCAGATCCTTTACGAGATGCAGACGCTGTGCCGCGAGTCCGGCACCGCGCTGATCTGGATCACGCACGACCTGTCCGTGGTCGCGGGCCTCGCGGACAGCGTGTGCGTGATGTACGCGGGCAAGATCGTGGAGCAGGGCAGCGTGCAACAGGTGCTCGAGCATCCCGAGCATCCGTACACGCATGGGCTGATCAGTTCGGCGCCGTCGCGCAATCCGCGCGGTGCACCGCTGCGGCAGATTCCCGGGATGACGCCGTCGCTGCTCAACCTGCCCGGCGGCTGCTCGTTCCGCGAGCGCTGCCCCTATGCGACCGATATCTGCAAGACCGAACCGCCGCTGGCGCACACGGCCGATGGCCGGGGCCTGCGCTGTTTCCATCCGGTCGCTGCGCAACAGGAGGCCGCATGAATGCACCCGTGATCGATTCCGCGCGCGCACAGGCGGCCGCCGCGTCGGACGTTTCCAATACGGCTGAAGGGACGCCCACCGCGCCGCTGCTCGAACTGCGGCGCGTGTCCAAGCGCTTCGTCAAGTCGCTCGACACCGCCGCGAAGATTGCCAACGTGCTGGGCGCGCGCATGCGCGAGGAAGTCGTGCATGCGGTGGATCGCGTCGACCTGTCGATCCGCTCGGGCGAGGTCGTCGGTCTGGTCGGCGAGTCGGGCTGCGGCAAGTCCACGCTCGGCCGTATGGCGGTGGGTCTCCATTCGCTGACCGAAGGCGAGCGGTTCTGGCGCGGCACCGACCTCGACCGCCTGCCACCCGAGAAGCGCCGCGAGCGGCAGCTCGGCATCCAGATGATCTTCCAGGATCCGTATGCCTCGCTGAATCCGCGGCTGCGCGTGCTCGACATCGTCGGCGAGGCACCGGTGGTACACGGCATCGTGCCGAAGGGCGAGCAGAAGGCCTACGTCGAGGACATGCTCGTGCGCGTGGGGCTCGATCCCACCGTGCTGCGGCGCTTTCCGCATCAGTTCTCGGGCGGGCAACGCGCACGCATCGGCATTGCGCGCGCGCTGGCCGTGCGGCCCGAGTTCCTCGTGTGCGACGAGTCCGTGGCCGCGCTCGACGTCTCGATTCAGGCGCAGGTGCTGAACCTGTTCATGCGCCTGCGTGAAGACCTGAACCTGACGTACCTGTTCATCAGCCACGATCTTGGCGTGGTGAAGCACATCAGCGATCGCGTGGTCATCATGTATCTGGGCCGCGTGGTCGAATCCGCGCCGACCGAGGACGTGTTCGCGTCGCCGAATCATCCTTATACGCAGGCATTGCTTGCGGAGGCACCCAAGCTCGAGGTGGGCAAGAAGACTTATGTGGCGATTCGCGGCGAGATTCCGTCGCCGCTGAATCCGCCGACCGGGTGCCATTTCCATCCGCGTTGCCCGCATGCGATGGATCGGTGCCGGAGCGAGCAGCCGGCGCTCAAGGAGATTGCGCCGATGCGCTGGTCGGCGTGCCACCTCAATGACATGACGTAAGTCATGGCGAGGCCCCCCGCCATCGTCGGCGGGGGCGGGCGCGGCTCAGCGAATGACGACGCCGCGCGAATTGATGATCGTCATCTCGACGAACTTCGAACCGACGTGGTTGTCCGGTCCGAACTGGACGATAAAGCCGCCGAGGTCCACGTTGCGCATGCCCTCGACCGTCGTCACGAATTTCTCGCGCGTGAGGTCGCGGCCCGTGCGGCGCAGGCCTTCGACGAAAGCCTTCGCGGCGATGAAGCCCTCGATACTCGCGTAATCGAAGTCGTTCTGGCGGCCGGCCGCCTGGAGCAGGCGCAGATACTCGCGCACCACCGGCAGCGTCGCGTTGCCCGGATGCGGCATCACCTGCGAGATGATCACGCCGCTGCCCTGCGGACCCACTTCCTTGGCCAGCGCCTGCGTGCCGACGAACGACACGTTGTAGAACTGCCCCGTGTAGCCGCGCCGCAGCGCTTCCTTGACGAAGGCGCCGACGGTCCGGTACGCGCTCACGAGCACGACCGCATCGGGCTTGGCCTTCATGGTCTCCTGCATCGCGTCGCCGATCTCGACGGTATTGCGGACCACGTTCGCGCGCGAGACGAGTTGCACGCCGCTGTCCGCCGGCAGGCCCTTGATCGCGTGTTCGACGCCGTCGAGGCCGGACTTGCCGTACGCGTCGTCGTTGTAGACGACGGCCACGCGCTTGAGGCCCGTCGTGCGGATCTGCCGCACGATGGCCATGGTTTCCTCGTCATAGCCCGCGCGTACGTGGAATACGTAGCGGCTGCGCGGGTCGCGGAGCGATTGCGCGCCGGAGAGCGGTGCGAAGAACGGTACGCGGGCCTGGTTCGCGAGCGGCACGGCGGCCTGCGACGTCGGTGTGCCGACATAGCCGAACAGCGCAAATACGCGACTGTCCTCGATCAGCTTCTTCGTATTCTTGATGGCCTCGTCCGGCTCGTAGCCGTCGTCGAGCACCTGCAGTTCGATGCGGCGGCCGAACACGCCGCCCTGCTGGTTGATCGCGTCGAAGTACAGCCGCGCGCCCGCGTTCATCTGCTTGCCGAGCGTGGCGGTCGGACCCGTGAGCGCGGCGGACTGCCCGATGACGATCGTGTCCGCGGTGACGCCGACTTCCGCTGGCGCGGTGTTGGCCGCGAAGGCGGCGCCGGACAGGCCGGCACCCGTGACACCCATGGTGGCGCACGCCACCAGCAGGCCGGCGAGGCGCCGGCGCTTGACCCTTGATTGCAAAACCATTGTGATAGCCCCGTCAATCCAACCATTCTTGCTTGCTGCGTGCGCGGCTGCCGGTCTGTCGCCGGGCTGTTGCTAGCGCCCGGACATCATAATCGAAGAGCGGTGACTGCAAGCAAAATATGACGGTTCCGCCTGTTCGGGCGAGGCAAGGACGCCACAGGCGCGGCTAGCGGATGGCCTGCCCGCGCGCGTTGAGCACGGCCAGATCGACGAACCTCGAGCCGACGTGATCCTCCGGCGAGAACTGGATGTCGAATCCGCCCAGATCGACGGCGCGCATGCCCTCCAGAGCGGCGATGAACCTGTCGCGCGTCGGGTCGCGGCCCGTGCGGCGCAGCCCTTCGACAAACGCCAGCGCGGCGATGAATCCCTCGAGGCTCGCATGGCTGTACGCGCCGGCATGGCCGGCGGCCGCGAGCAGGCGCTGGTACTCGCGCACGAGCGGCAGCGTGGCGTTACGCGGGTTCGGCATGACCTGCGAGACGACGACGCCGGCCGCCTGGGCGCCGAGCGCCTTCGCCAGCGAGGTGGCGCCGACCGAGGAGAGGCAGTAGAACTGGCCCGCATAGCCGCGCCGCAGCGCCTCGCGGATAAACGCGGCGGCCGTGCCGTAGGCGCCGATCACCGCGACCGAGTCGGGATGCTGCTCGAGGACCGCCGCCGCCGTGGCGCTGACATCCACGGCATTTCGTGCCACCGCGTGTTCGCCGGTGATCCGCACATCGGCGGCCGGCCGGCTCCGCACCGCCCTGGCGATGCCCTCGAGGCCCTCGCGGCCGTAGCTGTCGTCGTAATAGACCACGGCAAGCCGATGCAGGCCCGACGATGCAATCTGCCGCACGATGGCCGCCGTTTCGCGGTCGTATCCCGCCCGGACATGGAACACATGGCGGTTGACGGGCGTGCGCAGCGCGCGGGTGCCCGTGAACGGCGCGAACAAGGGGATGCGCGCCTGCTGGATGAGCGGCAGCACCGCCAGAGTCGTGCTGGTGCCCACATAGCCGAAGAGCGCGAACATGCCGTCGACGAGCAGCTTGCGCGTGTTGCGTGTGGTTTCGTCGGGCACATAGGCGTCGTCGAGCGCGTGCAGTTCGATCGCGCGGCCGAAGATGCCGCCGTGCCGGTTTACGTTGTCGAAGCACAGCCGCGCGCCGAGGTTCAGCTGGGTGCCGAGCTCGGCGGCGGGGCCCGACAGCGGCGCCGACTGGCCGATCAGGAGGGTGGTGGGGGTGACGCCGGGCTCCGGCCGGACGCCGATGCGCGTGTCGGTGCGGGCGGGCTCCGCCGCGGCAGCGGGGCGCAGGGCGGCAAACGGGGTGGCGAGCGCGGGCAGCGTGCCGGCGAGGCGGCCGCAGAAATGCCTGCGGCCCTGCCCGGACGCGAGGTCTGCGGTGGGGTCCGGGTTTCGGTCCATAGGGAAGGATCTTGAAAGCCAGTGGGGCCGCGAAGCGTAAGTCGGATGGGCGCCGCAGGGCCGGATTCGAATACAATCCTTAACAAAATTCCGCCGGCATTCGCTGCGTCGCGGGCGCCGGCCGTCCTGCCCCCATCTCGTATTTCCGTCCCCATGGCCACCAGCATCGTCCGCGCCGCCTGTCCCCACGATTGTCCCGATACCTGTGCCTTGCACGTCACCGTCGAGGACGGCCGCGCCATCAAGGTCGTGGGCGACCCCGACCATCCCGCCACGCGTGGCGTGCTGTGCACGAAGGTGTCGCGCTATACCGAGCGGACCTACCACCGTGACCGCCTGCTGACGCCGCTGCGGCGCGTGGGCAAGAAGGGCGAAGGACGCTTCGAACCCATTTCGTGGGACGAGGCGCTGACGGAGATCGCGAGCCGGCTGTCCGGCATTGCCGCGCGCGATCCGCAGGCGATCGTCCCGTACAGCTACGCGGGCACGATGGGCCTCGTGCAGGGGGAGAGCATGGCCGCGCGCTTCTTCCACAAGCTCGGCGCGTCGCTGCTCGACCGCACGATCTGCGCGAACGCGGGCGCGACCGCGCTGCGCTATACGTTCGGCGCGCCGGTCGGCATGGATATCGAGTACGTGGCCGACGCGAAGCTCGTGATCATCTGGGGCGGCAACCCGATTGCCTCGAACCTGCATTTCTGGACGCGCGTGCAGGAAGCCAAGCGCCGCGGCGCGACGCTCGTGGCGATCGATCCCTACCGCTCGCTGACGGCCGAGAAATGCCATCGCCATATCGCGCCGATGCCGGGCACTGACGGCGCGCTCGCGCTGGCGATCATGCACGTGCTGATTCGCGACGATCTGCTGGACCACGACTACATTGCGCGGCACACGGTCGGCTTCGACGCGCTGCGCGAGCGCTCGGCAGCGTTCACGCCCGAGCGGGCGGCCGGTATCTGCGGCATTCCCGTGGACGATATCGAATGGCTGGCCGCGCTCTATGGCCGCACCGCGGTGCGGGAGCGCCAGCCCGTGGCCATCCGCCTGAACTACGGCATGCAGCGCGCCCATGGCGGCGGGCAGGCCGTGCGCGCGGTGGCATGCCTGCCGGCGCTCGTCGGCGCATGGCGCCACGCCGCGGGCGGCATGCAGCTATCGACGTCGGGCTTCTTCCCCGTCGACAACCAGGCGCTGCAACGGCCCGACCTGCTGCCGGACTGGCCGCGCGTGCCGCGCACGGTGAACATGAGCACCATCGGCGATGCGCTGCTCGACGACGGCACGGGCGGCAACGGCCCGAAGATCGAGGCGGTGGTCGTCTACAACAGCAACCCCGTCGCCGTGGCGCCGGAGTCCGCGAAGGTCGCGGCCGGCTTCGCGCGCGAGGACCTGTTCACGGTGGTGCTCGAGCACTTCCGCACCGATACGGCCGATTACGCCGATATCGTGCTGCCGGCCACGACGCAGCTGGAACACGTCGATGTGCACAAGGCCTATGGCCATACCTACTTCCTCGCCAACAACCAGGCGATTGCGCCGATCGGCGAGTCGCTCCCGAACACCGAGATCTTCCGCCGGCTGGCGGCGCGCATGGGCTTCACGGACCCGTGCTTCCAGGACAGCGACGAGGCCATTGCCGCGCAGGCGATCGATCGTGGCGACGCGCGCGCGAAGGGTATCGACTGGGACACGCTGAAGGCCGAGGGGTGGCAAAAGCTGAACGTGCCCGCGGCGCCGTTTGCCGACGGCAACTTTCCGTCGGCCTCGGGCAAGTGCGCGTTCTATTCGGAAGCGATGGCGCGCGACGGGTTCGACCCGCTGCCCGCCTATGTGCCGCCGTACGAGTCTCCGGCCACGGCGCCGGACCTCGCCTCGCGGTATCCGCTCGCGATGATCTCGCCGCCCGCGCGCAACTTCCTGAACAGCTCGTTCGTGAACGTCGATAGCCTGCGGGCCACCGAGGGCGAGCCGCATCTGGACATCCATCCGCAGGACGCGGCGGCGCGCGGCATCGTGGATGGCGCGATCGTGCGCGCGTTCAACGACCGCGGCACCCTGCGCGTCCGGGCACGCGTGACCGAGCGCGCGCGTCAGGGGCTCGTGGTGGGGCTCTCCATCTGGTGGAAGAAGCTCGCGCCGGACGGCAAGAACGCCAACGAACTGACGAGCCAGCGCCTGACCGACCTGGGGCGCGCGCCGGTCTTCTACGACTGCCTCGTGGAAGTGGAGGCGGTGACCCAGTCCGAACGCGAGGGCATCGCGTCATGATCCGGCGGCCGGCCTGCCGGCGCGTGGCGGGTGCGATCCTCGCACTCGCCGCCGCCGTGCTCGTGGCCGGCTGCGACACGCTGGGGTATTACTACCAGTCGATCGGCGGGCATCTGGGCGTGATGGCGCAGGCACGGTCGCTCGACGATGCGATCGCCAACGCGAACGATGCCAACGACGCGCGCCTTGCGCAGCGACTGGCGCTGGCCGGCAGGATGCGCGACTTCGCGTCGCGCGAACTGCTGCTGCCGGACAACGGCAGCTACCGCCGCTATGCAAACCTGCATCGGCCGTACGTGGTGTGGAGCGTGTTTGCCACGCCCGAGCTGTCGATGGACCTGCACAAGTGGTGCTTCCTGGTCGTCGGCTGCATCACGTACCGCGGCTACTACGCGCAGGACGATGCCGACCGCTATGCGGCGGAGTTGCGCAAGGAAGGCTACGACGCCTACGTGGCGGGCATTCCCGCCTATTCGACGCTTGGCTATTTCGACGATCCGCTGCTGAACACGTTCGTCTATCTGCCCGAGGGCGAACTCGCGCGCATGATCTTCCACGAACTCGCGCATCAGGTCGTGTACGTGCGCAACGACACCGCGTTCAACGAATCGTTCGCCACGGCCGTGGAAACGGCGGGCGTGGAGCGCTGGCTCGCGGAGGATGCGTCGCCCGACGCGCGCGCGAGCTACCGGCTCTACGACGAGCGCCGCGTGCAGTTCCGGGCGATGCTGCTGCGCACGCGCGACCGGCTCGTCGCGCTCTACCGATCGAATCAGGACGAGGCGGCCAAGCGGCGCGGCAAGGCGCAGATCTTCGCCGACCTGCGCGCCGAGTACGAGACGCTCAAGACATCGTGGGGCGGCTACAGCGGCTACGACCGCTGGTTCGACCGGCCCCTGACCAATGCCCAGCTCGCGGCCGTGGCCACCTATCAGCAATGGGTGCCGGCGTTCACCGCGCTGCTCGCGCAATGCCACGGCGAGTGGAAGTGCTTCTATGCGGCCGCCGGGCGCATCGGCGATCTGCCCGCGAAGGAGCGCGACGCTGCGCTGCGCAGGCTCGCGCCGCCGGCCACGCATGTGGAGCCGCTGACGGCCGACCGCGCGGGCAACTGATTGCCGTCAACTGACGCATCGGAATCGTCCTAGCCCGACCTCGCACATGCGAGAATTGCGCACCATGTCACACGCCCCAAAGAAAACGCACACCGGACCGCGCGCCGCCGAGGCGCTGACGCTCGCGGAAGACGGACCGGCACGCGCCCACGTGGCCGAGCGGCAGGAAGCCCGGCGGCGGCAGATTCTGGATGCCGCGGCGCAGCTCTTCTACACGAAGGGCTATCCCGGCATGACGATGAACGACCTGTGCCGCGCGCTGGGCGTGACCAAGCCCGCCGTCTACTATTACTTCACCGACAAGTACGAGATCTTCGACATCCTGTGCCGGGAGTCGGCGCAGACCTGCCTGCCCGTGCTTCGCGAGACGGCCGATGCGTCGCTGCCCGTGCGCGAGCGGTTGCAGGCCTGCCTGCTGGAGCTCGCGCGGCGCTGCGTGCGTTGCCATGTCGCGGCCACGCTGAGTTTTCGGGACAACCAGTACCTGAAGCCGGATACGGTGGCATGGCTCGAGCGCATGGCGCGCGATTTCTATCGCGACCTGTACGCGTTGCTCGACGAGGGCCGTTCCGCGGGTGTGCTGTCGTTCGGCGATGCGCGCGTGACCGCGCATGCGATCGGCAGTGTCATCGGGTTCATGTACACGTGGCATGTGCCGGGCCGCATGGATGAAGAACTGCTGGCGCGCGAGCTGGCCGCGAACATGATGAAGCTGGTGCTGCCCTGAGCGGGCGCGGCTGCCGGTAGGGGTAATCCCTCGCAAGGGTCTGTCGAGTGTCGCATAATTCACGATTCAGGCGAATTGTGGTGTCGAGGAGTTCATCTAACGTGTTGTCTTAGGCGGGGCGCACGTTTAGGATTCCCCAAAAAAGCGAACGACCATTCAGAAATTCAGGAGACCGGCGTATGGAAAAACTGTGGCTGAAGCAATATCCGGCAGGCGTCCCCGCGGAGATCGATGCCAGTCCCTATCGTTCGCTGGCCCAGTTGCTCGAGGAATCGTTCCGTACCTATGCGGCCAGGCGCGCGTTCGTGTGCATGGATGCGTCCATCACGTATGGCGACCTCGACCGCCTCTCGCGCCAGTTCGGCGCGTGGCTCCAGTCGCGGGGGCTGAAGCCCGGCGCGCGCGTGGCCATCATGATGCCGAACGTGCTGCAGTATCCGGTGGTGCTGGCGGGGGTGCTACGCGCGGGCTACGTCGTGGTCAACGTCAATCCGCTGTACACGCCGCGTGAGCTCGAGCATCAGCTGAAGGACAGCGGCGCCGAGGCGATCGTCATCCTCGAGAATTTCGCGGCCACGCTGCAGGCGGTGCTGCCGAACACGCCGGTGCGCCACGTGGTGGTGGCGAGCATGGGCGACATGCTGGGCACCGTGAAGGGCGCGGTCGTCAACTTCGTCGTGCGCAACGTCAAGAAGATGGTGCCCGAGTGGCAGTTGCCGAACTGCGTGCGCTTCAACGACGTCCTCCGCGAGTCGCGCCAGCTGACGCTGGCGCCGGTGAATACCGGTCCCGACGATATCGCGTTCCTGCAGTACACGGGCGGCACCACGGGGATCTCGAAGGGCGCGGTGCTGCTGCATCGCAATGTCGTGGCCAATGTGCTGCAGTCCGAGGCATGGATGCAGCCCGCGCTGGACAAGGGCGCGCCGATCGACCAGGTGATCACGATCACCGCGCTGCCGCTGTACCACATCTTCGCGCTCACGGTCTGCTGCCTGCTGGGCATGCGCAATGGCGGCCTGTCGGTGCTGATTCCGAATCCGCGCGATATCCCGGGCTTTATCAAGGAACTGCAGAAGTACCGCTTCAATATGTTCCCGGCCGTGAACACGCTCTACAACGCGCTGCTCAATCATCCGGACTTCGACAAGGTCGATTTCTCGGGGTTGCGCGTCGCGAACGGCGGCGGCATGGCGGTGCAGGAGGCCGTGGCGAAGAAGTGGCTGTCGCGCACGGGCTGTCCGATCATCGAAGGCTACGGCCTCTCGGAGACGTCGCCGTCGGCCACGTGCAATCCGACCGATACCGATGCGTTCTCGGGCACGATCGGGCTGCCGCTGCCCTCGACGGAAATCGCGATCCGCGACGACGACGGCAACGACGTGCCGCTGGGCCAGCCCGGCGAAATCTGCCTGCGCGGGCCGCAGGTGATGGCGGGCTACTGGAACCGCCCCGACGAGACGGCCAAGGTCATGACGCCCGATGGCTACTTCAAGACCGGCGATATCGGCGTGATGGACGAGCGCGGCTACACGAAGATCGTCGATCGCAAGAAGGACATGATCCTGGTCTCGGGCTTCAACGTCTATCCGAACGAGGTGGAAGGGGTCGTGGCCGAATGCCCGGGCGTGCTCGAAGTGGCCGCGGTGGGCGTGCCCGACGTGCACTCGGGGGAGGTCGTGAAGCTCTTTATCGTGCGCAAGGACCCGGCGCTCTCGGAGGAGTCCGTGATCGCGTTCTGCAGGGAGCGGCTGACGGGCTACAAGCGTCCGAAGTACGTCGAGTTCCGCACCGAACTGCCGAAGACCAACGTCGGCAAGATCCTGCGTCGCGAACTGCGCGACAGCCGCCAGGCGGCCTGACCCCGGTCAGTCGCCAGCGGCCCGGGCCCTTCAACACTCGTTGGACGGGCCCATCTGCGGCTGCTGCACGCCATCGGGGTAAGTCAGCCGCACGCATGTGCCGACGTCGAGCCCTGGCGCGGCCGGCGCGTTGACGGACGCGATGGTGCCATCCTGCGCGCGTACCTTGTACTGGAAGAGGTCGATCTGCTGCGCGGGCGGCGGCTTGTTGAACAGCCGCGACAGATCGAACGACATCCCGACCCCCACGCCACCGCCACCGCCGCCACCCACACCGGCGGCGCCGACGCCCACGCCGGTGCCGCCATAGGCCGGCGTCTGGGTGACATCGACCCGCGACAGATAGGTTTTCTCGGTAACGCGGCCGAGCTTCACGGTGGCGTTGATGGGCGTGACCTGCGGCGGTTGCGGCTGGCTCGCGCACGCGGTCAGCAGCGCGGCCAGCGCGAGCGGAGAACTGGCAAGAAGGGTGCGGACGAGTGTCATGACGTGGTCAGGCTGGTTTTGAGGGTGCCGAGCAGTCGGAACAGCGCGTCGCGATCGGCTTCGGCGAGCCCCGCGAACAGACGTTCGACCCACGCTTCGTGCGCAAGTGCCATGCGCGAAAAGGCTTCCCGGCCAGCCGGTGTCAGCCGGATGAGATAGGCGCGGCGATCGTTGGGCAGGGGCTCGCGCGTGACGAGGCCCTCTTCCTGCAACTGATCGGTAATGCCGGTGACGTTGCCACCCGTGACCATCATGCGGCGCGACAGCTCGCCCATCTTGAGGCCCTCGGGATGGCGGTCCAGCTGGGACATGAGGTCGAACCGCGGCAGCGTGACCGCGAAGTCCTGACGCAGGCGCGAGCGGATATCGGTTTCCACCAGCGTGGTGCAGGTCAGCAGCCGCAGCCACAGACGCAGCGCGGCGTGGCCGCTGTCGCCGGCGCGCGTTTCCAGATCGATCTGTGCGTGCGGTTCGGTAGCGGACATGGCGGGGCGGCGGACATTTGTTGAAGTCTCAAGTATATGCCCATGCCCGCCGTGCCCGGGCCTGCGGGAACGCGGTCAGTCCACCTTCGCGCCCGAGTCCTTCACCACCTTCGCCCATTTGACGTGCTCGGACTTGATCAGCGCCGCGAACTGCTCGGGCGTGTTGCCGCTCGGGTCCGCGCCCTGCGCGAGCATGCGTTCGCGCACCGCCGGCGTGGCCAGGCTCCTGGCCACTTCCTGCTGGATCTTCTGGATGATCTCGTGCGGCGTGCCGGCGGGAGCGAGCAGGCCGAACCACGAGCTGGCCTCGAAGCCCGGCAGCTTGGCGGCCTGCGCGACGGTCGGCAGGTCGGGCAGCGCCGGCGACGGCTTGGCGCTGGTGACCGCGAGCGCCTTGAGCTTGCCGGCCTTGATCAGTGCCATCGACGACGGCAGGTTGTCGAACATGACCTGCATGGTGCCGCCCGCGAGGTCCGCCAGCGCGGGGCCGCTGCCGCGGTACGGGAAATGGACCATGAAGGTCTTGGTCTGCGTCTTGAACAGTTCGCCGGCCAGATGGATCGAGGTGCCGTTGCCGCTCGACGCCATGTTGAGCTTGCCGGGGTTGGCGCGCGCGTAGGCGATGAGGTCGTTGACGCTGTTGATGTGGTTCTGCTGCGCGAAGGCGGGGTTCACCACGAGCACGTTCGGCACCGCGGCCACGAGCGTGATCGGCGCGAAGTCCTTGATCGGATCGAACGGCAGCTTGCCGTACAGCGACTGGTTGATGCCGTGCGTGCCCACGGTGCCCATGAGCAGGGTGTAACCGTCCGGGGCGGACTTCGCGACCATGTCCGCGCCGATGTTGCCGCCGGCGCCGGGGCGGTTATCGACGACGACGTTCCAGCCCGCGAGCTTGGACAGCTCGGCCGAGACCGCGCGGGCGAGGATGTCGGTGGTGCCGCCGGCCGCGAACGGCACGACCAGGCGGATCGGCTTGTTGGGGTAGGGGTCGGCGGCGTGCGCGGCGGGCAGGGCGAAGGGCAGTACGGCGGCCGACAGCAGCAGCGCGAGCGCGCGGCGGCGAGGTTGTTGCATGGCGATGTCTCCAGAATGGGGGCCGGGATGGGTCCGGTCTCGCCGCCCATTCTAGTTGCATGTGGCGCACACCGTGGATGAGGGAAATCCCACTGTCGGCCGTGGTGTTCCCTCACCCGGAGGATCAGAACTTGTGCCGGATGCCGAGCGCCACGCCGATCATCGTGTTCTTGCCCGCCTGCGGGAAGTATCCGTTCGCGAAGCTCACGGCCGAGGTGTCGAAGTTCAGGCCCGAGTTCTTGGAGAAGCCCGTGGTCAGGTACACGTCGGTGCGCTTGGAGAAGTTGTAGTCCGCCACGAAGCTGATCTGCCACGGGTTGGTCGGGTTGTTCGAGGGCGATGCCAGCGTGGGGCGCAGCTGCTTGAGGTCGTCGTAGAAATACGCCAGCGTGAGGCTGAGCGGCGCGGTGACCTGATAGTTCAGGCCGACCCAGTAGTAGTTGTCGCGCTGCAGTTCGCTGCCGTCGGGGGCGGTGATGCGGCCCCAGCGGTAGCCGGCCATCAGCTTGGCGGGGCCATAGCTGTAGCTGGCCGCGGCACCGATCTTGCGCGAGCGGCCGGGGTCGTTGATCGTGGCCGTCGGTCGCCATTCGTCATAGGCGACCGTCAGGCCGAGCGGCCCGGACATGTACAGCAGGCCCGCACCGCCGCCCGCGTTGTTGTCGAAGTTGCCGGGGGTTTCGCCCGAGCCGCCGTTCGCGAGCGGATTCAGGCCGATGGCCGCGACGCCCGTGCCGAAGCTCCAGTGCGCTTCCGCAGTCAGCGCGCCGAACACGGCGGTGTACTTGACGGTGTTGTCGGAGCGGAAGTTGGTGCCCAGCTGCGCGACCACGGGCTCGTAGATCGTGGCGTAACCGGTCGGCGAGAAGTTCGCGAACATGTCGAACATCGTCGTGTACTGGCGGCCGAAGGTCAGCCGGCCCAGCGAGTCGTTCTGCATGCCGACGTACGCCTGGCGGCCGAACAGGCGGCCGCCCTGCTGCGACTTGCCGTCATCGACGCCGAAGCCCGATTCGAGCACGAACAGGGCCTTCGTGCCGCCGCCGAGGTCCTCGGTGCCGCGCAGGCCCCAGCGCGAGCCGGACAGGCCGCCACCGGTCTGCAGCCCGACGCGGCTGCCGCCGCCGGGCTGGTTGAATCCGGGTGCCAGGTGATTGTTGTATTCGATCGGCAGATCGACGACGCCGTAGAGGATCACGCTCGATTGAGCGGCCGCCACGCCGGAGAACGTACTCAAGGCCGCAAGCGCGAGAAGCGATTTCTTCATGCTCGGTTATCTCCATATAAGAATTATGTGGAGCGCGGAAGAATCTCCTCACTGCCTGTCTCTCTCTCTCTCATCCTTCCGCGCCCAACTTCTTGCCGAAGTCGGGAAACACTCTAGCGCACGGAGTCATGCAATTGACCCTGAGGTAAACGTCTTGTCTTCTTTTCACAACTCAGGGTTTGTGGGGACCGGTGCCAGCACTGGCGCGGCCTTGCGGGGCGCGGACAGGAACGCTCGGAGTACAATGCGGGAATTCCCGGACCGGTAGCGCCGCGCATTTCGGATGACGACGACGGCTGCTGGAAACTCCTCATTGCCTATCCATCGACATACATGGACTTCCTGATTCGAGAATTCGACGTGGCATTGCGCGCGATCGCCGGCGTGACCCGTGCCGGCCGCGAGAATCCCGCGAACCGTCTCGCGCCCGATACCGAACCGTTGTCGGCGGCCGAGCGCCAGCACGTGGCCGGGCTCATGCGAATCAACCATGTGGGAGAGGTATGCGCGCAGGCCCTGTACCAGGCGCAGAAGCTGACCGCGCATAGCGCGCCCGTGCGCGCGCAGATGGACGAGGCCGCGCGCGAGGAAGAAGACCATCTGTCGTGGTGCGCGGACCGGCTGCGCGAACTGGGTTCGCGTCCGAGCCTGCTCAACCCCGTGTGGTACGCGGGCGCATTCGCGATCGGCTGGCTCGCGGGCCGCGCGGGCGATCGCGTGAGCCTGGGCTTCGTCGCCGAGACCGAGCGGCAGGTCGAACATCATCTGACCAGCCATCTCGACAAGCTGCCGCAGGCCGATGGCCGCTCGCGCGCGATCCTCGAGCAGATGCGCGACGACGAGATCCGTCACGGCGATGCCGCGCGCGATGCGGGCGGGATACCGCTCCCGAACGCGATCCGCGCGCTCATGCGTGGTGCATCGCGCGTCATGACGACCACCGCGTACCGCGTCTGACGGCACGGTCCGACGCCTCGGCGCGGCGGGTCATGCGACCGCGTGCGAGGGCTGCACGCCGGGGCTGTGGAAAACCCGCGCGAGCCCTTGCGCGAGCGGGGCGCGCGGCAAAACGTTGTATCCTTCGCAACGGCGCGAAATCGCGTCGAAATCCTTTGTCGACGCGGTGTCCTCGGACGGTTCTCAGGTGGTTTCTCCGGTTTACTCCCTAAGATCTTCATTTCATTGATATTTCACTGTCATGGTGCGTGAGGTTGGCGCGCTAAGTCTTTGTTCTGATTCGAAAAACCCCCTTTTCTCCCCTGTTGCGCAGCCTTGACCGGCCAAAGTGCTTACTCTAAAGTGGGAAATTGTGTGAGCAAGTGTGTTTTTGTGTGATTTAGGGGTGCATTGCTGCGATCATTCCCGGAAGCTAGTGGATTCGAGTCGCAGCGCCCACGGGGGGAGAGAGTTTGTTCCAGGGAGCTTCGGCGCTTTCGCTGGATGCCAAGGGTCGGATGTCCATTCCGGCGCGGCATCGCGAGGCGCTGCATCAGCAGGCCGAGGGCCGGGTGACGCTGACCAAGCACCCGGACGGCTGCCTGTTGCTGTTTCCCCGACCCGAATGGGAATCCTTCCGTAACCGCATTGCGGCACTGCCGATGGACGCGCACTGGTGGAAGCGCATCTTTCTGGGGAATGCCGCCGACGTGGACATGGACGGCGCCGGCCGCGTGCTGATTGCACCGGAGCTGCGCACGGCCGCCACGCTCGACAAAGAGGTCATGCTGCTCGGCATGGGCAGTCATTTCGAAATCTGGGATGCCGCGACGTACACCGCCAAGGAACAGCAGGCGATGGCGCAGGGCATGCCGGAAGCGTTGAAGCAATTCTCTTTCTGAAGAGGTCATGAGCCCTACCGGAACGCCGGGGACCACCGCCCTGCGCCATCGCACCGTGTTGCTGGACGAAGCCGTCGAGGCGCTCGTCTGGCGGCCCGACGGCGCCTATGTGGACGGCACCTTCGGCCGGGGCGGGCACAGCCGCGCCATCCTCGCGCGGCTGGGACCAGCCGGGGCGCTCGTCGCGTTCGACAAGGATCCGGCAGCAATCGCAGAAGCGGGCACCATCCAGGATGCCCGCTTCTCCATTGAGCACGCGAGCTTCGGCACGATGGGCGAACGCCTGTCCGGTCGTGCGCCGCTCGCGGGGGTGTTGCTCGACCTGGGGATCAGCTCGCCCCAGATCGACGAGGCGGCGAGGGGGTTCTCCTTTCGTTTCGATGGCCCGCTGGACATGCGCATGGACACCACGCGCGGCATGACCGCGGCCGAATGGCTCGCGCAGGCGGACGAGCAGGACATTGCCAGGGTGATACGAGACTATGGGGAAGAACGGTTTGCTGTACAGATTGCAAAGGCGATTGTTGCTCGCCGGCGCGAACCCGGCGATGGCGGACCCATCGCCACTACTGCCGACCTTGCCGCGCTCGTGGCGAAAGCCGTCAAAACACGCGAGAAGGGCCAGGACCCTGCGACCCGCACCTTTCAGGCTCTACGGATTTTCGTCAATCAAGAGCTTGAGGACCTCGAGAGAGGTCTGAAGGCGGCATACGAACTGCTCCAGGTCGGAGGCCGCCTCGTGGTGATCAGCTTTCACTCGCTCGAGGACCGCATCGTCAAGCGGTTCATGCAGGCGCACGCGCGTCCGCAGATGGATGCCGACCCGGCGCTGCGCCGTGCGCCGTTGCGCGCGGCCGACCTGCCGCAGCCCACGCTGAAACTGCTTGGCCGCTTCAAGCCGAGCGAGCAGGAGGTGACCGACAACCCGCGCGCGCGCTCCGCCGTGATGCGTGTGGCCGAGAAACTCTCTGCCGGGGCGGTGACCGCATGAACCGCCTGACCTTCTTCCTGCTCGCCGCGCTGGTGTTCTGCGCGCTGTCGCTCGTCGGTGCCCAGCATCAGGCGCGCACGCTGTTCGTCGCGCTCGAGCGCGCGCAGGCGGAGGAGAAGCAGCTCGATATCGACTGGTCCCGCCTGCAGTACCAGCAGAGCGCGCTCGGCAAGAGCGCGCGCATTGCCGACGCGGCACGCACGCAGCTGAAGATGGCGCCCGTCATGCCGGGCAAGACGCAGTATCTGGCCGGCGTGGCGCTGCCCGCGCCCGGATCCGTCGCCAATACGGCCGCAGGATCGGCCGCGAGCGCTGCGGCGCCGGAGGCAAGCAAATGAGTCTGGCCCGTCCGAGCCTCGGCGCCCGCGCGCGCGGTAACAATGCCTCTCGCCAGCAGGCGCAGCCGCAGTCGCGTCCGCGCACGGGCCAGTTTTCGGCGAGCCCCGTGCTGGGCCTGCGTCTGCCGATGTGGCGCTCGAAGTTCGTCGTGTTCCTGATGTTCGCGGCGTTCGCGGCGCTGGCCGCGCGCGCGCTGTGGATCCAGGGGCCCGGCAACCAGTTCTATGAGGCCGAGGGCAAGAAGCGCTTCCAGCGCACGCTGGAACTGCCCGCCACGCGCGGCAAGATTCTGGACCGCAATGGCCTCGTGCTCGCCACGAGCCTGCCGGTGAAGGCCGTCTGGGCTGTGCCCGAGGACGTGCCGAACGATATTTCCGCGGCGGACCGGCGCCAGCTCGCGAAGCTGCTCGAAATGTCCGAGAAGGACCTGCAGCGCAAGTTCGACGAGGACAAGAGCTTCGTCTACCTGAAGCGCCAGGTGCTGCCGGACGCGGCCGACAAGATCGCCGCGCTCAAGATCGAGGGCATTCACCAGACGCGTGAATACAAGCGCTTCTACCCGGAAGGGGAGGCGATGGCGCACATCGTCGGCTTCAACAACGTCGAGGACAAGGGTCAGGAAGGCGTGGAACTCGCGCGCGAGGACATGCTGGCGGGCAAGCCCGGCGCGCGTCAGGTCATCAAGGACCGCCTCGGCCGCGTGGTCGAGGACGTCGGCATCCTGAAGACGCCGCGCGACGGCCGCGACATGCAGCTGTCGATCGACGCGAAGATCCAGTACCTGGCCTTCAACGAAGTGAAGGCCGCCGCCGAGCGCAGCAAGGCCAAGGCCGTGAGCGCGGTGGTGCTCGACGCGCAGACCGGCGAGGTGCTGGCGCTGGCGAACTGGCCGACCTACAACCCCAACGACCGCTCGCGCCTGACGGGCGAGCAGCTGCGCAACCGCGTGCTGACCGACACGTTCGAGCCCGGTTCGATGATGAAGCCGATTACGGTGGGCCTCGCGCTGCAGCTGAAGCGCGTGACGCCGTCGACGGTGGTCCAGACCACCGGCAAGTACAACTTCGAAGGCGCGACGATCACCGATACGCACAACTACGGCGCGCTGACCGTGGGCGGCGTGATCCAGAAGTCGAGCAACATCGGCACGACCAAGATCGCGATGATGCTCAAGCCGCAGGAAATGTGGGACATGTTTACCAGCGTCGGCCTCGGCCAGGCGCCGAAGATCGGCTTCCCGGGCGCGGTGGCCGGCCGCGTGCGTCCGTTCAAGAGCTGGCGGCCGATCGAGCAGGCGACCATGTCGTATGGCTACGGCCTGTCGGTGTCGCTGTTCCAGATCGCGCACGCCTATACGATCTTCGCGCACGACGGCGAGATCATTCCGGTGTCGATGTTCAAGACCAACGGCCCCGCCACGGGCGAGCGCGTGCTGTCGCCGCAGGTGGCGCGCGACGTGCGCGCGATGCTCGAGACCGTGACGGCGCCCGGCGGTACCGCGCCCGAAGCGCAGGTGATGGGCTATCGCGTCGGGGGCAAGACCGGTACCGCCTACAAGCACGTGGGCCGCGGCTACGACCGCAGCAAGTACCGCGCATCGTTTATCGGCCTGGCGCCGATGTCGAACCCGCGCGTGATCGTCGCGGTGAGCGTCGATGAACCGACGGCCGGCAGCCACTATGGCGGCGCGGCGGCGGGTCCGGTGTTTTCGCAGATCATGGGCGGCACGCTGCGCGCGCTGAATGTCCAGCCCGATTCGCCGATTCGCCAGCTCATGGTCAGCGACAAGGTGCAGGAGAGCGAGCCCTGGGTGGCAACGCCATGACGGACAAGCCGATGCTCCCCTCCGATGTCCAAGCACAGGCCAGCGACGCGCTGGCCTGGCTGCATGCGCGGGTGCCAGCCGGCGCGCGCCTGACCGGCGACACGCGCCGGCTGGCGCCGAACGACGTGTTCTTCGCGTACGTGCTGGGCAATGCGCGTCTGGCGACCGATGGCCGGCCGCATATCGCGGGCGCGATTGCCGCCGGCGCCTCGGCCGTGGTGTACGAGGCGGACGGCTACGCCTGGCGGGACGGCGACGCCGCCCCGCATCTGGCGATCCGTGGCCTCCATCGTCTGGCGGGCCCGATCGCCGCGGGCTGGTATCGCATCGCCGAACGCGACCTTGCCGTGACGGGTATCACCGGCACCAACGGCAAGACCTCCTGCGCGCAATGGCTGGCGCGCGTGCTGCGGGCCGCCGGTACGCCGTGCGCGACCATCGGCACGCTGGGCACGGGTTTCCCCGACGCGCTGCATATGACGGGCTTCACCACGCCCGATGCCGTGCAGCTGCAGCAGAGCCTGGCCGATCTGCACGACGCGGGCGCGCGGGCCGTGGCGATGGAAGTATCGTCGCACGGGCTCGAGCAGGGCCGCGTCGCGGGCACGCGCTTCGGTGTGGCCGTGCTGACGAACCTGACGCAGGACCACCTCGACTATCACGGCACGATGGCCGAGTACGAGGCGGCCAAGCAGTTGCTGTTCCGCTGGGAGGGCCTGGGCGCCGCGGTGATCAACCGTGACGACGCGATGGGCCAGCGCCTGCTCGCGGGCGATGCGGCGGGAACCACCGCGCCGCGCGTGATCGAGTACGGCATCGATGGCGATGCCGCGCCGACGGCCGCGCGCGCGGCATGGCTGCGTGCGACCAACGTGCGCGCCACGGCGACCGGCACGGCTTTCCATATCGATGGCAGCTTTGGCAGCGCCGACCTGATGACGCCGATGATTGGCGCGTTCAACGTCAGCAACCTGCTGGCGGTGCTCGGCGCCGCGCTCGCCAACGGCGTCGCATGGGACGCCGCGGTCGCCGCGCTGCGCACGCTCGCGCCCGTGGATGGCCGCATGGAACTGTTCGGCGGCCACGACGCGCCGCTCGCGGTGGTCGACTACGCGCATACGCCCGACGCGCTGGCCAAGACGCTGGCCGCGCTGCGGCCCGTCGCAGCCGCGCGGCAGGGCCGGCTGTGGTGCGTGTTCGGCTGCGGCGGCGACCGCGACGCGACCAAGCGCCCGCTGATGGGCGAAGTGGCGGAACGGCTGGCCGACGAGGTCGTGCTGACCAGCGACAATCCGCGCAGCGAGGACCCCCAGAACATCCTGGACGCAATTGCCGACGGCATGCAGGACCGTTCGCGCGCGCGCCAGATCGAGGACCGCGCCGCCGCAATCCTTTACGCAATCAAGCATGCGGCATCCGCCGACGTGGTGCTCGTGGCCGGCAAGGGCCATGAAGCGACGCAGGAGATTCAGGGGCGCAAGCGTCCGTTCTCCGATCGCGAGCACGTGCGCCTGACGCTCGGTACCCGGGGGGTGTCCGCATGACCCCCGACATGAATACGATGATGACCACGCTGCAGCAGGCCGCCGGCTGGATCGACGGCGCCAAGGTGCTCGGCGACGGCACGCGCGCGTTCTCGCGCGTGCATACCGACAGCCGCACCGTGGCACCCGGCGACCTGTTCGTCGCGCTGCGCGGCGACCGGTTCGACGCGCATGACTTTCTTGCCGACGTGGTGGCGCGCGGCGCCGCCGCGGTGCTCGTCAGCCGCGACGTCGACGTGGGGGTGCCCGCGATCGTCGCGCCCGATACGCGTCTCGCGCTCGGCGACCTCGCTGCCGGCTGGCGCCGTGCGTTCACGCCGCCGACGGTGGCCGTGACGGGCAGCAACGGCAAGACCACGGTCAAGGAAATGATCGCCGCCATCTTCGCGGCGGCCGTCGGCGAGGCCGACCGGCTGGCCACGGGCGGCAACCTGAACAACGATATTGGCCTGCCGCTGACGGTGCTGCGCCTGCGCGCGCACCACAAGCTGGCCGTGCTCGAACTCGGCATGAACCATCCGGGGGAGACGGTGTACCTGGCGCGCATCGCGCAGCCGACCGTCGCCGTCATCACCAACGCCCAGCGCGAGCATCAGGAATTCATGGTCAGCGTGGCGGCCGTGGCGGCGGAGCATGCGCATGCGATCGCCGCGTTGCCGGCCGATGGCGTTGCCGTGTTCCCGATCGACGCCGAAAGCGGCGGCGCGCATGCCGATGTCTGGCGCGCGGCGGCGGGCAACCGCCCCGTGCTGTCGTTCGGTACCGACGCCGCCGCGGATGTCCGCGCGACGGTCACGCTCGAGGACGGCGTGCAGGTGCTGCACGTGACGGCGCCGGGCAAGACGTTCGATGTACGGCTGCAACTGCTGGGCACGCACAACGTGCGCAACGCGCTCGCCGCCACGGCCTGCGCGCTCGCGGCCGGCGTCGATATCCCGGCCATTCAGGCCGGACTGGCCGGGTTCTCGGCGGTCAAGGGCCGTCTGCAGGTGAAGCACACCGCCGCGGGCGTCGTATTGATCGACGATACCTACAACGCGAATCCGGACTCGATGCGCGCCGCGATCGACGTGCTGGCCGGGTTTGCCGCGCCGCGCGTGCTCGTGCTCGGCGACATGGGCGAGGTGGGCGATCAGGGGCCGGCGTTCCATACGGAAATCGGTGCCTATGCGCGCGAGCGCGGGGTCGATGCGCTGTGGGCGACCGGCGAGCTGGCCGTGCATACGGTCAAGGCGTTTGGCAAAGGCGCCACACACATGGAGAGCGCCGAGGCACTCGTGCAGGCGCTCGTGGGAGGGACGGTGGCCGATGCGGGCGCCGTGCTGGTGAAGGGATCGCGCTTCATGCGCATGGAACGGATCGTCGATGCGCTGGTCGCATCCACTCCCGTTCAATCACGAAAAGACTAAAGATGTTATTGGCTCTGGCCCAGTGGCTGCAAAACGATTACAGCTTCCTGCGGGTCGTCAACTACCTGACGTTCCGCGCGGTGATGGCCAACCTCACCGCGCTGGTGATCGGTCTCGGATTCGGTCCGTGGGTCATCCGTCGCCTGACCGAAATGAAGATCGGCCAGGCCGTGCGCACGATCGGCCCGCAGACGCACCTCGTGAAGTCGGGTACGCCGACGATGGGCGGCGTGCTCGTGCTGATCTCGATCGCCATCTCCACGCTGCTGTGGTGCGACTGGGGCAACCGTTTCATCTGGGTGGTGATGCTGGTCACGCTGGGCTACGGCGCGGTGGGCTGGGTCGATGACTACCGCAAGGTGGTGTATCGCGACCCGCGCGGCATGTCGAGCCGCGAAAAGTTTTTCTGGCAGACGCTGATCGGCCTCGTGGCCGCGACCTATCTCGCGTTCTCGGTGTCGGAAGCGAGCAACGTGCGCGTGTGGACGCTGTTCCTGAGCTGGATCGAGGGCGGCTTCCTCGCGGACGTGCCGTACAAGACGAACCTGATCGTGCCCTTCTTCAAGGAGGTCAGCTATCCGCTGGGCGTGGCCGGTTTCATCGTGCTGTCGTACTTCGTGATCGTCGGCTCGAGCAACGCGGTGAACCTGACCGACGGTCTCGACGGCCTCGTGATCATGCCCGTGGTGCTGGTCGGCGGCGGGCTGGGCGTGTTCGCGTACGTGATGGGCAGCTCGGTGTACAGCAAGTACCTGCTGTTCCCGCATATCCCGGGCGCGGGGGAATTGCTGATCTTCTGCTCGGCGATGGCCGGCGCGGGGCTCGCGTTCCTCTGGTTCAACGCGCACCCGGCCAAGGTATTCATGGGCGACGTGGGCGCGCTGGCGCTCGGCGGCGCGCTAGGCACGATCGCGATCATCGTGCGGCAGGAAATCGTGCTGTTCGTGATGGGCGGCATCTTCGTGGTGGAAACGCTGTCGGTGATGCTGCAGGTCACGTGGTTCAAGTTTACGAAGCGCCGTTACGGCGAGGGCCGGCGGCTGTTCCGCATGGCACCGCTGCACCACCACTTCGAGCTGAGCGGCTGGAAGGAAACGCAGGTGACGGTGCGGTTCTGGATCATCACGATGCTGCTCGTGCTCATCGGGCTCTCGTCGCTGAAGCTGCGGTAAATCGATCGTACCGACGGATCAACTGGATAAAAGGCAGGAATACGAAGTGTTTGGCGCGTTGCAGAAACCTCATGTGCTGGTACTGGGCCTCGGCGAGTCGGGGCTGGCCATGGCACGCTGGTGCGGCCGGAACGGCTGCCGCGTGCGCGTGGCCGACACGCGCGAGGCGCCTGCCAACCTGAGCACGCTGCAGGCCGAAGTGACCGGCGCCGCGTTTGCGGGGGGCGCGTTCACCGAGGCCCTGCTGGAAGACGTGACGCTCGTGGCGATCAGCCCGGGCCTGTCGCCGAACGAGCCGGCCACGCGCGCGCTGCTGGACGCGGCGCAGGCGCGCGGCATCCCCGTGTGGGGCGAGATCGAACTGTTCGCGCAGGCGCTCGGCTATCTGGAAGGGGTCTCCGGCTACGCGCCGCGTGTGCTCGCGATTACCGGCACGAACGGCAAGACCACCACGACCGCGCTGGCGGGACGGCTGGTCGAGCGCGCCGGCAAGACCGTCGCGGTGGCCGGCAATATCAGCCCGTCCGCGCTCGACAAGCTGTCGGCCTGCATCGACGGCGCGACGCTGCCCGACGTCTGGGTGCTCGAGCTGTCGAGCTTCCAGCTTGAATACACGTTCTCGCTGGCGCCGCACGCGGCGACCGTGCTCAATGTCTCGCAGGACCATCTGGACTGGCACGGGACGATGGAAGCCTACGCGGCCGCCAAGGCGCGTGTGTTCGGGCCGGCGGACAAGGACTGCGTGCAGGTGCTCAACCGCAACGACCGCCTGACGATGGACATGGCGCGCAAGGGCACGGTGCCTGTCACCTTCGGTACGGACCTGCCCGAGAACGTAGGCAGCTACGGCGTGCTGCGCGAAGGCGGCATGCCGTGGATCGTGCTGGCCGAACCGGACAGCGAGTCGGATGGCGAGCCGAAGCCGCGCCGCCGCAAGCAGGCGGCCGGGGCGGTCGAGGAAGCGGTGCCCGTGCGCCACAAGCGCCTGATGCCGGCGGACGCGCTCCATATCCGCGGCCTGCACAACGCGACCAACGCGATGGCCGCGCTGGCGCTCTGCCGCGCGATCGATCTGCCGATGTCCGCGCTGCTGCATGGCCTGCGCGAGTACCGCGGCGAGCCGCACCGTGTGGAGTGGGTCGCGACGATCGACGAAGTGGAGTACTTCGACGACAGCAAGGGCACCAATGTCGGCGCCACCGTGGCGGCGCTCAACGGGCTGGACAAGCGCGTGGTGCTGATCGTCGGCGGCGAAGGCAAGGGGCAGGATTTTTCGCCGCTGGCGGCGCCGGTCGCGCAATACGCGCGCGCGGTGGTGCTGATCGGCAAGGCCGCGGGCGAGCTGCGCGCGGCGCTGCAGGGCACGGGGGCGAACCTCGTGGAGGCCGAGTCGCTCGAGGCGGCGGTGCTGCAGTCGGCGGGGCTCGCCCATGCCGGTGACGTGGTGCTGCTGTCGCCGGCCTGCGCGAGTTTCGACATGTTCCGCAATTACGTGCATCGCGCCGAGGTGTTCCGCGGCGCGGTGGAAGAACTGGCACTGTCCCGGGGGATCCTGCCATGAACGACGCACAGGTCAAGCGCAGCGGCTTCATCGGCGCCACCATCGGTAACGCGTGGGGTGGCCTGCGCGATGCCGTCTCGGGGGTCAAGCCGACGCGTTCCCGCATGATGGAGTACGACCAGCCCCTGCTGTGGGTGTCGATCGTGCTGCTCGCGTTCGGCCTGGTAATGGTCTATTCGGCATCCATCGCGCTGCCGGATTCGCCGCGTTATGCCAATTACCGCGAGAGCCACTTCCTGATGCGGCATGCGTTCGCGCTGCTCATCGGGCTGTCCGCGGCGCTGGTTGCGTTCCAGATTCCGGTCAAGGTGTGGGACCGCTATGCGCCCAAGCTGTTCGTGATCGCGCTGGTGCTGCTGATCGTGGTGCTGGTGCCGTTCGTCGGCAAGGGCGTGAACGGCGCGCGGCGCTGGATTCCGCTCGGCGTGATGAACTTCCAGCCGTCCGAGCTCATGAAGCTGGCGGTGGTGCTGTACGCGGCGAACTACACGGTGCGCAAGCAGGAGTGGATGCAGACCGTGTCCAAGGGCTTCCTGCCGATGGGCGTGGCCGTGGTGGTGGTCGGCATGCTGCTGCTGCTGGAGCCTGACATGGGCGCGTTCCTCGTGATCGCCGCGGTGGCCATGGGCATCCTGTTTCTCGGCGGCATCAACGGCAAGCTGTTCGCGGGCCTCGTCGGCGTGGCCGTGGGTGCGTTCGCGCTGCTGATCACCGCGTCGCCCTGGCGGCGCGAGCGGATCTTCGCGTATCTGAATCCGTGGGAAGAGAGCAACGCGCTGGGCAAGGCGTATCAGCTCACGCACTCGCTGATCGCGTTCGGCCGCGGGGAATGGACGGGCGTGGGGCTGGGCGGCAGCATCGAGAAGCTGCACTACCTGCCCGAAGCGCATACCGACTTCATCCTCGCCGTGATTGGCGAGGAATTCGGCTTTATCGGCGTGCTCGTGATGATCGTGCTGTTCTACTGGCTCGTGCGCCGCGCGTTCGGCATTGGCCGCACGGCGCTCCAGCTGGACCGCACGTTCGCGGGACTCGTGGCCAAGGGCATCGGCGTGTGGATCGGCTGGCAGACCTTCATCAACATGGGCGTGAACCTCGGGCTGCTGCCCACCAAGGGGCTGACGCTGCCGCTGGTGAGCTACGGCGGTTCGGGGATTCTGATGAACTGCGTCGCCCTGGCGATCCTGCTGCGCATCGATTACGAGAATCGCGTGCTGATGCGTGGAGGAAAGGTATGACCGATCGCACGCTGCTCGTGATGGCCGGCGGCACCGGGGGACACGTATTCCCGGGGCTGGCGGTCGCGCGGGCGTTGCGCGACGACGGCTGGCGCGTGGTCTGGCTCGGCAATCGCACGGGCATGGAAGCCACGCTGGTGCCGAAGTACGACATCCCGATGGAGTTCATCCAGTTCGGCGGGCTGCGCGGCAAGGGCCTCGTGACCAAGCTGCTGCTGCCGCTGAACCTGCTGCGCGCATTCTGGCAGAGCATCGGCGCGCTGCGCCGCGTGCGGCCCGACGTGGTGCTCGGCATGGGAGGCTACATCACGTTCCCGGCCGGCATGATGGCGTCGCTGCTGGGCCGGCCGCTCGTGCTGCACGAGCAGAACTCGGTCGCCGGCCTTGCCAACAAGGTGCTGGCGAAGGTGGCCGACCGCGTGCTGTGCGCGTTTCCGGACGCGCTGCCGAACAGCGAATGGACGGGCAATCCGGTGCGCGACGAGGTGACGCATCTGGCGGCGCCGGAGCAGCGTTACGACGGTCGCACCGGTCCGCTGCGCGTGCTGGTCGTGGGCGGCAGCCTCGGCGCGGCCGCGCTGAACGACGTCGTGCCGAAGGCCATCGCGCTGCTGCCCGAGGCGGCGCGGCCCGTGGTGCGGCATCAGGCCGGCGCGAAGCAGATCGATCAGCTGCGCGCCAACTACGCCGCCGCCGGCGTGGCGGGCGAGTGCCTGCCGTTTATCGACGACATGGCCGCGGCGTATGCCGAGGCCGATCTGGTCATCTGCCGCGCGGGCGCGATGACGGTATCGGAAGTGGCGGCCGCCGGTGTGGCGGCCCTGTTCGTACCGTTTCCGCACGCGGTGGACGACCACCAGACCACCAACGGCGCCTTCCTGTCGAAACAGGGCGCGGCGCTGCTGGTGCCACAACATGAACTGACCGCGCAGGGGCTGGCACAGACGCTGGCCAACCTGTCGCGGCCGCAATTGAAAGACATGGCGCGCATGGCGCGCGGCCTGGCCAAACCGGAGGCAACCCGGCGCGTCGCCGAGATTTGCCGCCAGATGGCGGGCGCATGACAGAACGGAATCGATGAAGCATATCGTCAAGAACATCCACTTCGTAGGGATCGGCGGTGCCGGCATGAGCGGCATCGCGGAGGTCCTGTTGAACCTGGGCTACAAGGTCTCGGGTTCGGACGTGGGCAGCAATGCGGCCACGAAGCGGCTGGCATCGCTCGGCGCGCGCGTGGCCCACGGGCACGATGCCGCCAACGTGGTGGGCGCCAACGCGGTGGTCGTGTCGACCGCCGTCACGAACGACAATCCCGAGGTGCTGGCCGCGCGTGCGAGCCGCATCCCGGTGGTGCCGCGCGCGGTCATGCTGGCCGAGCTGATGCGGCTCAAGCAGGGCGTGGCCATTGCCGGCACGCACGGCAAGACCACGACCACGAGCCTCGTGGCCTCGGTGCTGGCCGAGGGCGGACTGGATCCGACCTTCGTGATCGGCGGCCGCCTCAACTCCGCGGGCGCGAACGCGCGCCTGGGCACGGGCGACTTCATCGTGGCCGAGGCCGACGAGTCGGACGCGTCGTTCCTGAACCTGTTCCCGGTGATGGAAGTCATCACGAACATCGACGCGGACCACATGGACACCTACGGGCACGACTTCGCGCGGCTCAAGCAGGCGTTCATCGAGTTCACGCAGCGGCTGCCGTTCTACGGCATCGCGGTGCTGTGCGTCGATGATCCGAACGTGCGCGAGATCCTGCCGTTCGTGTCGAAGCCCATCGTGCGCTACGGCTTTGCCGAGGACGCGCAGGTGCGCGCGGTGAATCCGCGCGCCGTCGATGGCCAGATGCACTTCACGGTGCTGCGCCAGATCAACGGCCATACCGAGCCGCCGCTCGACGTGGTGCTGAACCTGCCGGGCCTGCACAACATCCAGAACGCGCTGGCGGCGATCGCGATCGCCACCGAGCTCGAAGTCCCCGACGCGGCCATCGTCAAGGCGCTGCGCGAGTTCCACGGTGTGGGCCGCCGCTTCCAGCGCTACGGCGAGGTGGCGACGCCCGACGGCACCGGCACGTTCACGCTCGTGGACGACTACGGCCACCATCCCGTGGAAATGGCCGCGACGCTGGCCGCCGCGCGCGGCGCGTTCCCGGACCGCCGGCTCGTGCTGGCCTTCCAGCCGCACCGCTTTACGCGGACGCGCGACTGCTTCGAGGATTTCGTGAAGGTGCTGGGCACCGTCGATGCGCTGCTGCTGGCCGAGGTCTACGCGGCCGGCGAGCAGCCGATCGTCGCGGCCGACGGCCGGGCGCTCACGCGCGCGCTGCGTGTCTCCGGCAAGGTGGAGCCCGTTTTCGTGGAACAGATGGACGAGATGTCGCAGGCGATCCTCACCGCGGTACGCCCTGGCGACGTGGTCGTGACGATGGGCGCAGGCTCGATCGGCGGCATTCCGGGACAACTCGTGTCCCATCAGCAACCGGCAGGAGGCCAGGCATGAGCTTCGTCGCCCAACCCAATATCGATCCGAAATCCCTGGGCAAGGTCGGCGTGCTGTTCGGCGGCCGTTCGGCCGAGCGCGAGATTTCGCTGCTGTCCGGCAACGGCGTGCTGGCCGCGCTCCAGGCGCGTGGCGTGGATGCCCACGGCTTCGATCCGGCGCTCCGTCCGCTGACGGACCTCGTCGCCGAGAAGTTCGACCGCGTCTTTATCGCGCTGCATGGCCGCTACGGCGAGGACGGGACGATGCAGGGGCTGCTCGAGCAGTTCGGCATTCCCTATACCGGCAGCGGCGTACTCGCGTCCGCGCTGGCGATGGACAAGCAGGCGACCAAGCGCCTGTGGATCACGCACGACCTGCCGACGCCGCGCTTCGCGATGCTGCGCGCGGATACCGATTTCGCGGCCGTGGTGCGGGATCTGGGGCTGCCGCTGATCGTCAAGCCGGCGCGCGAAGGGTCGTCGATCGGCCTGACCAAGGTCACCGCCGCGGACCAGATGCGCGCCGCCTACGAGAAAGCGGCCTCGCTCGACCTCGACGTGATTGCCGAGTCGTTCATCGACGGCGACGAGCTGACCTGCCCCGTGGTAGGGGAGGGCGCCACCGCCGAAGCGCTGCCGGTCATCAAGATTGTCGCGCCCGAGTCGAACTACGACTATCAAAATAAATACTTTACTGACGTTACCCAATACTTGTGCCCGTCGGGCCTGCCGCCCGAGGTGGAAGCCGAAGTGCAGCAGCTCGTGGTCGATGCGTTCCGCGTGCTCGGCTGCCGCGGATGGGCGCGTGCCGACGTCATGCTCACGCGCGACAACAAGCCTTACCTGCTCGAAATGAATACCTCGCCCGGCATGACCGGCCATTCGCTCGTGCCGATGTCCGCGCGCGCGGCCGGCATCAGCTACGAGGATTTCGTGCTGCAGGTGGTGGCGCAGGCCACGCTGGAGCTGCACCCGAACGAACACTGGAAGCCAGAGTAACCCGAGTCCGACGAAAGATATGTGGCATAACGCACGCCTGCTCAACATCATCGCCTCCGCGCTCTATGCGCTGGTGGCGCTGATGGCGCTCGCGGCCGGCCTGTTGTGGCTGGCCCAGCGGCCGGTGTTCGCCATTACCCATGTCGATCTGTCGTCGATGGACGGCGCGACGCTGCGTCACGTCAACGGACCGAGCGTCCGCGCCAATGCGCTGGGCAAGCTGTCGGGCAACTTCTTCACGCTCGACCTCAATGCCGCGCGCCAGGTGTTCGAGTCGGTGCCCTGGGTGCGGCGCGCGAGCGTGCGCCGCGAATGGCCGAACGGTCTCGCGGTGGAAGTGGAAGAGCACGAGGCCCTCGGCACGTGGGGCGGTGCGGACAGCGGCCGCCTGATCAATACGTACGGCGAGGTGTTCGTCGCGAACACCGCCGAGGCGGAAGAGGATGCCCAGCTGCTGGCGCTCGACGGGCCGCCGGACAGCGAGGGCGACGTGGTCGAGAAGCTCGAGGTCATGCGCGAGTGGTTCAAGCCGTTGAAGGCGGAGCCGCTGGCGGTGGCGCTGTCGTCGCGCTATGCGTGGCGCGCGCGGCTGTCCAACGGCATGGTCGTCGAACTCGGCCGCGAGCAGACCGACGAGGATCGCGCCGCGATGGAAGCCCGGGTCAGGCGGTTCGTCACCGCATGGCCGCAGGTCACCGAGCAGTGGGGCCGGCAGATCGATTATGCGGATCTGCGCTATCCCAACGGCTTTGCGATCCGCGCGGCCAACGTGCGCTTCCTGACCGATGCGCAGGCGGCGGCAGCGGCCAAGGCGGCGGCCGCGGCGGCAGCGCGTGGCGCGGCAGGCAACAGTCCCAACAACAATCCGACGCGACTCAAGAGCAAGAACGCGGAGAAAACTCGATGAGCAAGGAATACAAGGACCTTCTGGTTGGTCTGGACATCGGCACCTCGAAGGTGGCGGCGGTGGTCGCGGAACTGCGCCCCGACGGCAGCTACGAGGTGATCGGGATGGGCCAATCCGAGTCCAAGGGGCTGAAGAAGGGGGTCGTGGTCAATATCGAGGCCACCGTGCAGTCGATCCAGCGCGCGCTCGAGGAAGCCGAGCTGATGGCCGACTGCAAGATCTCGGAAGTCTTCACGGGCATCGCGGGCAGCCATATCCGCAGCTTCAATTCGAGCGGGATGGTCGCGATCAAGGACAAGGAGGTCACGCAGACCGACGTGGCGCGCGTGATCGAGACCGCCAAGGCGGTCAATATCCCGACCGACCAGCAGATCCTGCACATCCTCACGCAGGAATTCATCATCGACGGTCAGGAAGACGTGCGCGAGCCCATCGGCATGAGCGGCATCCGCCTCGAGGTGAAGGTGCATATCGTGACGGGCGCGGTCAGCGCGGCGCAGAACATCGTCAAGTGCGTGCGCCGCTGCGGGCTGGAAGTGCACGACCTGATCCTGCAGCCGCTGGCCTCGAGCCTTGCGGTGCTGACCGAGGACGAAAAGGAACTCGGCGTGGTGCTGGTCGATATCGGCGGCGGCACGACCGACATCGCGATCTTCAGCGAAGGCGCCATCCGCCATACGGCGGTGATTCCGATCGCCGGCGACCAGATCACCAACGACATCGCGATGGCGCTGCGCACGCCGACGCCCGATGCCGAGGACATCAAGATCCAGTACGGCATCGCCAAGCAGGCGATTGCCGATCCGGAAGACATGATCGAAGTGCCCGGCGTGGGCGACCGCGGTACGCGCACGCTGTCGCGCCAGGCGCTGGCCGCGGTGATCGAGCCGCGCATCGAGGAACTGTATTCGCTCGTGCATCAGGTGGTGCGCGAGTCGGGCTACGAGGAACTGCTGTCGTCGGGCGTGGTCATCACGGGCGGTACCGCGATGATGCCGGGCATGGTGGAACTGGGCGAGGACATCTTCCTGAAACCCGTGCGCGTGGGGGTGCCCGAGTATCGCGGCAACCTGCACGAGGTGGTGAAGAGCCCGCGCTATTCCACGGTCATGGGTTTGTTGCTCGAAGGACGCGTGCAACGGATGCGCGGCCGCAAGGTGGCCGTGCAGAGCGGTTCGGTAAAGCAGGTATGGACACGCATGAAGGAATGGTTCGTCGGAAATTTCTGACCCGTTTCTTTCGCGTTGGGTTTTCGGTTTCTTAACGTTTTCTTTTTTTGTTTTTTTGTTCAGAAACCAAGGGTTGCGGCGGGGAGGCTGCAGCGTTTGGGGACTGATTCTTCTCGGAGGCAGTGATGGACTTTGACATGATCGAATCGGAGATGCAGGACGGCACCATCATCAAAGTGGTTGGCGTGGGTGGCGCGGGCGGTAACGCCGTGCAGCACATGATCAGCCGCGGCGTGCAGGGTGTGGAATTCATCTGCATGAACACCGACGCGCAGGCGCTGAAGCGTTCGACCGCTTCGCGCGTGCTGCAACTCGGCAACACGGGTCTCGGCGCCGGCGCCAAGCCGGAGGTCGGCCGCAATTGCGCCGAACAGGCGCGCGAGCAGATCGCCGATGCGCTGCGTGGGGCGCACATGGTCTTCATCACTGCCGGCATGGGCGGCGGTACCGGTACGGGCGCGGCCCCGATCGTGGCGCAGGTGGCCAAGGACATGGGCATCCTGACGGTGGGCGTGGTCAGCAAGCCGTTCGAGTTCGAAGGCGCGCGCCGCGCGAAGGTCGCCGAGCATGGCTCGAGCGAGCTGGAGTCGTCGGTGGACTCGCTGATCGTCGTGCTGAACGAGAAGCTGTTCGAAGTCATGGGCGACGACGCCGAGATGGACAAGTGCTTCCAGTGCGCGGATGACGTGCTGCACAACGCCGTGGCCGGCATCGCCGAGATCATCAATGTCGATGGTCTGGTGAACGTCGACTTCGAAGACGTGAAGACCGTCATGGGCGAGCAGGGCAAGGCCATGATGGGCACGGCAACCGTGTCCGGCGTGGACCGCGCGCGTCTGGCGGCCGAGCAGGCCGTGGCCAGCCCGCTGCTGGAAGGCGTCGATCTGTCGGGCGCGCGTGGCGTGCTCGTGAACATCACGGCCAGCCGCTCGCTCAAGCTGTCGGAAACCAAGGAAGTCATGAACACCATCCGCAGCTACGCCGCGGAAGATGCGACCGTGATCTTCGGTACGGTGTACGACGATTCGATGAGCGACGCGCTGCGCGTGACCGTGGTGGCCACGGGCCTGGGCCGCTCGGCCAAGAAGCAGCAGCCGATGACGCTGCTGAAGACCGGTACCGACAACAACCCGGTGCAGATGATGGCCGGCATGGTTGCCGCGCCGAGCCACGCGTCGCCGGACTACAGCGGCCTGGACACGCCGGCGGTATGGCGTTCGTCGCGGGAATCGGCATCGGCCCACGTGGCCGCGCTGCAGGAGAAGGGCGTCGACACGTACGACATTCCCGCGTTCCTGCGCAAGCAGGCGGATTGAGTCGGGTCCGGCGGTGCCGCGCAGCGGCCGTGCCAGACAGAACGCGCCAGGCCCCAATGCGCGTGACATGAGCGCTCCCCATCCGCTCATGCCACGCGGGACCTGACTCGTCCTGACTTCGGCCGGCCGTCAAGCGACGCCGCAGGAAAAGCCTCCGTCCACATCCCGTTGCCGGGACGGGCGTGCCAAGTGGCCGCCTCCCCGGACTGTGCCCGCCCTGCCCGGCGGCGGGATGTTGTGCTGTCGTCGTTCGTTCGCCGAATCGCTCGCCGATCTTGTCCGCCCGGCATTCCGGTACGCTCCCCAGCGCGCCGGGATGCCGGGCGGACGGCATTCCTGAAAACGTGTTTCAATTGCCACCCGCATGAGCGCCGCTTGGCCGGGGCCGCATCGGCCCCTATGATGCAGGCAGGCTTCCACCCGAAAGGACACTCCGCATGATCGCCGTTGGTAACCGCGTGCCCGACGCCACGCTTTATGAATTCTTCGAGGTCGAGACGGGCGGCTGCGCGCTCGGTCCCAATGCGTTTCCGGTGTCCGAACTGGTGAAGGGCCGCAAGGTGGTGGTGTTCGGCCTGCCCGGCGCGTTCACGCCGACCTGCTCGGCCAAGCATGTGCCCGGCTACGTCGCGCTGGCCGACGAGCTGCGCGCCGCCGGCGTCGACGAAATCTGGTGCCACTCGGTCAACGATGCGTTCGTGATGGGCGCGTGGGGCCGCGAGCAGCAGGCTGGCGGCAAGGTCCGCATGATGGCCGACGGCGCCGCCGAATGGGCTCGCGCGCTCGGTCTCGACCAGGATCTCGGCGGTCGCGGCCTGGGCGTGCGCGCCAAGCGCTACGCGATGATCGTCGATGATGGCGTGGTCACGCATCTGGCCGTGGAAGGTCCGGGCGAATTCAAGGTCAGCAGTGCCGAAGCCATCCTCGAGGCGTTGCGCGGCTGACACGGCCACCTGCAATATTGTGATCTATTCGCAATATATGACGGTATTGCTAACACCCCGAAACAAAGTGGTGCAGCGCAGTACACAGTGCGGTGGTAGTATTGCGTTATTGAAAAGTAGGGCTAATAGCTTTAAGCAATAGAAAGCTTAATGCAGGATTAGCCAGCCATCGTTGAGGCGGTCATGCTCAAACAGCGCACCATCAAATCTCTCGTAAAGACCGTCGGTATCGGGTTGCATTCCGGCCGCAAGGTGACCTTGTCCCTGCGTCCCGCACCCGTCGATGCCGGTATCGTCTTCACCCGCGTCGATCTGCCCGAGCCGGTCGAGATTCCCGTCGCCGCGTCGGCCATCGGCGATACACGTCTCGCGTCCGTGCTGCAGAAGAACGGCGCGCGCGTCTCGACGGTCGAGCACCTGATGTCCGCCTGCGCGGGCCTCGGCATCGACAATCTCTATGTCGATGTGGACGCCGAGGAAATTCCGATCATGGACGGCAGCGCGGCCTCGTTCGTGTTCCTGCTCCAGTCGGCAGGCATCGAGGAGCAGTCGGCCGCCAAGCGTTTTATCCGCGTCAAGAAGGCCGTGGAAGTGCGTGAAGGCGACAAGCTTGCGCGCCTGGAACCGTTCTTCGGCTTCAAGCTCGCGTTCACGATCGACTTCCGCCACCCCGCAGTGGACAAGACGGGCCAGACGTTCTCGATCGACTTCGCCGACACCAGCTACGTCCGCGAGATCGCGCGTGCCCGCACGTTCGGCTTTGCCCACGAAGTGGAAGCGCTGCGCGAGATGGGCCTGGCGCGTGGGGGCAGCCTCGACAATGCGATCGTGCTGGACGAGCACCGCATGCTGAACAACGAGGAATTGCGCTACGGCGATGAATTCGTGCGCCACAAGATCCTCGATGCGATTGGCGATCTCTATGTCATCGGCCATCCGCTGATCGGCGCCTACGTCGCGCACAAGTCGGGCCACGGTCTCAACAACCAGCTGCTGCGTGCGTTGCTGGCGGACCAGGAAGCGTACGAAATCGTGACGTTCGACAAGGTGGAGGACGCGCCGGTCGCGTTCCTGCCGCAGGTGCAGCCCGCCTTCGCCTGAAGACCGGGTGCATGCCATCAAGGGCTCTCGTCACGAGAGCCCTTTTTTTTCGTCCGGCGCTGTGTCGCTTTGTATCGGCGATGCGATTCGCGGGAATGCGGGCAATTGCGAGCGAAGCGCGCGGTGGCGGCTGTCACCCTGATGCGGCCGCGCCAACCCGGCGCCCACACAGGACCCGCATGTACGCCCGTATCCACGACACCACGCTCTTCTATGACATCGACGGCGCCGAGTACGACCCAGGCAACGGCGAACTTCTTCGCAAGCCGGTGCTCGTCGTGCTGCACGGCGGGCTCGGTTTCGACCATGCCTACCTGAAGCCCGGCCTCGGGCCGCTGCGCGACCACGCGCAACTGCTCTATGTCGATCTGCGTGGGCAGGGGCGCTCCGGCCGTCCGCCGCTCGAGACCTGCACGCTCGAGCAGATGGCCGACGACGTGGCGGCGCTATGCGCGTCGCTGGGCCTCCCCTACGTCCACGTGTTCGGGCATTCGGCCGGCGGATTCGTCGCGATGCATCTCGCGCTGCGCCACCCGGCGCTCGTCGCGGGCATGATCCTGTGCGGCAGTTCGCCGACCGTACAGCCGATTACCGAGGAGGAAGGCGCCGAGCCCGCGCCGTCGCTGGCGTCGCGCGCGGGCCCCGGGACGCTCGCGGTGGCCGGCCGCGTGTTCGGTGGCGACATCAGCGACGAGAGCGTGGCCGACTTCTTTCGCGAGGTCGGGCCGTTCTACGCGGCGCCCGACCATATGCATGTGCCGCCGCGGCTGACGGCGCTGAGCGCAATGGACGTCCCGATGATGCGGCACTTCATGACGGCGCTCGCGCCGGGATACGACCTGCGGCCGCGCCTGGGCGGGATCGCGGCGCGCGTGCTGGTGATCGTCGGACGGGAAGACTGGGTATGCCCGCCGCGTGCCGGCCGGGCGCTCGCGCGCGGGATTCCGGGCGCGCGGCTGGTCGTGCTCGAAGACGCGGGGCACTTCACGTTCTCGGAGGCGCCTGCGGCGTTCCTCGACGCGGTGGCCAGCTTTCTGCCGCCGGCCGCGGCCGCATAGCGGCCGAAGGGGGAAGGGGAAGGGGAAGGGAGAAGGCGCTAGCGCCGGCCGTGCCGCGCCAGCAGCGCATCGACGGCCGCCTTCAGCGGCGAGTCCGGCAGGCTGCGCGACAGCTGGTCCATGCTGGAGAGGCCCAGCGGCGTCATGTCGCGCTGGCGCTGCCGCACGACAGGGCCCGTGTCCCAGTCTCCGCGCCCGGCCTCAGGTTGTACCCGTACCCGGATTGCGGTAACCTGCGAGCCCCGCTGCTGCAGCCGGGCAAGTAACGTCGGCGCCACCTGGCGCACGCGCGCCGCCGCGGCGCCGTGGGCGGCCAGCAGCAGCAAGGTGTGCTCCGACTGCGGTCCACGGTTGTCGTGCTTGATGCCGGCCACCGAGATGCCCGACCGCAGGCCCTGCAGGCCTTGTGGCAGCAGCGACAGGACTTCCGCTTCCAATGACGCCAGATCCCGCGCCGTCCGCATCAGGGACGACACCGGACCGGCTTTTTCCAGCCAGTCGTTCAGCGGCTTGGCGGCCTGCGTCTGGAGCGCGTGGTGTGTGAACATTCGCATGCCGTGAATTCTAGCGTGCAATCCGGTGCCCACGAGAGCGCCGGAGCATGCCGGCATGCATGCCCGGTCGCCGGGCCTTGGTCGGAAGGGGTAATGTCATGCAGGTCATCATGGTGCATCCGCGCGGCACGCGCGTGCTGCGGTTCGAGCTGACGCGTCTGCGCGTCGCGCTGGCGCTCGTGCTGATGTGCGCGGTCGTGGCCGCCGTCTCGTCGGGGCTCACGTGGCTGTTCGCGAGCCGGACCGCTGGGACCTCCGCGGTCGCGCGCGACAACGACTATCTGCGCGAGAACCTGGCCGTCATGGCCACGCGGGTCGGCGAACTGCAGGCGCGCATGGTGCGCCTCGACGCGCTCGGGGAGCGCGTCTCCGGCCTCGCGGGAATCTCGCCGCAGGATTTCGACTTCCGCCATGTGCCGCCCCGCGGCGGCCCGGAGCGCCCGGCCAGGTCGTCCGGCTCGGCATCGTCCGACCTCACGCTGCCCGACCTCGATGCCGCGCTGCGCCAGCTCGGCGAGGACGCCGACCACCGCGCCGACTACTTCAACGTCGTCGAGACCACGCTGCAGGACCGCCAGCTGAGCGACAAGCGCCTGCCGCGCGTGATGCCGGTGGCGACCGGATACAACGCCTCGAGCTTCGGCGCCCGCATCGACCCGTTCTCGGGCCGGCGCGTGCAGCACGACGGCGTGGACTTCGCCGCGCCGGCCGGCACGCCGATCGTCGCCGCGGCGGGCGGCGTGGTGGTGGCGCAGGAGTGGCACCACGAGTACGGCAATATGATCGACATCGACCACGGCAACGGCCTCAAGACGCGTTATGCGCACGTTTCGCGCTCGCTGGTCAGGAACGGCGACCTCGTCCGCGCGGGCCAGAATATCGCGCAGGTGGGCAGTACGGGCCGCTCCACGGGGGCGCATCTGCACTTCGAAGTGCACGTCGATGGCCAGGCGCGCAATCCGGCAGGTTTTCTGATGACGGCGACGGCGCCCACGCCGACCGACCGTGCGGCCATCCGCTAGGTAGTGAACCCGGCTCCCGGGGTTACGTCAAACCGGGGTGGCAAGGGCCGGGCCGCGCCTCGGGCGCGTGATAAACTCGGCGTTTCGCGCCAGTTTTTTCCAGCGCCAACGTTTCCAATGTCTCGCGCCGCCGATCGCAGCTTCAACCGACCGGCGCGCGCAGGTGAAAGCACTCGATGATCACGGGCCTTCTCAAGAAAGTCTTCGGCAGCCGCAACGAACGGCTGATCAAACAATACCGCCGCACGGTCGCGCAGATCAACGCGCTCGAGCCGAAGTTCGAAACGCTCTCGGACGACGAGCTGCGCGGCATGACCGAGACCTTCCGTCAGCGTCACGCCGGTGGCGAATCGCTCGAGGCACTGCTGCCCGAAGCCTTCGCGGTCTGCCGCGAGGCCAGCAAGCGCGTCATGAAGATGCGGCACTTCGACGTGCAGATGATCGGCGGCATGGTGTTGAACGACAACAAGATCGCCGAAATGCGCACGGGCGAGGGCAAGACCCTGACCGCGACGCTGGCCGTCTACCTGAACGCCATCACGGGCAAGGGCGTGCACGTCGTGACCGTGAACGACTACCTCGCGCAGCGCGATGCCGAGTGGATGGGCCGCCTGTACAACTTCCTGGGCCTGTCGGTGGGGGTGAACCTCTCGCAGATGCCGCACGACCTGAAGCAGGCCGCCTACGCCGCGGACATCACGTACGGCACGAACAACGAGTTCGGCTTCGACTACCTGCGCGACAACATGGTCTACGACCCGTCGCAGCGCGTGCAGCGTCCGCTGAACTACGCGATCGTCGATGAGGTGGACTCGATCCTGATCGACGAAGCGCGTACGCCGCTGATCATTTCGGGCCAGGCCGAGAACCAGACCGATCTGTACCAGCGCATGAACGGCATTCCGAAGCTGCTGGAGCGCCAGATCGGCGAGGAAAAGGCCGACGGTACCGGCGTGGAGAAGCCCGGCGACTACTACGTCGACGAGAAGGGCCATCAGGTCTACCTGACCGAGGCCGGCCACGAGAAGGCCGAGCAGATCCTCGCGCAGCAGGGCCTGATCGGCGAGGGCGAATCGCTCTACGCGCCGCAGAACATCACGCTGATGCACCATCTGTATGCCGCGCTGCGCGCGTACAGCCTGTTCCATCGCGACCAGCACTACGTGGTGCAGAACGACGAGGTGATCATCGTCGACGAATTCACGGGCCGCCTGATGACGGGCCGCCGCTGGTCCGACGGCCTGCACCAGGCCGTGGAAGCCAAGGAAGGCGTGACGGTCCAGCAGGAAAACCAGACGCTGGCGACCATCACGTTCCAGAACTACTTCCGCATGTACGAGAAGCTGGCCGGCATGACCGGCACGGCCGATACGGAAGCGTACGAATTCCAGGAGATCTACGGTCTCGAGGTCGTCGTGATCCCGACCAATCGCCAGGCCCAGCGCAAGGATCTGCAGGATCAGATCTACAAGACGTCGAAGGAACGCTACGACGCCGTGGTGCGCGACATCCGCGACTGCTACGAGCGCGGCCAGCCGGTGCTCGTGGGCACGACGTCGATCGAGACCTCTGAATACCTGTCGGATCTGCTGAACAAGGAAAAGCTGCCGCATCAGGTGCTCAACGCCAAGCAGCATGCGCGCGAGGCGGAGATCGTCGCGCAGGCGGGCCGTCCGAAGATGATCACGATCGCGACCAACATGGCCGGCCGCGGTACCGACATCGTGCTCGGCGGCAACGTCGAGAAGCAGGCGGGTTTCATCGAGGCGGACGCGAGCCTGTCCGACGAAGAGAAGGCCGTGCGCATCGCGCAGCTCAAGGACGAATGGCAATCGCTGCATGACGCCGTCAAGGCCGCCGGCGGCCTGCATATCGTCGGCACCGAGCGCCACGAATCGCGCCGTATCGACAACCAGCTGCGCGGCCGCGCGGGCCGCCAGGGCGATCCGGGTTCCTCGCGCTTCTACCTGTCGCTCGACGACCAACTGCTGCGTATCTTCGCGGGCGACCGCGTGCGCGCGATCATGGAACGCCTGAAGATGCCCGAGGGCGAGCCGATCGAGGCCGGCATCGTCACGCGCTCGATCGAATCGGCGCAGCGCAAGGTAGAAGGCCGCAACTTCGATATCCGCAAGCAGCTGCTGCAGTACGACGACGTTGCCAACGACCAGCGCAAGGAGATCTACAAGCTCCGTAACGACGTGCTCGAGTCGAAGGACGTTGGCGAGATGGTCGGCAACCTGCGCGAGAGCGAACTCGTGGAAATGTTCCGCGAGCACGTGCCGGCCGAGTCGATGGAAGAACAGTGGGACGTGGCGGGCCTCGAGCAGCGCCTGCGCGACGACTGGGGCCTGACGGTGCCGCTGGCCGCGACCATCGAGGGCGCGCAGAGCATCGAGGACGAAGAACTGCTGAACCTGATCATGACCGCGGCGCGCGAGCAGTACGACGCCAAGGTGAATCAGGTGGGCCGCGAGTCGTTCGCGGGATTCGAACGCTCGGTCATGCTGCAGAGCATCGACACGCACTGGCGCGAGCATCTGGCCGCGCTCGATCACCTGCGCCAGGGCATCCATCTGCGCGGCTATGCGCAGAAGGATCCGAAGCAGGAATACAAGCGCGAGTCGTTCGAATTGTTCGCGCGTCTGCTGGACGTGATTCGCGCCGAAGTCACGCGCGTGATCTTCAACGTGCAGATCCAGTCGCCGGAGCAGCTCGAGCAGGCGTCCGAGCAGATCGAGGAGGGCCTGGCCCACCTCGAGAACGTGCAGTACAAGCACGACGAGTTCGCCGAGGGTGGCGAATCCGTGGAAGACGCGTCGCTGGCACGCCGCGGCACGGCGGTTGCCGCCTCCGCCGCGATGGGGGGCGACGTGGCGCTGGCCGGCATGCCGAAGGTCGGCCGCAACGATCCGTGCCCGTGCGGTTCGGGCAAGAAGTTCAAGCAATGCCACGGTCGTCTGAGCTGATCCCGCTCTGACCGCAGGTCCCGTAGAACACGTTCATGCCCGCGCGATGCGGGCATGTTCGTCAGTAGCACTCAGAACAATCTTCGCAGAGGTATCGCACATGGCCGTCAACCTTCCGCTGCCGCAGGCAGAAAACCTGAAATCCGTGGCCGGCGTCGAGCTCGGCTGGGCCGAGGCAGGCATCCGCAAGGCCAACCGCAAGGACGTGCTCGTGGTCCGCGTGGCCGAGGGCAGCACGGTGGCAGGCGTGTTCACGCAGAACCGTTTCTGCGCGGCGCCCGTTCAGGTGTGCCGCGAACATCTGGCCGCGGGCAAGGGGATTCGCGCGCTCGTGGTGAACACGGGCAATGCCAACGCCGGCACCGGCGAGCCGGGCCTCGTGGCCGCGCGCGCGACGTGCGATGCGGTGGCCGCCCAGCTCGGTATCCGGGCGGACCAGGTGCTGCCGTTCTCGACCGGCGTCATCCTCGAGCCGCTGCCCGTGGATCGGCTCACCGCCGGCCTGCCGGCCGCGATCGCCAACGCCAGGCCGGACAACTGGCTCGCGGCCGCCGAGGCGATCATGACGACCGACACGCAGCCGAAGGCGGCATCGCGGACGGTGCAGATCGACGGCAAGACCGTGACGCTGAGCGGCATCAGCAAGGGCGCGGGCATGATTCGCCCGAACATGGCGACGATGCTCGGCTTTATCGCGATGGACGCGGGCGTGGCGCAGCCTGTGCTGCAGCAGCTCGTGTCGCACGCGGCCGACCACTCGTTCAACAGCATCACGATCGATGGCGACACCTCGACCAACGACTCGTTCGTGCTCATCGCGACGGGCAAGTCGGGCGTGACCATCGGGCAGGCCGACGGCGCCGCATTCGCCGCGCTGAAGGAGGCCGTGACCTCGCTGGCGCAGGAGCTCGCGCAGATGATCGTGCGCGACGGCGAGGGCGCTACCAAGCTGATGACGATTCGCGTCGAAGGCGGCAATAGCGTGGCCGAGTGCCGCCAGATCGCGTACGCGATCGCGCACTCGCCGCTGGTCAAGACCGCGTTCTACGCATCGGACCCCAATCTGGGCCGTATCCTGGCCGCGATCGGCTATGCCGGCGTGAACGACCTCGACGTGAACCGCGTGAACCTGTGGCTGGACGACGTCTGGGTCGCGCGCGACGGTGGCCGCAATCCCGACTACCGGGAAGAGGACGGCCAGCGCGTGATGAAGCAGGCCGAGATCACGGTACGCGTGGCACTGGGCCGCGGCAACGCCGAGGCCACCGTGTGGACCTGCGACCTGTCGCACGACTACGTGTCCATCAACGCCGATTACCGCTCCTGATCTTTCCATTCGCCCCGCCATGTCCGACCTTGCCAATCGCCTCGACGCCTTTCTCGCCCGACTCGAACAATGGCTGCCGCCGCAGCTGACCGACGCCGACTGGCAGGAGGCGGTCGCATTCCGCTGGCGCAAGCGGCAGAGCCTGTTCGGCAATATCGGCTATCTGCAGGCGATCAAACAGCTGCCGCCGATCCATCTGGACGACCTCAAGAACATCGAGCGCCAGAAGGATGCCATCGTGGCCAACACGCGCCAGTTCGTGAACCGCCTGCCGGCCAACAACGTGCTGCTGACGGGCGCGCGCGGCACCGGCAAGTCGTCGCTGATCAAGGCCTGCCTCAATGCCTACGTGAAGGACGGCCTGCGGCTGGTCGAGGTGGACAAGGACGACCTCGGCGACCTCGGCGATATCGTCGAGCAGCTGTCGCAGCGTCCCGAACGCTTCGTGATCTTCTGCGACGACCTGTCGTTCGAGGATGGCGAGTCGGGCTACAAGTCGCTGAAGTCGGCGCTCGACGGCTCGGTGGCCGCGCAGTCGGACAACGTGCTGATCTACGCCACGTCCAACCGCCGCCACCTGCTGCCCGAGTACATGAAGGACAACGAGACCTACCGGCATACCGACGATGGCGAGATCCATCCGGGCGAAGTGGTCGAGGAAAAGATCTCGCTGTCCGAGCGCTTCGGGCTGTGGCTGTCGTTCTACCCGCCCAAGCAGGACGAATACCTGGCCATCGTCGGCCACTGGCTGTCGCACTTCGGCTGCACCGAGGAAGACATTGCCGCGGCGCGCGGCGATGCGCTCGTGTGGGCGCTCGAGCGCGGTTCGCGGTCCGGCCGTGTGGCGTGGCAGTTCGCGCGCGACTGGGGCGGCAAGCACGGCAAGCCGTACGCATGAGCGGCGACATGACGGGGCAGCCCGCGCAGCCGCGCAAGGTCACGGAAGTCGCCGTCGGCGTGATGGTGCAGCCGGACGGGCGTTTCCTGCTGGCGCAGCGGCCGGCGGGCAAGCCATACGAAGGCTACTGGGAATTCCCTGGCGGCAAGCTGGAGCCGGGCGAGTCGGTCGAGGCGGCGCTTGCGCGCGAGCTCCACGAGGAGCTCGGGCTCGACGTGCTGCAAAGCGAGCAGTGGCGCGTGCTCGAACACGATTACCCGCACGCCTATGTGCGGCTGTATTTCTGCAAGGTCACGGCATGGCGGGGGGAGCCCGTCGGCCGTGAGGGCCAGGCATTCGCCTGGCAATCGGTACCCGTGGCGGTCACGCCGCTGTTGCCGGCCACGATTCCCGTGGTCGAATGGCTCGCGGAGGAAGCAGCAAGTCGTTGAAACGCGCCGGGCAGAGCGCGCTTTCCACTACCACCGGAGTGTCCGCATGCAGCGTGTCGAACGTGTTGCCGACGATATTTCCCTGCCTGAACTGACCTTGCGCGGCGTCATCCTCGGCGCGCTCATCACGGTGGTCTTCACGGCCTCCAATATCTACCTGGGCCTCAAGGTCGGCCTGACCTTCTCCTCGGCGATTCCCGCCGCCGTCATCTCGATGGCGGTGCTGCGCCTGTTCCCGGGGGCCAATATCCTCGAGAACAACATGGTGCAGACGCAGGCCTCGGCCGCGGGCACGCTGTCCTCGATCATCTTCATCCTGCCGGGCCTCGTCATGCTGGGACACTGGCAGGGCTTTCCGTTCTGGCAAACGCTCGCGATCTGCGCGGCGGGCGGCATGCTCGGCGTGATCTTCAGCATTCCGCTGCGCCATGCGATGGTCGTCAACAGCGACCTGCCGTATCCCGAAGGCGTCGCGGCGGCCGAGATCCTGCGCGTGGGCAGTGCGTCGCAGGAGGCCGGCACCCGATCCTCGACGGGCCTCGCGGACCTCGTGGCGGGCGGTCTGGCCGCGGGCCTGTTCAGCTTTGCCGCCGGCGGGCTGCGCGTGCTGGCGGAGGGGGCCAACGCATGGCTGGCCGTGGGCGCCTCGATCGTGCGGCTGTCCATGGGTTTCTCGCTCGCGCTCGTGGGCGCGGGCTATCTGGTGGGCATCGTCGGCGGCATGGCGATGCTGCTCGGGCTGTTTCTTACGTGGGGCATCGCGGTACCGTGGCTGACGGCCATCACGCCGATGCCGGCCGATGCGACGCTGGCCGCCTTCGGTACAAAGATCTGGAGCACGCAGGCACGCTTTATCGGCGCCGGCACGATCGCGATCGCGGCCATATGGACGCTGGCCACGCTGTTCAAGCCGATGGTGGATGGCGTGCGCGCGTCCATGGGGGCGTCGTTCGGTTCGCTGCGGCGTGGCGCCCAGACCGGAGCTGCCGGCGCGGGAGATCTCCCGCGTACGCAGCGCGACCTCCCCGCACGGTGGATCGGCCTGCTGACGCTCCTGCTCGTGGCCGTGCTGGCCATCACGTTCGGATACTTCCTCGCACCGGCGCCGCTCGCCACGGGCCCCGCATGGCGGCTGGTCGCCTGCGCGGTACTGTTCGCGTTCGTGTTCGGCTTCCTCGTCGCGGCGGCGTGCGGCTATATGGCCGGACTGGTCGGATCGTCGGCAAGCCCGATTTCGGGCATCGGGATCATTGCGGTGATCCTGGTCTCCCTGCTGATTCTCGGCGTGGGCACGCTCGACGGTCTGCTTGGGACGCCCGAGGGGGGCAAGTTCGCGATCGCGCTGGCCATCTTCACGACATCGGCGGTGGTCGCGGTGGCCTCGATCTCCAACGACAACCTCCAGGATCTCAAGACGGGCTGGCTCGTCGGTGCGACGCCGTGGCGCCAGCAGGTGGCGCTGCTGATCGGCTGCGTGGTCGGTGCCGCGGTCATCCCGCCAGTGCTGGAGCTGCTGTATCACGCGTATGGCTTCGCGGGGGCACTGCCGCGTCCGGACATGGATCCGAACCAGGCGCTGGCGGCGCCGCAGGCCACGCTGATGACGGCGATCGCCACCGGCATTTTCACGCATCAGCTCAACTGGGCGATGATCCTGACCGGCGTCGCGCTCGGCGTGGTGCTGATTGCGATCGACGAGGCGCTGCGCCGCCGGGGCGGCGTGGCGCGCCTGCCCGTGCTGGCCGTCGGCATCGGCATCTACCTGCCGCCGACGATCAGTTCGGCGCTCGTGGTGGGCGCGGTGCTGTCATGGTGGCTGATGCGCGCCGAACGCCGCCGCGCGCAGGCACGCGGCGACGACGTGCAACAGGCGCTCGAGCATGCGGAGCGCCGCGGCACGCTGCTTGCGTCGGGGCTGATCGTCGGGGAGAGTCTGGTCGGCGTGGCGCTGGCCGCGGTCATCGGCCTGTCGGGCCATGAAGCGCCGCTCGCGCTCGTCGGCGAGGGCTTCGCGGCGACGGCCCAGTGGCTGGGCCTCGCGGTGTTCGTGCTCGTGTGCGTGGCGTTTTGCCGGCGGGTGCTGGCGGCCGCTCGCTAGCGCCGCCGGGCTTCAGTCTTCGGGCAGGTCCGGCGAGGGGGTCTCGCCGGGTTTGCCACCGATCACGTACTTCTCGGCGGCCCAGGCACCGAGGTCGATCTGCTTGCACCGATTGGAGCAGAAAGGCCGGAACTTGTTCTCGGGCACCCATTCCACATCGGTGCCGCAGGTAGGGCATTTGACTACGGCAGGCATCGGCGTTCTTGAGTCTGCAACTTCAGAAATTACACAGCTTGAGCAGGAACGGGATATCGGCGTCGACCGAGCGCGGCCGCATGTCGCCGTCCTGCTGGGTGAAGCGGACCCAGAGCATGTACTTGTTCGCGCTCATCTCGGGGATGAACGCCAGCAGCGATTCGTCGAGGTAGACCTGCATCAGCTGGTAGCTGCGGCCCGACAGCATCTGCTGGTAGCTGCCGCCGGTCGCGATGACCTTGCCGCTCTGACCCGACTCGCGCAGCAGCCGCAGCACGATGGAGGCGCCCATCCGCAGCGAAGCCAGCGGCCGCGCCCACTTGAGGACGTCGGCGCGGCGGTCTTCGGCCGGGCGATGCTGCCAGGCGTAGTAGGCGGGCAGGTCGAATTCGCAGGTGCCGCCCGGAATGATCGCGCGGCTGCGGATGCTCGTCAGCCATTCGTTCTCGGTCAGCAACTGGCCGGCCTTGCCGAAGGTCTGGTTCAGCGCGGTGATGCCCTGTTCGATCTCGGAGATCACGGCCACGAGCGCGTCCTGATCGATCTGCGGGTTCGCGCGCAGCGGCGCCAGCGCCTGGCGCTGCCGCTCGAGTTCCTTGATCAGGTCAGTCTTGAGGTCGGCGCGGCCTGCCACGTCGATGATCTCGAACAGCGTCGTGATCGCGACATGGTGCTGCAGGGCGTGTTCCTGCGCGAGGAAATAATCCAGCCGATCGAACAGGTCTTCCAGTCGCAGAAGCGTCCTGATTCGTTCGTTGAAAGGATATTCGTACAGGATCAAGTGGTTGTCCGTGCTGCGGGCCGCGATGCGGCAGAAGCGGCTGTGTCGCTGAATTGCGATATTTCCCGCTTGTTTTCAGCGCATTCTATGCGAGTCGGGGCGCGAGGACAAATCCAATTGTTACGAAATCCGACGATCGTCATCGGCGTCGATCATCTGCGTCGATCATTTGGGTCGATCACCTGCTGCAATCACTTGCTGCAATCACTTGCGCCGATACAGCGCGTCGAGCCGCTCGACCTGGGGAGGCAGCGCCTCGGGCGGCCCGTCGTTGTCGATCACATCGTCCGCGCAGGCGAGCCGTGCGCTGCGCGTGGCCTGCCGGCGCATGATGGCCTCCACCTGTTCGCGCGTAAAACCGTTGCGCGCCATCACGCGCGCAATCTGGGTCGCTTCGCTGCAATCCACCACGAGCACGCGGCCCACGCGCTCGCGCCAGGTGCCGGACTCCACGAGCAGCGGCACCACGTAGATCAGATAGGGATGCGCCCCCGCGGCGCGGATGGCCTCGGCGCGTGCCATCGTCAGCGTGCGGATCAGCGGATGCGTGATGGATTCGAGCGTGCGTTTGGCTGACGGGTCCGAAAACACGCGCGCGCGCATCGCATCGCGATCCATCGCGCCGTCGGGGCGCAGGCATGCGGGCCCGAAGGCCTCCACCAGCGGGGCGATGGCCGCGCCGCCCGGCGCCGTGATCTCGTGCGCGAGCAGGTCGGTGTCGATCAGCGCCGCGCCGCGGGCGGCGAACAGGTCGGCCACCCGGGTCTTGCCGGAGCCGATACCGCCGGTCAGTCCGATTTCGAGCATGCGTGCGGCAGGGAGAAAGTCGTCGATGCCACAACGATACAGCAAGTCAGTGAATGCTCAGCGCCAATGGCAGGAGATCCGCGCCGAAGAACAGAACGATCAGGCCGGCTCCGGCGATAAACGGCCCGAACGGAAACGGCGTCTCGCGTCCCTGGCGGCGCACGACGAGCATCAGGATGCCGAACACCGCGCCGACCACCGAGGACAGCAGCACGAGCGCGGGCAGGGCCTGCCAGCCGAACCACGCGCCGAGCGCGCCCATCAGCTTGAAGTCGCCATAGCCCATGCCTTCCTTGCCCCGCACGAGCTTGAACAGCCAGTAGGCGGCCCACAGCACGAGGTAGCCCGCCGCGGCGCCGATCACGGCGTCGGCGAGCGGCACGAACAGGCCCTGGAGGTTCAGCAGCAGGCCGAGCCACAGCAGCGGCAGCGTGATCTGGTCCGGCAGCAGCTGGGTATCGGCGTCGATCATCGTGAGCGCGATCAGGGCCCAGACCATGACGATGGCGGCCAGCGCCTGCACGGTCGGGCCGTAATGCCACATCGCCAGCGCGCTGAGCGCGGCGCTGGCCAGTTCCACGAGCGGGTAGCGCACGCTGATGCGCGTCTTGCAGCCCGCGCAGCGGCCGCGCAGGAACAGATAGCTGACGACGGGGATGTTCTCCCATGCCGCGATCTGGTGCCCGCAGTGCGGACACGCCGAGCGCGGCACCACGAGGTTGTAGCGGCCGGGGTGGGGCAGAGGTTCGCCCCGCAACTCGGCGATGTAGTTCGCCTCGTCGTATTCCATCATGCGCGGAATCCGGTGGATCACCACGTTGAGGAAGCTGCCGACCACCAGGCCGATCAGTCCGGCCGCGAAGACGAGAAAGGCCGGCGGCAGCGCCGCCAGCTCCGATACCTGCAGCATGCGTTACACCACCTGTCCCAGCTTGAAGATCGGCAGATACATCGCCACCACCATGCCGCCGATCAGTACGCCGAGGATCACGATGATCAGCGGCTCGATCAGGCTCGAGATCGCGGCCACGGCGTCATCGACCTCGCGCTCGTAGAACTCGGCCACCTTGAGCAGCATATTGTCCAGCGCACCCGATTCCTCGCCAATCTGCGTCATCTGCAGCACCATGTTGTCGAACACGTGCGTGGCCTGCATCGCGTTGGTCAGGCTGGTACCGATACGCACGGCCTGTTCGATATCGCGCGTGGCATCGTAATAGAGCCAGTTGCCAGCGGCACCGGCCACCGATTCCATCGATTCCACGAGCGGCGTGCCGGCCGCGAACATCGTGGCCAGCGTTCGCGTCCAGCGGGCGATCACGGCTTTGCGGAACAGACTGCCGAAGATCGGCAGCCGCAGCAGCACGCGGTCGTGGAAGCGCTGGACCTTCTCTGACTTGTTTCGCGCGCGGAAGTAGCCGACGATGGCCAGGATCGGTGCGAAAACGATGATGTACCAGTTCGCGACGAAGAAGTCGGAGATGCCGATCACGACCAGCGTGGGCGCCGGCAGCGCCGCGCCGAAGCTCGAGAACACCCCCTTGAACGCCGGGATCACGAACAGCATCAGGATGACGGTCACCGCGAACGCCACCGTCAGCACCGCGATCGGGTAGATCATCGCGGACTTGATCTGGCTCTTCAGCGCGATGGACTTCTCCATGTACAGCGACAGCCGCTCGAGCAGCGCATCGAGAATACCGCCCTGTTCGCCGGCATCGATGAGGTTGCAATAGAGCGTGTCGAAGTATTTCGGCTGGCGGCGGAACGCCTGGGCCATGCTGCTGCCGGACTCGATGTCGAAGCGGATATCGGACAGCAGCTGCGTGAAGTTCGGATTCGCATGGCCGCGCGCGATGATGTCGATCGACTGCAGCAGCGGGATCCCGGCCTTGAGCATCGTCGAGAGCTGGCGCGTGAAATACGCGATGTCCTTCTCGGTGATCTTGCGCCCGCGCGCCGCCTTGCGCTTCTTGAGCTTGACGACCGTCAGGCCCTGCTTGCGCAGCGTGGCGGTGACCTCCGCCGCGCTCTCGGCGCGCTGCTCGCCCGTAAAGGACTTGCCCTTCCGGTCCTTGCCTTCCCATTCGAAGATGTACTGCGTGGGCGCCTTCCGCCCCTTCGTTCCTGTTGCCCGGGACGGCGCCGCCGTCCGGGCGCCCGCCGCTGGTGCGCGCGTCGCCATGTTGTGACCCCCGACAAAAATTTCTTATTGGATTGCTACGTTCTTGCGCTACGTTGCTACGTATTCGTGGTGGCCAGCACTTCTTCGAGTGACGTGACCCCCTGCTTGACCTTGAGCAGGCCAGCCTCACGCAACGATAGCACGCCGTCGCGACGCGCCTGCTCGGCGATCTGCAGCGCCGTGCCGTGCGAGAGGATGATCTGCTGCATGGCTTCCGTGATGGGCATCACCTGATAGATACCGCATCGTCCCTTGTACCCGCTGCCGTTGCAGCGTTCGCACCCGACCGGGTGATACGGCTGCCAGGTGCCATCGACGTCGGCCTCCCGGAAGCCCGCGTCCAGCAGCACGTCGCGCGACAGGTCGCCCGCGCGCTTGCACGTGCACAGTCGCCGCGCAAGACGCTGCGCGGTAATCAGCAGCACGCTCGATGCGATGTTGAACGGCGCCACGCCCATGTTCATCAGCCGCGTCAGCGTGGTCGGCGCATCGTTGGTGTGCAGCGTGGACAGGACCAGGTGGCCCGTCTGCGCGGCCTTGATCGAGATGTCCGCCGTTTCCAGGTCGCGGATTTCGCCGACCATGATGATGTCCGGATCCTGCCGCAGGAACGACTTGAGCGCGGCCGCGAACGTGAGGCCCGCCTTGTCGTTGACGTTGACCTGGTTGATGCCGGGCAGCTGGATTTCCGCGGGATCCTCGGCGGTCGAGATATTGATGTCGCCCTGGTTCAGCAGGTTCAGGAACGTATAGAGCGACACGGTCTTGCCGCTGCCGGTCGGGCCCGTCACGAGCACCATGCCGTAGGGGCGCTTGATCACGTCGAGCAGCAGCGCCTTCTGGTCCGGCTCGTAGCCGAGCTGGTCGATATCGAGCTTGTCGGACGAGGATTCCAGAATCCGCATCACGATCTTCTCGCCGAACAGCGTGGGCAGCGTCGAGACGCGGAAGTCGATCGCCTTCTCGATCGTTTCCTTGCCGTCCTTGTCCTTG
>NZ_CP044066.1 GCF_008693385.1 Cupriavidus pauculus
CCGGCTGTTTCAAATCGCTGAGATCTGGTGCGCGCGATGGGGGTGCGGGCTGATCTGCAGGAGCCTTCGTGGCAAAGCCATTCGGTTGGCGCTCTACTAGTGCTTGCGCACGCGCGAATCGATCCGCTGGGGGCGCTACCGATAGTGCTCGGTTTGCTTGCTGTCGCATAAGGTCAAGCTTCTTCGTCATCAGATCACCTCCGCATTCTGCGTAACCGCTTTTGTCTTTCCTGCTTTCTTGCCTACAGGCAGGCCGAGTTTTTCCAGGACGACATCCGCGAGGGCTTCGACTTCTTTCACAGCTGCGCCCGCCCCCGTAACGCCATGAACGCTTAGGCCGAACATCTGCGATTCACCATATGCGTTGCGCTGTTGCAGACCGGTATCCAGGAGCGGAATTTCCTGGTCATCCTGCAAGATCTCTGTGCATGCCTTGAATACGTTGCCACGACGGGACATGGATGGAATGCAGTAGGTCTGGAGCGAAGGATTCTCCTGCTTAGCACGCCTTGCCAGCTCTTTTGCCTCTCTGCTCGCCCAGACATTGTCCAGCAGCGGGATAACTGGGATCAGACCGATGTCGGAGACGTTGAGGGCAGCCCAGGGAATGGACGACTCAATGGCGGGTGGGCAATCGATGAAGATGAAGTCGTAATTCACCGCATGCTTCTCAATCTCCCCGAGCATCTTTTCGCGAAGCGGCGCTAGGCTGATAACGGTGGCCGGGAATGGCTTATCGGCACCGGCCTGACCCGCCCAGATAGTGCTCGTGCCTTGCTTGTCCATATCAACCAGCAGCGTGCGGTGACCGCGGAGCGCAAACGCTGCCGCGAGTTGCATGCACGTCATTGTTTTTCCGCAACCGCCCTTCTGGTTAAACACCGTGATAATGCGTGCGCCCATACTGATCTCCCGAAATTTTATTTAAAATAACATAAAATTATTGATAATGAAACATCCTATTTGCATTGATTGCACATTGTTGACGTAATGCGTTGACAGTCGAAGATGTCGCGCCACGGACGCGTCATTCAAACTGCGAATTGCTTGCTTGGATTGCTGGCCTTCCGCATGATGACCCCGAGGGGCGGCAATCACTAGCCGAGTCCCCATCTTTCACACGTGAAAGTTCCGTTGTTTAGCCCGGGACGACCAGCTGAGGAAGCCTGATGCAAGAACTGGAGATTAGTCGCGAACCGTGTTGGGAGACTTTGTTGGCGGTTGGATGAAGGATGGCTTTCACGTGTGAAAGCAGCCTAGTATGTGACGCGTGAACTTTTGGCATCAAGGAGGACAGGTTCCTGCGCTCAGCGCTCCTGTCGAAAGCACATACTTTCACGTGTGAAAGTATGTGCTTATCTCGTCCATTCTAGAGTTCAGTAGTCCGCGATCAGAGATGTGGTGGGCTGGTGTAGTGCTGATTAGGGCTACGCTACACACACTTTCACATGTGAAAGTGTAGCGCGCTCATCCGAAGTTCCACACAAAAGCCCGTAGTCCAAGGTGCGCTTCCCGCCTCGTATGCCTTCGCTTGTTTGCTTAATGAATGCGCGTTTCGATACCACGTATGGCGCATACGCATTCTCTAAGATCCCGTACCACGACCTTTCACATGTGAAAGTCACCTCGAAATGTGTCACCCTCGGGTTGATATCCTTATCACCTCTTGCCGTTTCGGTGAGAACACGCACTAGAAGCTGCTGCTCGCGCTTTCATACGTGAAAGCGCGAGCGGGCCGATCCCGTTGACTTTTGGAGCTTGGCATTGCATACGCTGAGCATTCAGAAAATTGCAGAGCGTCGAAAAATGCGGGACGCTGGTGATTTGCTCTGGAGGGCGTAGGCTGTCGCTCCTTTTCATCGGAAAAATACATTTTTATTAAATTTTTTTCTGCAAAGGTCCCACGCGTCTTCCGTTCGCATAGACGCGTTCCGGAGGTCTGACGGTATCACCTCTCGGTGGTCGGTTTCGTTCGTGCGCGAGTATCCATCAAAGAGCTAACCGCCTCGGCGACGAACGTCCCCCATCAGCGAGCGTGTGGCGACAGAGGAGCCTAGACAAGGATGTGAGGCCCGGTTGCGGCCGCATTGTCTCTGGCAGGGGTTAGGAAGCAGACGCGCTCAGTGATGCCGCCTGTGGCCGCGCTACTGCGCACCATTGCGTCTAGAAGGGATCGGTCGCCTAGGCAGGGGGGGCGGAATCATTGGAGCGCGATTCTTCAACGCAGCACAACACAGCCCCAGAATAGCTCACGGCGAGTCCTGGCCAGGACGAACCATGAAACGGATCTCCAGCCATCTAAGTGTCTGATAATAAACAAGAATGAACCACGCGACATTTCACAAGGAGTAAAACGCGTGGCAAAAATCAATGTAAATTATCTTCGATTATGGTGGCTCACCCGTAACAGAAGCTGCTGCCGTTCGGCTGAGTAGGAATCGGGAGGCTGAGCAACATCGTTTTCTGCTTTCACATGTGAAAGCGTGTGGAAGCTCTGGGCGATCGTTGATTTCCGCGCAGATCAGCAGGGGCAGGGTGTGCGTCGGGGGCGCGAGAGTATCCATAACCGCGTATAGGGACGAGCGCCGGACGCGCGCCGCCCCCGACGCGTTTCCCGCCAAGCTCTGAGCCCGGATGCGGATGCTCCAGATCGTAAGTCACCTGGCCGTTAGCCGTTAGATGCAATGTCCTTGATCCAACCTCACTGCGCGCACATGGGCGCAAGATTTGGTTCGAGGAGCTTGGGATCCACTAGGAAGGCGAGCACTGGAGGTGCCCGGAGCAATGGTCGTACCCCCACCCATCTAGCCGAGGGGCTGAGCGTCGAAGCCTGCGTCGCCAGCGCGCCAGCGGCTTTGCTGGCGCTGGCCCGCCGGGCCCGCGTGCACCGCTGGCCATCACGATCGCGTTCACGCAGGCATGCGCTTCTCGAATGGGCGGCGACATGGGGGCTTGGATCATCGAAGACCACTATCTCGGTGCCGAGAGTGTCGTTCATATCAGCTCGTTTAGAAAACGATCGACTTGGCGCTGGGCCTTGGCTTCGCCCCCGGGGCTCTCTAATTCCGCAATCCTGCCGCGTTAACGATGGCAGGTGGAGCGCAGATAGAGTTTCGCAGATCGGCGCGCGGTGGCACTGCAGCTCGCATATGCCGGGGAGGCAGGCGTCTCCGGCATGTCGATCTGGCCACCGCGCAAGATGCCTTTGACGCCACCCCGCGCGCTGGCGCACTGTCACTGCGCCAGCGCCGCGCACGAGCTGCCAATGTGCGTAGCCGACGAGCGTAGCGGTGGTCCAAGTTTTTGTCCGTCCCCCCGCGTTTAGCCTGGATCGGGAAGCCCATGGTCGGCAGAGTAGGCGGCAGCGTCCGAAATCGCAGAAATCAGGACAAGCGGCTGTCTGTGCGCGACTGATCTGACGAGCGACGTCGCCTAGGTCGCTACACGCGACCGCTCGCCGCACTTGTCGGGGGACGCTTCGGCTCGATCGATAACCACATCGCAAACGCGGGCAGGAATACGACACACCGTCGATTCATGCAACATTCGATTGGCGTTGACAGCTGGTCTCCAGCAACTTTTGCGCACCCCGGATGCGTTGCGGGATCAGCCATTGGATCGGCGCGGTTCCCGTTTCGTCAGGGAAGCGGCACGACGGCCAGCCGCGCCGCACGGCGATCGCCTGGCCATAGTCACTCCCGGCCAAATTCAGGCGCTTCCCTCGTGCGCCACTCCGCGTGGACTTGTCGTTCCGAGCAGGGCGAGTTCGAGCAGTTGCCTCGAATGTGCGAAAAAAAGCTCCGCATCGCGGAGCTCCTTCGAGAGATTACAGGAGCCGTTTAGATCGGCTCGATTTTCGTTGCTGCAGGACCCTTTTGGCCCACCCCGGCAATATAGCGAACCTTTTGTCCCTCTTGGAGGGACTTAAACCCACTGCCTTGAACCTCGGAAAAGTGCGCAAAAAGATCGTTTCCGCCATTATCGGGCGTGATAAACCCAAAGCCCTTCGAATCGTTGAACCACTTTACGGTACCGGTTTCCATGTTGAATTCCTTAAAAAGTTCTCAGCTGGCATAGCATTGCCAGCGAGGCACGACGTTCAAGGGAGCAGCAACAAGGAAAGTGACGCTATGCGTCAGGTACATCGAGGCTATGACTTGAGATCCTGCTCGATCTCTTATACAGGTCGATGTGACGCGGGGCAAGCGAAGAAGGAAAATTCCCGAAGATTCGTGCGCGAGCAATCTGTGGCCCATTTTCTCTGAATTGCGAGGGAGATATCCCAAGCACGCAAGTACGGGCGGATTGCGTCCGAAGACCTGTAAGCTCATCCGAAATCGCACGCTGGCACAGGTTGTGGCAGTCAAACTAACGAAGCAGTGGTCCCCGGAGCAGATTGAAGGTTGGCTCAAGCATGTCTACGCGGTCAACAAGGACTACCAGGTGTCACACGAGACCATCTATCGTAGCCTCTACGTGCAGGCCCGCGCCGCGCCCTGAAGAAGGAGTTGCTTCAACATCTGAGGCGGTGCCGGATCATGCGCCACTCGCGCAACTATTCGGCGAAGGCCGACGAGCGCGGAAGAATCCGTGATGCCGTTTCAATAAGCGAGCGACCGCGAACGCTGAAGATCGCGCGATACCTGGGCATTGGGAAGACGACTTGCTCTTCGACAGTGCCAATAGCCAGATCGTCACCTTGGTCGAGCGTCAGACGCGGTTCGTGATGCTCCTGAAGGTCTCCGGCAAAGACACGGAGACAGTCGTCAACGCCTTGATCCGACATGCCGGAGAACTGCCCCAGGAGCTTTACAAATCGTTGGCGTGGGATCGCGGCAAGGGGTTGGCGGACCACCAGCGTTTTACGGTCTCGACCGACATCAAGGTTTACTTCTGTGACCCACGGAATCCCTGGCAACGCGGCTCCAACGAGAACACCAATGGCCTCCTGAGGCAGTACCTTCCCAAAGGAATTGATCTCTCTGTCTATTCACAGGCAAAGCTCAATGGCATAGCACGCCGCGTCAACGAACGTCCGCGTAAAACACTAAACTTCGATACACCCGCTGAACGATTCCATCAAACCGTTGCATCGACCGGTTGAATCCACAAGTGTGCACTGCCACAAATGGCGAACAGTCGATCGCAGTTGTTGATCGCAGACTTGGCTGCGTCTGCATTGGACAGCTACTAACTCGTGCGAACCCTGCGCAGTCGGCCGGAATGGACACGTGTTCACGCCATTTGCGATGAGCGGATCTAATCCCCAGCCTAATATTGATAAAGCCATTTGGCTCGGCTTCGATTCGCATCTTTCGACGCTGATCACAGTTGAGGTGTTGTTGGCCGCCGTGGCGCAGCTTCACCTGCATTAATCAAACGCTTACGACGCTGCAATCGCAAAGCGGATACTGTGACAATCAACGCTGGTAGGAACGATTCGGCTGTATTGACCTGTACACCCTGAGCGCGCGCGTCTCGGATGGTCGCAATTTGCTGGCGTATGAGAAACCGGCCTTCATCGATGTAGGCATCCAGCCGCTTCTCTTGCATCAGCTCAATGAAGGCTTCCGTCAGATCAAGGCTCATGTCATGGTCTTCTGGTCGGTCGCGAAATTAGACTTTGCCACCGGGCGGCGCTCGTCTATCCACAGCTTGGCCCACGCGAGCCCTTGAGCCAGCGCCCGCTCGCGGGTTCTGAAGACGCCGAGTGATCCCGAAATCGCAAGCGTGTCGCTTTCCTGCTCAACTGCTCCAGAGGACTCAAATACGTCGTCGGAGATCGCGCGGGCATATGCCCTCGCTTGGTGACCGAAGTATCTTTGCGTCGTTGTGATGGGTCCCACAGAACTGCTCCCCTCTAAGACGGCAGTGGCAAATTGCGGCCGCCACTGCATGGTAGAGAGCGGATGGGCTGGAGGCTACCAAGGCCGGCAGTCGGCAATGGAAGGATTCCGTACAAGCGAGGTGTGGCATCAGGTGCGGCGGCGTGCCGCCGCACCTTCATATTCTCAACGCGGGAGAGCAATTAGTCACTCGGTCACTCGCGCTTTACACGTTTGCAGTTCTAGAGTGCGAGCCGTCTCGATGCAACCCGTGTCCGGCGAGATAGCGTTCAGTTTGATTAGTCGCTCGACTCTCCACCAGGCGACAACTTCTGCTGCATATGCTTGGTCACGGTGGAAGAGCTCGCAATGTACCGGGCGGCCAGTTAGCATAGACCGCACTATACGCAAAGTGGAACCGTCTCTCAGATGCGACAGCAGTCGAGTTTGTTGAACGGATTTCGCCATGTTGTTAGTAGGAACAATTAATGATGCGACCTTGAAAGTGATATGTCGCAAAAATTTGCCGGCTACTACATTACGAGAATAAAGGAGAGTCCTTCATTCTAGCTCAATCTTTGGGATCGAATATATTAATATCTATGGTATATCCCCCAGCGTCTGCGCAGCCCCGATTCAGGGTTCAACGTTCCCAATTACATCCAGCTATTCTCACGGGTTGGCCGCGCGTGCGAAATAAGAGGAAGTGTGGGTAAGTCGTCGCTCTACGCCGATCCGCTATTGACCTCAGTCGGATATCACGAGCGAATTACTGTCGCCTGCGTGTCTAGCGCGTCGAACCTATTGCACTGTTTAAGCCAAAACTCGTGACGGGCGCTCCGGTTAAATGTGCTTCCCTATGATAAATTTGCCAATTTTGATGCCCTTAAATGAGCGTTCCCTTGACCTCTTCCTTGAAAGATGGGCAAAGGCTGGTAAGCTAGGGAGCGTCGACATCTGTAGGTGCAACAACAAGGAGAAGAAAGCAATGGCTACTTACAAACAACTGCTGGCTCAGAAGCAAGCGCTGGAAGCTCAAATCGCCGAGGTACGCGCGACGGAAGTGAATGGTGTTATCGACCAGATTCGCGCGCTTATGGAGCAATATGGATTGTCTCTCGAGGATATTCAGGGTAAGCGTCGCCGGGGACGGCCGGCAGGCAGGGGAGTCGCGAAAGAAGTCAAGGAGCCGCTACCCCCTAAGTTCCGGGATCCAAAGTCCGGTAAGACGTGGTCGGGTCGGGGGCGGACGCCAGCCTGGCTCGGCAAGAACCCGAATCGTTTTCTAATCGCACAGGAGTAACCCGAGCTCCGGAGCCCGCTTGTCTGTTTCTCGTGGGGCGACGACATCAAACGCGTCCGAGGTCAAGGCCGTGGCATGCGCGCAGCGAGGGCCTTGGTCAGTAGATAGAGCGATGACGGATCGCGCACGGAGCTCTTACAAGGTTGTGCCGCGAGCCTCTTTAGCGCAAGCGGATTACCCATTGCCGTAGCAGCATCGCCCGCGACAGCATCGTCGAATCAGTCGCGAGCCGAATGTCTCTAGTCCCACTCAACGTTCGAGGAATAGCTTCAGTTTATCGGCGCGACTCGGGTGCCTTAGCTTGCGCATCGCTTTAGTTTCAATTTGTCGGATTCGCTCACGCGTCACGTCGAATTGCTTACCGACCTCTTCCAAGGTGTGCTCGGTGTGAGTTTCGAGTCCGAACCGCATCCGCAGTACCTTGGCTTCGCGGGGCGACAACTCATCCAGAGCCGCATCGATCTGCGCACGCAGGCCTGCCGAAACTGCTGCCTCAGCCGGTGAACTCGTCGCATCATCTTCAATCATGTCACCGAGCGTGGTGTCTCCTTCCTCGCCCACCGGAGTCTCGAGCGAGATAGGTTGCTTGGCGATCTTGAGAAGGCCGCGTACCTTCTCCTCGGACAACTCCATGCGCTCGGCGAGGAGCGCTGGATCGGCTTCTTGCCCAGTTCGCTGCAATATCTCGCGCGAAATCCGGTTCAGCTTGTTGATCGTCTCGATCATATGTACCGGGACGCGGATAGTCCTGCCCTGATCGGCAATTGCCCGTGTCACGGATTGCCTGACCCACCACGTCGCATACGTGGAAAACTTCCAGCCGCGACGGTATTCGAATTTATCCACCGCCTTCATCAGGCCGATATTGCCTTCCTGGATAAGATCCAAGAATTGCATGCCGCGGTTCATGTACTTCTTTGCAATGGAGACGACCAGCCGCAGATTGGCTTCGATCATTTCGCCCTTAGCTTTACGCATCTTCCGCTCGGCAGCACCCATCATGTTGTTGATATGCTTGAGCTGCTGGAGTGGTAGTGCGACCTTCTCCTCTATGTCGATAAGTTTCTGCTGACTCGCCTGAATGGCAGGCAGCTGCCGCTCGAGTGCCGGGCCAAACTTGCCGGAAGTTGCGGCCGCACGGTGGACCCAGCCGAGATCGGTCTCGTGGCCCGCGAAAGACTGAATAAATGTCTCGCGGGGCATGCCGCAGCGCGCAACGGCGATCTCGAGGATGGAGCGTTCGATCGCACGCACTTGTGTCACCTGGTCGTGCACGCTCACACACAGGCGATCGATCATCTTCGGGGTAAACCGGATTGGCGCAAGCTCTCGCTGGATTTCAGCGCGCATGCCATCCATGGCTGCGGAATGCGTAGGGCCAGTGACGGGCAGCTCGGTCATCCGTTCGAATAGGGCTCGCACGCGTGCAAAAATCGCCAGACTGTCGGTGGTCAGTTGTTCCAGCTGGGCCGCATTCACCTTTTCTGAATCGCCGGAACCATCTTCGTCATCGTCCGACACATTGTCCTCCACTTCGGGGGTATCAGAATCGAAATCAGCGGGCTCGACAGCCACTTCTTCGGATGGAAGGGGCGAGTCGCTCGCATCTACAAATACACCGCCCACTGTGTCGCTGATGCCGTCAACCAGTTCGTCAATGCGTGAGTCGCCGGCGATGACACGCTCCGCTTCGGAAAGGATCATGGAAACCACCGCGGGACAGGCAGCGATGGCCTGGATCATATCCTGCAGGCCACTCTCGATGCGTTTGGCGACATCAATTTCGCCAGCGCGAGTCAGCAATTCGCTGGAGCCCATTTCGCGCATATACATCCGGACCGGATCTGTGGTCCGGCCAAACTCGGAATCGACGGTCGACAAGGCCGCCTCTGCTTCTTCGTCCGCCTGATCATCGGACGTTGCAGTGGGTGCGACATCACGCAGCAGTAGCGCTTCGGCGTCAGGCGCCTGCTCATAAATGGTCACGCCCATTTCGTTGAACGTGCTGACGATGGTTCCCATTGCCGCAGGTGTCACGATCTCGGACAGATGATCGTTAATATCCGCGTGTGTGAGATAACCTCGCTCGCGCGCAAGCGCGATGAGCGCACGCATCTGGCCTTTGCGCTCCGCATCCTCGCCGACTATGGATACATCATCTGATAGCTTTGCTACCGCCTGCGTCTTGGCGGTTGATCGCCGGCGGTTGGGCTTTTCCCCTCCGCGCGACGAGGTGGAGCTTTCAAAGTCAGGATCCGAACGGGTCAATACATGCTCCTGGGCAGGTGGCCGACCATTTTAGCCATAGCAAGGTACTTTTGGCGCGGCGAATATGACGAACATGGTAGTCATCGATGATGAAACAATAAACGCGGCCGGGAAATCGTGTGAGCGCTTGGCGGTCCTCAAAAGAATCCGCAACTATTGGCGCTTGCCACTGCCCCATTCAATCTATTCGTCGTTGTGCTAGCTACGTCCGCGGGTTCTTCCACTCGGACGCGCGCCATCGACGATTAGCCGGAGGCTGCGACGCAATGGAGTCAGCCCGCTATCTGGCAAGTCGAGTTGACTAGCTCGCCTAGCGTCGTCCGGTCCGTCCGATGACTTGTAAATCACGCGTCTGATAGCGTTAGGAAGGGCAAGTTGAACCGGCGCGCGCACTAGGACGTACGACCTTGCGCAGCTGCGGCTCGCATCTTTATCTGCGCCGGTCACGCTGATGGTCAGTTCCTCCGGCACTGGAGCTGTCACGCTTGCTGGGGACGTGGCTTTCACTCGCGGGCAGACCGGAAACCGTCTCCATGCTGCGGCTGGCCGCTCCCATGAGTCTGTCCGACGGCGGGCACGTAGCACCACTGGAAACGAATCTCAGGTGCATGTGGCCGCTGGTGAACTGAACCCTGTTCGAACGAACAAACACGATCCGTTAGTGAAGCGCGTAGCCCGCAGTGATGATTCGATATCGGCCGCTGGCCCCGAGATCTTGAGATGTACCGTGCGCTTGAATATCCTCTTCGATCCGTTATATTGGCAAACAAAAATAGGCTGCAAGGCCTCAAACTACGCCTGTCGCGGAGCGCACACCGATGACTGAGGGAAAGCTACTGCATGACCTTTCGCGCTTGAACAAATGCATCGACGCTCGGGAAAAACAGTTACGTCGTATCGAGGCGAACTACGGATCGCTCTACGAACTTAGTATTAGACCCGAAAGTCCGGAGGCCGTTAGGATCCGGCAAAAGCTCTACGCCCTTAAGGCGAGGCGCGCCGTACTGAGCGGTGAACTCACCGCTCTCGCGCACCGCACCAACTTCCGGAGCTAGAGACCCCGGCGATTGGGAACCCTTGAGGTGCTAAGTGAGGCGGTCTTCGGGAATCGCTGTTCAAGCTGCGGCCTCTCCCTCCGACTGACTACGAAGGCATTTCTGCGCGCTCCCGTGCTGACCGGTCTGCGAGTTGGTTCCCCGGAGACGTCGGCTGTCGTGCACCCTAGGAATGTCGGAACTTTGACGGCTAACATGATTGAGCGCAGCCGCTCTTCGTCCCTGCGATCGACTGGGGTATGTCGCGCACTGACCAGCTTTGGGCTGTTTTTTTTGCTGTACTGCAGCAAGCAGTGTGTGTGCTTTTATCGGGTGAAGCCTGGCACAGCAGAGCTTACGATGGTCTTGGAGCAGGAGGGTGCCAGTCGCTCACAGCATACACACAACTCTTCAAGTCGATTCGGTTTGCATACGCGACATCGGAATCCAGCCGGCACCGTATATCGATTGCCGAAGCCGCGGAGGATGGATTCTGAGCAAATGCGCTCTCCCTCTCGGCGCGAGACCCACAGAGGCAGAGTCCGGGCGCCTGCTCGGTTGGCCACCAGACGAAAATGGACACCAATTTGTCATTGACCTAGGGGCAATTCTCTCTCTTCGACGGTGTGGGCTGTCTAAATCCGTGCATCTTGGTCCTTGAATAGGTGTGGCGCCCGCTGGCTTCCCGAAGCACCGAACAACTCCCAGTCGGCGCTAGGAGGATGGGCGGAGCCGAATGGGGTGTTTTGAATAGATGATCGTGGTCGCGCGCCTCTAACTTGGCTACAACACTCGTAGACGGTGCCATACGCGGCAAGGGCCACATTTCGTTTGCGGGCGCGGAATTTGCTCAACCATTGTTGAGGAGGATCCATGACCCAAACACTCGTCGTCATAGCGGCATCCCGGGGAGGCCTTTCGGTACTCAAGACCCTCGTCTCCGACCTCGATCGAGATTTCCAGGCGACGATTCTGGTAGTCATGCACGTGGGCAGGCATCCAAGCATCCTGCCGGAGTTGCTGGCCGCTTGGGGGGCGGTCGCGGTGAGCCATGCTATTGATGGCGAGACGATGAAAATCGGTCGGATATATGTAGCCCCACCTGATCGGCATATGGTTGTGCACGGCGACAAGATCCAGCTGCTCGATACGGCCGCCGAGAATTTCTGTCGTCCGGCTGCAGATCCGCTATTCCGCTCTGCGGCAGTTCACTACGGGGATCGAGTCATTGGCGTGGTCCTTACGGGCGACCTTGATGATGGCGCGGCCGGGCTTGCTGCGATAGCGGCTCGGGGTGGCTATCGAATCGTGCAACAGCCTGAGGATTGCGAAGCCCCATCGATGCCTCGCAGTGCACTCGCTGCGGCAGGGGCGGATGTTGTGACAACGCAGGAGAAACTTCCCAGTGTTCTGCGGGCTGCTATCAGTGAGCTATTTCAGCGTGGAGGGGCCATGATAAGTAGTCGGCCAGACTTGGACCGCGAGGCACAGATTGCGGAAAACGGACTAGCGTACCCTGAGGATCTTGATGAGATCGCAGAACGCTCAGCACTCACATGTCCAAGCTGCAACGGGGTGTTATGGCGGCTTCGGGATGAGCGGCCGTTACGCTATCGCTGCCACACAGGTCACGCATACTCGGTGCTGTCACTGGAGGAAGCGACCGCACGTGCGACGACGGACGCGATATGGCGCGCTATTCGAGCCGTTCGCGAGCATATGATTCTTGCGCAAGAGCGTTGCTTCTCGGCGCAGAGGTTGGGTAACTACGGCGACGCGGCACTGGAGCGTGCGCGCGTTGAAGAGAATGAAAAGCTAGTCGCTTTATTGCGGGAAGTGGCTGGAGCGCATGCGTTGGTCGAGCACTCATAGCAAAACATCTGTGCGCCGAGTGTTCGGGGGATGGGTGTGCAGAGCACGTCCGGTCCGTTACAAGCCTCCAAGGTGGCCGACTTGCAAGAACATCATTCCCGCGCCGTATAGGTCTGCAGAAGGTTGCGCCAGTGCGGTAGATGCCCCTGCGAGGAAAGCGGTAAGGGAATGTCCGCCAACTACGTCGTTCGACTGACGTAAGTTCTTCCCTGCCCCCGCCGCAGCCGCAAGGCCGCTTCCAAAGTCGCAAGCGTCGTAAGCGAACGAGTTAACTGGACGGCAGCAATGCTCGCCGCCGCCCCCGTCGCGCTCAGCATTGCCATGGAGCGGCGTTGCGCATCCACCTTTGTCCGCATTTCGTCGATGTATCGATTCAGGACAACCAGGTCCCTCCAGTCTGCTTTCCACATTTCGCTCCTGAATGCTAATACCAAGTACACCAGCTATGACTATCAGGCTATAGGCTTTCGCCATGTCCTGCGATGTTCTGAATGGGATGTTGATGGACAGTGGGGGAGAGGTGATCGACTGACGTGAGCCGGGCATCAAGCTCGACGCAGCGAAAGAGAGGAGTCCGCTTCGGTAGGAATGACTAATAGGCCAGCCGCCTCTAGCCACGCAGACTACTTTCGCTATGCGTGGGCAGAAATGACAATTCGTCAGGAATCTATCGGATTCCCCTCGACCTCCTGAGCGACTGATAGCAGTTCAGACGAAGAAACCGGATCCTCTGAGAGAGACGCTACCGCGTTGGCGATTTCGTTCACTGCCGCGTAGTGGAGCATATGACCTGTCGGCACCATATGCAGCTGGCTTCCGGCCACTTCCTTATGCAGGCGCACGGTCTGAGCTCCTGAATCTACGATGCCGTCGTCGGTTCCCGCGAACAGCACTACCGGAGGGCGTAATCGCGAATACTCGCTTCGCATCAGCGTCACTGCGGGAATCATGAGGGCTGTGTCTTCTGCGGCGGCGCGGAGCTGCTTTGGTCTCAGCATTAGCTCGCGGGGAATCACACTGAAGAAGTTCTCCGGTATTTGCGCTGGCGCGAACATCTTGCGCAGCGCTCGCTTTAGCCCTACGCGCGCGAGTACTGGGAGGGCGGTGTGTTGAAGTACGTCTCCCACCCCCGGTATCGCTCCGGGGATGTTGAGTGGTGCATCCAGTCGGGCCGTTGGATGGTAATAGCCGGAAAGCAGGACTAGCGCACCAATTTCAGCCGGAGTCTGGAGGCCCATCGCGAGCGCGACTAGAGTACCCCACGAGTGGGCTACCACCACGGGCCGCATCGCCGACAGTTGGTTGATCGCCTTGCTGAGCAGGAGAGCCTGCAGGCGTGGCGTCCAGATCCGGCCGCGAGGGCGGTCACTGTAGCCGAAGCCCGGGCGATCAAAAGCTATTACGCGGTGCCGCTGGGCAAGCTTGTCAAACAGTCCGCTTGCAATGAAGTCTTCCGACTGGACGCCGTTGCCGTGGAGAAGCACGACTGGAGGACCGGTGCCTTGCTCGAGGTAGTGTAGACGCACACCCTCGATTTCAATGAATTGCCCAGTTGGCGGATGCTCCCGTTCCGCTACGCGTGCACGGTGGTTGACCCAAAGCGCAGCCGCAGTGCCGACAAAGGCGAGGGCGGATGCTGCGACTACGCTACCGGAATTGACGAAGGAAGTCCTCGAGGTCTTAGGAGGCATTTGCAAGTGTCCAAGGTAGGTGCCAAAGCCGGCATGGCTTGAATGGCTGAGCCCTCTACGCACGCAAGCTCGATGCCGAGCAGTAGGACACCTGTGGATTTGACAGACTGCCTCAAAAAGGCGAACGGGCCAATGTAAGTAATGCACACCTTAACGCCGGATATTGCATGATTAACCGCTTGCCCGGAGCACGCGGAAGGCGGGGGCATGTTGCCGCAAGAAAGCAAAAGGTAGTTGCCCGCAAAGTCTTAACTGCAGAGGGGGGATCTCATCAAGTGATGCGACTCTAGCAGCTAGACAACGGTGTTGTGTCATATCCTGCGATGTGAACTCGGACGAAAGAAACGCAACTGATGCACGCCTTCGTGCTGGGCGTAGAGGATCGCGCAGGGCTTTGAGCTGCGCATCGCCATGGTGCTGACGCTCACCCTCGAGTCCCCCGGCGAAAGGGGTATGGCCATGAAGTTGCTGTGACATATGCCATGAACTGCCCCACGCGTCACTTCTCGGCACCGACGCTCGGGTGTCGATCCTCCCTTACCTGAGTTCGCATCACCGCTACGAGGAGTACGCTTTTCAAAACGTGCAGCGATGAAGAGCGCTTGCGTAGACTTCACACGCTTGGCTGCGTCAAACCGCTTTCCCCACTTAGTGCCGCATGCTCAGCATGCGGGGAGCGCGCGGCGGACAGCCAGAATATCGGCCATTGTTACTAGCTCAGCGAAAGATGTAGCCTCCATTTTTCGCATCGCCTGGCCGCGGTAGATCTTCACCGTTGCCTCGGCGATCCCCATCGCGCTTGCTATCTGTTTGTTGAGCAGGCCCGCCGTTGCAAGCGACATCACCTCGCGCTCGCGGTGGGTGAGCGTGGCGAAACGCGCTCTGAGCAAATGGACTGTCGATTCGGACGCGCGACGTAAGCGATCTGACTCGAGAGCGCGATGCACCGAATCAAGCAGATCCTGGCTGCGAAAGGGCTTCGCAAGGAAATCAAATGCGCCACCTTTCATTGCCGCGACACCCATCGTGAAATCGGCATAAGCAGAAATGAAGATAATGGGGATCGGATCCCCCGCCCGCCGCAATTTCGCCTGAATTTCCAAACCGCTACATCCACGAAGCCGGACGTCAAGGACGAGGCAAGACGGTACAGGCGGCAGCGTCATCGCAAGCAGTTCTTCGCCCGATGATAAGAGCTCGTGCCGCAACCCAACCGACCGAAACAAACTCGCAAGCGCGAATCGCATCGCGGCGTCGTCATCGACCGCCAATACTAACCCCAGCCCCTCGCGGGCGCTTTGGGCAAGACTGATGGGGATAGCAGACGACATCAGTGACCGCTCGCTTTCCATTCGCATGTTTCTGACTGTGTCAGTAATGTATGTGTCGGCGACAGCGGCCGCCAGCTAATTGCGTGACCCGGCCTACACTATTTCTGATTGTTAAGGGATGTCCATATTTGAACCTTTATGGAAGGTCCAAGCGTCCAAGACTCGACGTAACATCCGGTTTCGTCGAGAACGCGCGCCAGCCGACCCGACGAAATCGTAGTGCAGTAAATTCATCCGCCTGCCGGCGGATTTTTTTTTGCGAAATAGCCCCACCTGAGAAAATGCAATTAATCGCCAACGTGCGACCAGACGCAAATTTTGCGTCAGAGACAATGTCGGTGCGGCGAAGCCTGCTTGCGGATAGCGATACTTTCGAGGTTTCGTTGTTGCCCCCGGCACGTATGTGCAGCCCCTGCTGCAGTAACTTGAAGGGCGCCTAACAACTGCGCGCGGCGAGGCATACGTCTCCGACAGCCACCGACGAAAGGCGCGAGCGGCATCGCCTATCCTTAGTGGAACGCTAGGAACAATCTGGCTCTTTCATATTCTCAAGACGTGCCCACGGGGCCACAAAGGGGCGCTTGTGTCTCGCCAGCTTCGCTTCATCACCCCGCCGTATCGTGGGTACCTGTTGCACATTTTTATTTTTCCCATGGCGTCTCCGGATTTGGTAGGAGGGTGGGGATATGAGGTCGGCGTCGCGGATAACGGCGGAGAATTACTGTGCGGTCCCTTTTACTCCTCGTCTGGGTATTGTGATCGAGAGGCAGCAGAGGAGGCCTCCACTCAACGCGGACGCCTTGCGATTGACATGCTGCTAGGTTAGCCTGGCCCCATGCGCCCGACTCACGTTCTTTCCCTCGCGCGACATATCTTTGGTTGCTGGGTGCAAGTGGATCGCGTCGCCCCTGACGAGACCGGCGCAGTCGCGAGGCACGTTGCCGGCAGCGTCGAGGGTGTCGGGGCTGAATGGGGTGCTCACGCAGCGGTTGAGCACGCTCAAGAACGAGAGCCGGCAACTGCGTGAACACGCGGGTACTGCGGAGAGCGCTGCGCGCGGCTGGCCGACAAGGAAACCAGTCTGTTGTCCGCGGTGAGGGCCGCGACGGAGGAACTCGCACACATGGGTAAGCGCCAGGTTGCGGCTGTTCGTCTCCGCGCGCTGCCTCGCGAGGGTTGAGTTGCTTCCGGGCCTGATTCACTAGTACCGGTACGGGGTCAGTTCTCAGTGCAAAGCAACGATCTGATCTAGCGACGCGCGCCAGCGCATCGCCCATTGACATCATGAGAACGATCTATAGGTCGGATTGTTGTGCCTCACACTTGAGCAACAATTCCTGGCCCGGAAGGGCGCTGCCACTTGTCTGTCGGGCCTGGTACCTCCATCGACCCGGCGTTAGTCCGGTGAAGTTGCGGAACACTGTCGTGAAATGCGCCTGGGAGTGAAAGCCGGTCTCCGGCGCGACTTCGGCTAACGAAGACGATCCTTCCGCCAGCAGTTGCTTCGCGATGCCCAGGCGGCATTCCGTAAGATACCGGTGGAGCGTCATGCCGGTAGCGAGAAGGAACTGGGCTGCGAAATGCATGCGGCTCAGCCCGGCCTCGTCTGCCATGGCTTGGAGCGAGAGGGTCGTTCTCGAGTTCGCCTGGATGAATGCGATTACCTTGTGCAGTCGCCATGATTGCAGCCCGGCGCGCTGGGCCGGCGAGCGCTCGCGTTGGCGTTGTGCGCGAACGAGATATGCAATGACGCTCTGACAGGCGCTCTCCACAAAAAGCGGCGGGACTGGTCCATCAGCACTAGCTGCAGTTGTGAGTGCCCCCACAAATCGGCCCAGTAACGGATCGGATCGGAAAGCTGGGTCCTGCAGAGATACTTCTTCAGCCGCAGCCAATTGGCATCGCCTGATAGCCTCGGACATCGTTGCGGCAGGCACGAACAGATGAACGGATTTCATTGGTCGCTCGAAACGACAGCGGATCTGCTCGCCCGGCGCAGTAATCTGGGCAGCACCAAACTGTCCAGCCCGCGTACACAGAGCAATACCATTTTTGGTGCAATCCACCAGAGTCTTCGAGAGAAAGATCTCGATGGTATAGAAGTGCTCGAGTGATGGCGACACACATGTCCGCTGCTCGCCGCGCCCGTCACTCCATTTTCCCCAAGTGCATCCGGCGGCTGGTCCTTTGCAAACCAGGAATGGAGTGACGCGCCACGCTGGCTCGAAGTCGATGCCGGCCTCAGTGATTCACTCTCGTGGAGCGGATACACGGTCGGCGGAAAGCCGCTTAAATTTGGCGGGTTCTCGAGAGAGGTCGGGTCTCGTTTCATAGCTCTCTCGCATGCCTCAACGCGCGTCCCGTATGTTCAAGTCAAGCGACCCTGGATTGGCAATGTCAGAGATCTACAAGGTTGTTGAGTTGCATCCGAACCTGACCCACTGGGGCCTGTGGGTCAGGTCTCGGTGCAAATCAACAACCATACCGAACGACAAATCGCGCTAGCGCCGTGTGAGCGACTCCCAGCCTAGCCAACGCATCCTGGCCTTTGCCTGAGGGAAACGCAGCGACTTTCGTCTATGCATAGGCCTGTCTCGCGTTGAGCACCCAGGAGCAAGCGTGTCATGGCGTGCAGCGCACCCTCAGGATTGATGAGTGCTTTGTGGAGTCGTCAGCTTCCATAGATCGTGCATGGCAACGTCATCGACCTCTACAAGGTAACCACCCCGGACATGCTTTTGTACTGAACTGAGAAAACCAAGCGCGCACAGATTGTTTAGGACTGACTCTAGGTCAGACGAATCACCGCCGAGATACTCGGCCGGATCAATGCGAATTTCCATAGTCGCTGTCTCCCGCTAAGTTCGAAGCTTAACTCTCAACGACACGTCCACGCGATGGGGCAAAGTCCCAAGAGGACCGAGCCACGACTTTCCCCTCGGGTGCTGCTATGCCCAACTGTAAGCGCCACACCCTTTCCTCGCCGGGTGCCAGAGAAGGGTGTGGCACGCCGCAGCTTTTCGGCGAGCGGTGGATGGTCGCGCCCGATGCGCTCGGCGGCGAGTGTCAGGAAGCGTCACAGCACGGCGCGTAGCCGTGGTGTAGGGATCGGAGTGCTGTCCTCCAGATTGGCGAGAAGGGGGCACGCCGACTCCAGTGCGCGGGCGTCCACGGCAGTCCGCGTGCAAGCAGATATTGATCCGGCGCCGGGCTGGCCATGGACGGCAGCGCCGTCTTGCAACGGCGCTCGCCTTTGCCGAACAGATGCAGCCAGCGCTCGCCGCGCGAGCCCACTTCGATGCCACCCAGCGTGACGCCGACCAGCTCCGGTGCGCGCAGGCCGGTTGCGTACCCAGAATCAAGCAAGAACCGGAGACGCGCCGCCGCATCGGGTTTTTACCCCTGCGACCATTCGAACCCTTCCGCGAGCGCGCGGAGGAGCGACCATTCTCTCTTTCGGTGAATACACGCGATGCGTCGAGATCCGTGGCACGCTGGGTGCCGCGCACCTTCCGGCCGGCAAACGGATTGGCCGGCACCTAGCACTGCGCAATTAGCCAGCGAAACATCGCGCTAATGACGCCGAGCGCGTAGGCGATGGACCGCGGCGCCAACGCACCAGTGAAGGGTCGCCATTCCGGCGAAGGGCGAGGGCGCGCCGGGCCGACCCAGCGCGACGTCGGCGCCAGCAGAAACGCCCGATAGGCCGTCGCGTCCTCGGAAGTGAGCGAAGAGAGTGGTTTGCCGCGCTCGAGAATCGCCCATAAGAGAAGACGCTCCGCCTCCTTGCGATACGCCCGCGCGGTAGCCGGCGCCTCATGCAGCGCGAGCCAGGCATTGACCGCGTCGTAATCATTGTTGGCGGAGAGCGAACACATGCGCCGGGGCGCCCGATAGTCGCCATGCGAACCGTCGATGTCTGCGGGCAGCACCAGATGCTCCCAAGGCGCGATGCGTATGGCATCAGCGGACATCACCGGCGCAGCGAGCACCAACGCGCGCGCCCGCTCGGTCAACTGCGACGGCAAGTTCGACGATGCAGTGACGAAGTGTTGGAACATATGGGCGAGCTTGCCTGGCGCCGGCCACGGCCAGCACTAGCACGACCTCGCCGCTCTGTCGCCCACAGCACATCCGCTGTACGCTGCGCGCGAATCCACATCAGGCGCTCTGGCGCGATGCCGCAGTTCGCCAGCGCATGCGTTTGTGGAGTGCGAGGGGGCATAACCAGCGCGATCGGACGTTTGGCGCTGGCCCGCAGAGCAGGGCGCAACAGACACAGTTCCCGAATGCCAGGTTGCTGGACCAGCATCTCGACCAGCGTTCCGATTGGCCAGCCGCCACCGGGCAGTTCCGATGACAGTGACTTGTCGCCGGCGGGCACTGTGCGCAGGAATCCACGCGCCAGCTGAGTGGGCCAAAGTGCGGGGTGGATGGCTTCTGGGGCGACGGTTAGCATGATGGTCTCCGTCCCGGGAAGTGCACTGTATATTCATACAGTATTTGCACTTTTTTGCGGAGAGAGACTTCCCGGGCACGCCTGACGTAGCCGACTGCCTTGCGCTCAATTTTCTGCAGCTTATGCCGATGACTCAAGTCTCTGCGTTTTCTTCGTCGGCACAATCACAGCAACGGGTCGAGCACTCTCAATGGTTCATCTCAAGCAAGTCCGCCGTGTGTCCGTACTTCCTATCAGGGAGAACTGGCACGCTACGCCGCTGTTCGAGAACGGCACGGCCGGCAAAAGTCAGCGCTTCACCGAGGCAAGTGCGGCATGGGATTGGGCCGTCACCATCTTCCCCGGAGTTCCGGTCTCGATTCAGACCATCAGGCGCCGCAGTGTGTATGCGGCGGGGCAGAAGTAGGCGGTCCGGAGCCGCTTCACCCGCAATGTCCAAGGGCCGAAATCGGCCAGAAGGAGACGCTCGACGCCAAGACATGAGTCATGGGATTTGAATGTCTCTACTCCAAATGGGCGCTAGGTACCCAAGCGCCAAGCCCGCAACCACGGCAATGGAATAACCGAGCGCACCTGCCTGAAGATGTACTGCGATAAGAACGCAGCCCACTACCGACAGAGAAATCTGCCAAAGTCGAGGGAACCGGAACAACTTTGGCTCAAGTTCCGGCGCGGCGATTGCGCCCACAAAAAGCCCAGCCGAGCCGAGAAAAAGTACGCTACGAAGGGAGTATCCGTGCGCCAGCCCCCCAAACACAATGAAGATAGCCGCGAACCCAAACGTGGACAGCGAAACGACTATCGCGAAGCGCATCCAGTCTGCCATATTAATTGAGGCTCCAATTTTTGATTGCCTTGCAAAGTGACAGAATATTAGACTATTTGCCGTATGAACCTGCTGTGGATCGATGATGGGATCAACGGTCGCACATGAAGCTGCACGCCGGCGTCGCGCTACGGCCACGAGCAGATGCATGCGCGACCATTCCACACGATATGGAGCGATGCCGCCCGCGAGAACGTCTGTTTTGGGGAATCACGAAGGGCCGCTTAGGGTCGGGAGCCGCCCGTCACTTTGCTGCGGCTGCGTGCTAGCGAGATCTGCTACTTGCGCCGGAAGACTTGCTCGAGCTGATCGCTACGCTGAATGTCATCCTCGTGAAGGTAGCGCGACGTGGTCGTGATGGATGAATGCCGCAGGTTGTCGCGAACCGATGTCAGTGAGGCACCCCCCATGAGCGCATGGGTGGCATGGGTATGCCGGAGCCAATGCGGTGTGGCGCGCCGCAGCTTGTCGGCGAGCGGCGGATGGTCGCGCGCGACATTGTCGGCGGCGAATTTCAGGAATCGCTGCAACACGGCACGCAGTCGCGGCGTCGTGATTGGAGTTCCATCCTCCAGATTGGCGAGAATCGGCGCACGTCGGTCCCATAGCGCAGGCGTTGTTGGCAGTCCGCGCATAAGCAGGTATTGCTCCAGCGCTTGGTTCGCCATCGTGGGGAGCGCCACCTTGCCGCGGCGCTCGCCCTTGCCGATCAGGTGCAGCCAGCGCTCGCCGCGCGGTCCCAACTCGATGCCGCCAAGCGTCACACCAACCAGCTCGGCCGCACGCAGTCCCGTCGCATACCCGAAATCCAGCAAGAACCGCAGCCTCATAGCCGCGTCCGACTTCCAACCCTGCGACCATTCCAGGCCATCCGCGAGCGCGCGTACGAGCGCCCATTCCCCTTTGGTGAAGACACGCGAGGCGTCAAGAGCCGCGGCGCGCTGCGCGCCGCGCACCTTCAGGCCGGCGAACGGATTGGCCAGCACGTAGCACTGCGCAATCAGCCAGCGAAACAATGCACCGATGACGCCGAGCGCGTAGGCGATGGATCGCGGCGCCAGCGCACCGGTGAACGGGCGCCATTCCGAAGAGGGGCGAGGGCGCGCCGGGCCGACCCACCGCGAAGTCGGCGCCCGCAGGAATGCCCGATAGGCCGTTGCATCCTCGGAGGTGAGCGAAGAGAGCGGCTTGCCGCGCTCGAGCATCGCCCATAAGAGTAGCCTCTCCGCCTCTTTGCGATACGCCCGCGCGGTAGCCGGCGCCTCGTGCAGCGCAAGCCAGGCATTGACGGCGTCGTAATCGTTATTGGCGGAAAGCGAACACATCAGCCGTGGTGCACGGAAGGTTCCGTGCGAGCCGTCGATCTCCTTCGGCAGCACGATATCGTCCCAAGGCACAATGCGCGCCGCCGCGGATGTCCTTGCCTGCGATGCCATGACGAGGGCGCGGGCTCGCTCAGTCAGTCGCGGATGCGCGGCAAAGAAGGCCTCGATGACCCGCGCGCTTCGCTCCCCCAACCCGTCAATCGCCACCCACCACCGCCTACGCCGCGGAATCCGAATGGTGAGATCCGCGAGGGTATTAAGCCCATGCGCCCGCAGCGCGGACGCTGCCCGGGCAGGCAACCACGTTTCGACGGCATCAGTGATCTGCGGCATCGCCGCGGGCAAATGCCGCAACGCCTCAATGGCGCGCGGCACCTCCGCGGAGCGACTGACGCGGCAATCAGCCGGGCAACCGAAGAGGGCGGCAAGCTCCTCCCGCTGCCCCGCGCGCGCGATATCCACCAGGTGCCGACGCAGCTCGCCGAGTACACCCCGCGCGGAGCGTCCCGGCGTCAGCGCGTCCGGCCAGAACCGCTCGATAGCCATGCGTGAAGGGGCGCCCTCATACCAGGCGCGCAACGCCGCCAATGCATCGGCCGAAGGAAACGCGGCAGCTGTCGCGACGGGGGATGGTCCGGGGAGGGCGGTAAGGGGGCGGCGAGGCATGGGTGTGGCGTAAGTTTGCAACCCTGAGTTTGCCACACAAAATGATTGGTATCGATAATGTTTGTTATCGGTATAGCGACGCGTTCCAAAAGAAACTCGTCTCGCGCGCGGCGGAAGTTGAATCGGGTTCAAGCGTTCGAATCCCCCTCTCTCCGCCAAGAATAAGTACGAATTCATCCGAAGCCGTCCAACTGGGCGGCTTTTTTGTTTTCTATCCCTTATGCAGCAACGGCTTGCTGGCGATATGCTGTCCTAAGTAGTGCGTAGTCGTCCGTCCCCAGCCGGTGAAATCCTGGGTACATAGGGGGGAAACTGGCCTCATCAACGACACGCGGGGTACCTCAAGCGAGCGCGAACGCGAGCTTTGTACTTCGAGGACGAGGGCGATGCCACGACTCACTGAGATCTAGCTCAAGAACGAACAGCCTGGAGAGAAGGCCCGCAAGATTTACGACGAGCGCGGGCTCTTCCTGCTCGTCAACCCGGACGGTTCGATGTACTGGCGCGTGCGCTACACGCTCGACGGGAAGGAGAAGCTGACGCAGGTCGGTGTCTATCGGAAGAAGGGCACAGAGCGGGTCACGATGCGCCTTTCCAAGGCGCGCGAGCGACGCGACGAGCTACGCGATCTGCTGAGCCGGGGTTTGGACCCCTCGGCCCGGGCGGCGCGAGGCGTACGTTGGCCGTTGTGGTTGAAGAGTGGATTGAGGCGTACCGCCTCGGCTGGTCCGTGCAGCACGCACACCAGAACTGGCAGTCGTTACGGGACCAACCACGTCCTCCCAATCATCGGAGCGAAGCCGATGCGAACGATTGGGACCGCCGGCATCCTCACCGTCCTCCAGAAAATGCTTGCAGAAGGGAAGGCAGAGACTGCGCGGCGAGTTCGTCAACGCTTGGCCGGCGTCTTCCAGTTCGCAGTCCTGCGCGAGTACATCGATCGTGACCCGGTGCCGCTCGTCGCCAAGGAGTTCACCGAACTCCGCGCTCAGGCTCTCAAGATCAACCCTACCGAGTCGTTCGCTTGTATAAGCCGCGAGGAACTGCCGGCGCTGTTGCGAGTCATGAGTGCGTATCCAGGCATCGTGGTCCGCATCGCGCTCAGGCTGACCATGCTTACGCTCGCCAGGACGAAGGAAATCCGCGGCGCAACGTGGGCGGAGTTTCACGATGTCGATGGCGATGCGCCGATCTGGCGTATCCCGGCTGCACGGATGAAGGCAAATCGCGCGCACGACGTGCCGCTAAGCCGCCAGGCCGTCGAAGTTTTGAAGGAGTTGCGAGGATACACCGGCGATAGCGAGTACCTGTTCCCACATGAGCGGAAGGGTGACAGGTCGATGAGCGAGAGCGCGATGCTCTACGCGCTCTGGTCGATGGGGTATCGCGGCCGTATGACTGGGCACGGCTTCCGTGCACTCGGATCGACCATCCTGAATGAGGCAGGCTATTGCACCCGTGGTGATTGAGCGCGCGTTGGCGCACGACGTCAGCGATAAGGTCGAGGCCGCCTACAACCGCGCCGAGTATCTGCGGTAGCGGCGCGAAATGCTGCAGTGGCGCGCGGACGTGGGAGAGCGCCTCAGCAAGCTGACATCCTGATCTTAGGGCGTTGCTACGCGACGTGACAGAGCGTACCGAGTAGCAGCGCCCTACCATAAAGCAAAAGCTCCTACAGGAGAGAATCGCGGTTCGCGGGATTGCTCGATGGGGATTGCTGTTTGTTGTACAGGCGGATCGCCGCTTCGCTCAGTTTGCCAAGAGCCTGCTTTGCGCCATTTGTTGAAAATCGAAAAACAGCAAACCTGCCGCTCTCCAATCCGACCGCGAGACCAAATGGCTTGCCCCCATTCGCAACTTGATCCAATAGCTCATAGTTAGCGATGGCATAGCGATACTGAGCGGGGGAGTTAGGCGCACTCGATACACTTTGATCACAGATAAGATCGGTCGTCGTCGCACCCAGAGCGGAGTTGATCAACGTAGGAGATCGCGCACCAGGCTCACATCGGGTGGCGGTCACTAGAAACCAGACGCAGTTACCGGATTTAATGATGCACACCTTCATGAGCGCGCTCTGACTGTCGTTCACAACTCCAGCGTAAAGGTTACCATCATCGGTAACTCCGGTCTGCCAATCTCCGAACGTCGCGCCGCTAGCATGCCCGGCGAGTGCGATTAATACTGCCGTCAGACAGTGACGGATGTTCATTTAATGCTCCCGTGACTCCACTCGGAGCCAGCACGCTTGTCATCTACCTTGCGCCGATCTGCTTGCGGAAGCGATTTAAGCGCTTAATGTACCCCTCGCATCCGCCCAAGTTCCCTTCGTATTGACCTCGCATGATGCGGTCGTTTTCATCGACCTCCATCGTTACCGAGCAGTTGTAATTCACTGGCACATAGGACGTACTGTAGGTGGTGGAAGAATAGTTGCCATATGCGCGCCCTACGTTGACGTTGCCGTAGGTTGTAGAGGGCGTTGTCACTGGGACGAACCCAGAGCTGGATCGACCCCATTGGATGTACCGGCGGCCGGAGATAGTTCTTTCGCCGCTTGGCATACCGAACACGTTGATGGCATCGTCGAGCGGTCTGCCCTGGAGCGCATTCATGCCCTTGTCGAATTGACCCCAAGTGGCGCAGCCGCCTAAAAGCAACGCACCCAAGCCCACACAAAGCGTTATTGTTCTCACTACCCATCCCCTGTAAGCCTTCTTCTACGGTGCGGTTCTCGGCGGCGGAGATGTCTCCGCGTACCGCATTTTACGGGGGTGAGTTGCTGTGGAATCCCCCTGCTTTGGTGGGGAGTGACAAGATCGTATCGCCTCAATCTGGTGGGAGCATGCCTGCAAAGTCAGATAACTAACCTAGCGACGAGCTGATCGATGCCGCCCTAAAGCGAGTCCTTTTTGCGATGGAGAGTGGGTCGCGCGCCGGGCGCGAGGGTATTCTCGTGGATCAGTTCGTTTCTCTCCTTGCAACGAAGGCGATTCGCAAAGCCGAGCGGGACGCCTGTGAAATACTAGGGACGCGGTGCGAGCGCTTCGGAGATCTGTTCTGTGATATCCAAGCTATCGCTGAGTTTCTGCATCGATCGCCGAGAGGGCTGTTCAAGGTTCCGGGGTTTCCTTAGCCAGTGTGCCGCTGCACAGATCCAGCCGAATCGAGCGCCGTCCGATCAAGCATGCGGAGTTGGTGGCGCGCGTCGGATGTCATTGCGTGGGCTTATAGCTATCAGGAAGGCGTTAACCCAAGCCTGCGCGCGGAGGTTGAAGCTGAATTGCGGCAGGAGTGGTCCAGATGGACTATGCAGACTGCGGCAAGCGCAGTGGGCGCGAGGCGAGCGCTGCTGCGCGATTGCGGGAAGGCGGGTCGCAGCGGGGCAAGGGCGCCCGACATCCCCCATGCGCCGGCCGGCTGGATAGCCACAGGGCGATTGAGAATCACCGTTCGGTCTGGGCCCCGGGGCGACTTTCGAATCAGGGATGAGGGAACCACAGTCGTCGAGGAACTCGTCGCAAAGCTTGTCTCATACATTGTTGACGCAATATCCGGCGCGCCCGAGCGTGAACGACAAGCTGCGGAGGCACGATCTGCGTACGAAGCGCAGCGCGAAGGCGACGCGCCTGGTGCGCCAGTGCGCGGTCGCTGAGTCGTCAGAATCGAATCGAACCCGGCGCGGCACGGCGCTATACCGCGCGCTCCCTGTAGTGCATTGGGCGTCGTGCTCGGCGGCGAGCGCGGCGCTTTCTTTTTGAATGGCATCCAACCAATGCTTCCTTGGCCCGCCCTTCAGAATCTCCTGTCCACTGCTGAAAGGCGCAGGCCTACGAACGCCTCGCCGTCAAGGTGCTGATCAGAGGAATAAATCGCGGCGATTGCAACGGGTGCAGCAGCGAAGGCTTAAGCAGGAGATCAAATGCAGCCATCTATCGGCTGTGTATGAACATGCAACACGCTCGGCAGAGGGATTGACCAAGCTGCATGTGGGTTTTCACAATGCGGCCATATCGACGGACAGGATTGAAAATGACACCCGAACAGGCACAAGCCATCCTCCACGAATACCGACTCCGTATGAGAGAGGCTGCCGTGGCATGGAGGCGGGTCCATGCCGACGAACACAGCGCTTGGACTTTTGAGACCGTCAAACATCTGGCCTTCGTGAACGCCGCCGGATTGGCAGGTGCTGCAGCGCTATATGCAGCCCCCGATCTTGGTAAGAAGATCGTGGGCCCGTGCAGTGTGCCCATTGCCCTGCTGTTTGCGATTGGCCTCGTGATGGCGGTAATCGACATGTACCTCAACTCGCTCGGTGCTCTCGCCAGACTCAAAGAGCTAGACAGTCGGCTAAAGATTTGGGACATCCAGCCTCTTCCTGGTCAGATTGAGGCGGCTGAGCTGCTGAAAGATATCGAGCGTGGCAGCATTTTCTTTCGGTTCGCCGGATATGCCGGCTGGTGCTCAGCATTCCTTTTTCTGGCTGGCGTATATCCGCTTGCCTTCCTTCGCTTCTAGTCAGCTCTACGGGGATGGCCAGGCCTCCACCGTCTTCCGATGCTTGGCGGCGCACTCTCCAAGCGCCCTCAATATGTCCCCCATTACCCGTTCCTGCCAGATGTCATAGTCGCGCTCGGCCGGCGGGTCCGATGGTCACCGGCACGGCGCGGCAAGCGCGTTATCGAGCGCCGGCGGCTTGCTTTGCTGCCTCGTAGGCGTCGGTGAGCTTGCGCACCCGCAGGTCATCAGGGCGGCAATCAGGAGGCAGTGGCTTCTTCGCATTTCGGAATTCCTTCACGGCGGCGTCCACCTCGGCGCCGAGGGTGGTCTGCGCGACGCTGAACTCGTCAGCCTTCGCGCGGATCGTCGCGCCAGCATGCTGCAGATCCTCGAGCGACCACTGCGCCGACGTAGGCTCGAACATCAGCGGCGCGGCGCTAGGCCATCGCCTCGCGATAAAGCTGCCGCCGCCGAGCAGCCGCAGCGACCTCCGCCTGCCTCGCGTTTCGGCCGCGCGCTGCTGCTGTGCTTGCCGCTCGGCTTCGCGAGCACCTTGGTGTGCCGCAAAACACCCGAGACCGATAAGCCACGCCGGAGGCCTCCTGAGCTAGCTCTCGCACGGAGCTGGATTTTGGTCCATCGCGAATCTGCGAATTGATCCCACGCCTTACCGCTTAGTAAGCAACTCTGTGACGGAATTTGGACTCATTCCTCCGACGAAATAGGCGCCGGTCGGTCCGCTTAGGCCCAAATCCCCAGTGGGCCCCGTTGCGCCCGCCGCACCCGGAGACCCATTTCGACCATCATCCCTGCAATAAGGTCTTGCGTCGGTACCGCGTCTGCCGCCTGGCCCCCCGTAGCCAGGGTCACCGCCATTGCCGGGGGGGGGGGACCTGCGGCTCCCCCCGCAATCTCCACCTTAAGTAGGCGCGAAGCGGCCGCCATGTTGTCCTCGCTGGTAAAGAGAGTAAAGGTACCGCCGCGGCCGCCTGATCCACTTGGCCCCCCCTTTGCCGCCATTGCCGCCGGCCCCTCCGGGCCCACCGTCTCCGGCGCCTCTAGTGCAGTTCACAGCGTTCTGACTGGCGGGTGTGCCGTATCCGCCGCCGCCGCCTCTGCCGCCGGCTTGCCCTTTGCCTCCTGGTCCTCCATCTTGTCCTTTTGGTCAACCAGGAGGGGACCTTTAATGGAAAGGGCGGTAAGCGTCAAGGAGGGAGCATCACGCCCGGGCTGACCGGGATTCCCGAGTTTTCCGTCTTCTCCGCGCCCCTCTGCTACGGATTCTTCCGCTCCGTGGTCCGGCCCGGCACCGGCGCTTCCTGAGTCAGGCGGCGAAGGTGCTGCGCCGCGACTGATTCGGCACTACAGCCTTTCCGCGCGATAAGCCTGCCAGTAGGCGTGAGACTGCACGGCCGTGCCGGGAGAGTTTGCGAAACGATGAAGAGGCGCACCTGGCCGATGTTCCCGACCGTGACGATTACGTGGCGATGCTCAGGGCCCGGCGCCGATGGTGGCGGCAAGATCGCCATGCCTTGCGCGACGATGTCCCCGGGCACCTGAGCCAATATGCCGTTGTCGGTATCGGGTTCGCGCTGCGGTTGCCCCGACGACGCCTAGCAGCCTTGCGCCAGTTTGCTGTTGCCCATGATGCACACCACGTTACTGTATGGGCGCACAAGTATATCCGTGTCCAATAAGTGCCTGCGTGCGACCCGGAAAGCCAGACCCTACCGATGCCTTTTGCGTGCGCAGTTTCCTGGACGGGAAAGAAGCAAACCATTGCGCCACAAGGCTATTCGGGCCGCGCATGGCCCTGCATGCACTACACTTGTCGGTTGCAAGCTATAAAATTACGCTGCGGCAGTTCAGATCCTGACGGCAACTATCTCTAGGTGGCGCGACATCTCGCGCAAGACTTCGATGCCTCGGTCCGTCAACGTGTCCCCCCTCATATCGACTAATCCCGCAGCCTTCAGACCAGTGACAACTCCGCCGTTGACCTGGTCGGATCCTCTGGCGCGCGTCCAAATCCCTGGGGCAGGTTCCGAGTCTATGTCGATTCCCCGATTCGCATAGAGTACGTACGACATCATATAGACCGAGCCAATGCTGACTCCGATAGCACGGGCGAGGTGACGAAGTTCGTCTTCGAGAGTGCGACCTGAGCGGACGGACCAATCGTAGTGCTGGCGTCCGAATTCCTCTCCGTTGCATCGGGCGTCTACAACCGAGAGATCTAGCAAATCTAGAAGTCCCTCGCCGAAGGCGACAGTGTCGCTTTTTACGGTAATGTCTAGCGTCCCCCTCGCGCCACCGCTCGCAAACTGAGCATTCATATCCAACGCGCCGTCGTGTAGGAGGCCGTTACGATAGTATTTGTACAGGAGCCACGCCACATCCCGTTGCTCTCCCTTCCAGGCAACGCTGACGCCGCTCTCACCGACCGTTCCACGATTCCGTCGCAAAAAAAGTATGTCGTTCAGTCGCCCGCCAATGAAAAGGCGGAAGGCTTCGCCGTCCCCCATTGTCTTCGTAGGTTCGGCGACGGAGGGGCTTTTGAGAGGAAAGCGTCGTCGTGACGACGCCGCAACGGCGATCATATACATCGCAAGAGATGCAACCGGTCTACCCGCTGCCCTAAGAAATCTTGCATCATCGACACGATCTGCAATGGTCATGAGTTTCTTGTCCTGCCTAAGACTGTTTGCGGTGAGACAACTGAGATTGGATTGCGAGTCCCATCGAGAGGTCTTGCAGCGGCCGATGCGGAGATTTGTCCCGCGATTGGGGCGGCCTGCTCATGTCAGTGTACTCAACAAAAAAAGGGGCGCCGCGAGACGGCCGGCGCCAAAGACTTCAGGGACGAAGCGAGGCGAGTATCGCGCGAGGGGACGTGGGATTCAATTCGAATCTGACGACGCAGAGTCCCGGGCGCCGAGCACCAGATCATCCCAATTAAAGTCTTTGGCCAAGATAACTGCTTGTATCGCATCTGCGCACAAGGCAATGCCGAGATCAAGCATGTCTATCACCTTCTTGAAGTCGCTAGGCTTCTTGGGGTTCGCCACGACGCCTGTATGTACTGCATTCGATCGAAACTGATAAATACTCTTTAGTTGGGAAACTATCTCTCGACGCTCTTCCAGCGTGCGGCCAAGAAGCCATGCGCCACGCATCCGGAGTTGAAAGCCTAGCTGGGCCGGATCGGTCTTTCCTGAAAGGAACAGGGCTTCTAGGGCGATGCCTAAGTCGATTGCTCGATTCACAGGGCTCCGGTGGCGAATCGCCTCGTTTAAACGGTGTAGTGGAACATCTAATTCTGCTCTTCTCTCTTGTGGCAGCGTGAAGTAGGCTTCAAAAGTGGGCCGCTTTGCAAGTAGGTCGTCGCGTGTGACAACGGTTGTTGAGCTCACGCGAGTCTCCTCGATAGCAGAAGACCATGCGTGGCCGATGTGCCCCTTCAACAGGCTCTCGTCGACAAGCTCTGTGTAAGCTCGCCAGACAATAGGTGAAGAAGGTCCAACGATAGTGAGTAGAGTTGCAACTCGTTGAAGGAAAGTCAGTTCCTCTACTTCTTCGGGCGAGAGAGGCTTGACGTTATCGGCTGAAGGCGAGAACCTCGGTCTTGGCGAGGCGAAGCGATACAAGGCGGCCTTGGGGATTCGAGGTGCCTCTCGCAGATTGGCCGGTGCCCGCATGTTAAACATGAACGCATCCTCGTCAGACTGGGCAGTTGCCACAAGCTCTCCCAGATTTGATTCGGGAACATCCGCGGGCGGCGCGATAAATACGCCGGGTAGTAGTTCGGTAGTTTCCGTGACCTCTATACCTCCCAGCAGACAGACTTCGATGCAGTCACTCGCGCATGGCGATAGAAATGCGTAGAGATCATCTATAGCTTGACTTGGTCCCTTCGTGAGTGCGCGCGCAATGATGGCCTGACCATACTGATGGGTGTCTATCATATGGTGCGACATTCCTCGATTGAACAGCATCGATCTTGTCTGCGCGATCTCCGGAATCTCGGCAAGTGCGTTCAGAACGGTTTCGGGGCAATGGTGGTAGGACGGGAAACCGGGAAACATGGCGACAGCAGGCTCAGTGCTTTCGGCTATAGCGGCTTCCAGCAACCGCAGCAGCTTTTCTCGATATAGGTCCTTGGTCGTCATTGCTAAGTCCGCCGTGGGTGGGAGTAAATTGCGTTCAGCTGGTACCAATCTGCTTTCGAAAGCGGTTGAGCGCTTGGATTTACAACTCGCATCCTCCATTCTCCTCGTACTGAGTCACCTGGATTCGCTCATCGTTACCGATCTGCAGCGTGATCGAGCAACTATATTCCACGGGGACATATTCCGTGCTGTAGGTCGCCGCGGTGTTGAGTTGCACCCGATCCTGACCCACTAGGGCCTGTAATTTGCATCGAATGTTGACCCACGTATAGAACACTGTCCTGCTCGGCAACGCGCAGGAGTTCGGAGTGATCGACGTGGCCATACTGAGCATCATTCGACGCTGGCACCTGCGCGACCGGATCCCGCTTCGCGAGATCGCCAGGCGCTTGGGTATCTCCCGCAACATCGAGCGGCGCTATCTGCATGCCGATGTCACGGTACGCGCCTATCCACCTCGGCACAGTCCGAGCAAGCACGACGGCCATGCCCCAAGCTCGCTGCGTTGACCTGCCCCCGGTCTTAGTACGGCATGCGATTAGAGTCCGGGGTTAAAAACGCTGCCTTCCCCTGAGCTTGACCTGCTCCCCGTGTTTAGTACCGTGACGATGTAGAGTCCGTTCCCAGGAGGAGCGGTCATGAAGAAGCGATTCACCGAAGAACAGATTATCGGCGTGCTGAAGGAAGCCGAAGCGGGCCTGAGGCCCGCGGAGCTTTGCCGCAAACACGGCATCTCGGAGGCCACCTACTCAACGGTCGGTTCCGCGACGAATGCCTGAACGAACACTGGTTTGTTTCGATGCGTCATGCCAAGACGCTGATTGAAGATTGGCGCAATGAGTACAACACCGAGCGGCCTCATAGCTCGCTCGGCCACCTAACCTCTGCGCAATTCGCTCAGGGGAAGGCAGCGTTTTTTACCCCGGACTCTAGTTGCGTTTCGTACTAAACCCCGGGGCAGGTCATATCTTGCCCAACGGCTTGTGATGCGCCCGGCGGACTTGCCGGCTTTAGAGGCTACTACCGACCCTTGACGATAGTTTAAAGTTGTTCCCTGATTGGCCGAGTTAGGTCAAAAGTGACATTATCTATATTGTTTTCGAGCTATATCTGAGCTGAAGGCGCTGGCCGCTATACCGGAGATGACTGGGTCAGCCCGAATCAGAATCAGAATACCGTCGGCCTCAGTTCCAAGATTATCGAAAAGCGCATATTTGTTGGCATATTCGATAAATGGCTCGCCCCGCTGAGTCATGCAGTTGTAAACAAGAAAAACGAGCTCTATCCAAGAAAGTTGAGCTCTAATGATTGCGATGTACTGCCACTTTTCTTCTCGACTAATTATCTTCGGGTCAGATTCGTCGACCCATTTGATTAGTCGGAACAGGGTACGAAACATTCCATCGAGCTGATATCGATGTCTGTCAAATACCGTCTCGTACCCATCCCGTGCCATATTTATTGCTGTTTCCCGTTGATCTTTTGACCAGTTGGAGAAAAATAGTGGGTCTTGCGGGGTGGAAAGACTACTCCTATGTCGGCGTTGAAAAGTCGGCAACTTTTTCCCTGACTTTGAATCCTTCAGGATAACTCGCGCTGCGGTAAAGGAGCCGACGTGCATGCGTTTGAGTGCATGTCGGCCGATATATATTTTTTCCGGGGCCTCGGCATTTTCATTGCTGATGGTTAGCTGAATACTATCCAAGAGCTTATGGTATGAATTCAGCCAAGAGAAAAAACTGTTTTCGAATCCCTGTTTTGCTAAGGCTTTGTTCGAGATTCGCAGCTCGCGTAGTGATGCCTGCAACTCGCGCCGTTGAAGCTTAACTGTGACAAGCACTAAGTAAACGGTTGCTAAGCCAACTACCGGGTTGATTGTGCCACCGATAAAATCACCAAACTGCCCCCATGCTTCACCTTTCTCAGAAAATGGGAGACTAATAAAATTTAAGGCGTACGCGGCTACGACACTAATGGCGATGTATATGACGATTCGAAAGACTTCCGCCGCGGATTTGAGATCGTTCGATCCATCCTCATCGTCCATCTCCGACAAAGTTGGAGCTCCGAATTCTCGGTCATTTTTCATGTCGAGTATTTATGATTGAGTCGAGGCGAGAATATTGACCGATGGTGAAGGCTCATACCCCGCTGAAGAGGGGGTGTACGGCTGATGCAAAGATTCTATTTCGGCGAGTGGTTGAATTAACCCACTATGCCAAAAAAAGCACGCGGCATATCATTCAACGGCTTGAGCGTCCGGACACCGCGTCACTATGGTCATGAGTTCTGCTACTGCTAGTCTTGCACCGCCTTCGCATACTACTGTTCCGACGAGAATGTGTCAGAACCCCCATTTCTACCAACGCCAGTCCACTTTGGGTCGGACTAGCTGCGGCTGATTGTTAACGTCTTTCGGCCGCTGGGGAAGGTGAAGCGTAACGGCTGTTCATGGCCGACGTGAGCCGGCCGAGCTAAGGATCGCTAATGGAGAAGCGATTCAAGGGGGGGGGGTGACATGGAGAGTGTAGTCCGAAGGTTGAAATAACATTCCAAACTTCGCACCGCATTTAACATAAATTGCGTACTTTAGCCCGACGGGCACCGCAAACGGTCGGGGTTGGAGGTGGGTAGCCACACGATGCCGCCGGGAGTGAACTTGAGGGCTCTCTCAACTGTTGCGCTTTTACCGCGGGGGTATTGGTCCCCCCTTCGTGGGCTTGCCTCTATCGGGAGTCGCCTAGATACTGCGCAGCACCGCGCTGCGGAAAACCAAGCGCGCAAACCATTCGATTTGTACGTCGTTTCCCTTGATACCGCGATGGACTTTGATTGGAAGCAACGGACGAATCAGTATGTCCAAGCCAGGCGCCAGCATCCTGCCTGGCTGCTGCTCGCTGCGCGCAGCGCGCCTTTGGTGCTTAGCTGTCTTCAGACTCTTTTCGAAAAAGATCATGACGGCATTGCTATTGAAGAGGCAGAACTCGCGCTGGCCGCGATGCTTGAGGAGCATGCCAACGCAGAGGAGTTCGGAGTAGACCCCGAAGGGGACTTCGCGGGCCAAGCGCGGAAGGAATTGCGCGGCTGGATCCGACGCTCTCTCGTGATTGAGCGTGAAGGGCGAGTTTACGCTACCGACGCCCTCGAGGAGGCACTCCGGTTTGTTGCGGCTCTCGGCGGTCGGCTTATGACATCGACGGCTTCCCGACTATCGATCGTGCAACGAGAGATTGAGAACCTCGAGTCGAGTCTTAACCCTGACCCCCGCACCAGAGAGAGATACCTTCAGCGCAAGATCCGGGACCTCGAGAGCGAGTTGCAAGACGTTCGTGCAGGCAATCTCAAGGTACTTAACCAGTCGGAGGCTGTTGAGGCGATCCGCGAAATTTATAGCCTCGCCACAAGCCTGCGTTCCGACTTCAGGCGGGTGGAGGACTCGTACCGAGAGGCGGACATGGCGCTGCGCCAATCCATTGTCAGCGAGCGCAGCCATCGTGGAGAGATTGTCGATAAGCTCCTCGATGGTCATGACGAGTTGCTGGAGACCGCCGAGGGAAAGGTCTTTCGTGGCTTTCAGCAACAACTCGGCCGTACGGTAGAGTTGGATTTCATGAAGCATCGTCTGCGATTGATTGTGAAACATCCAGCTACACGGTCTGCTCTGAATGCTCAACAGGAGAATGAACTCAGATGGCTCATCATTCGTCTGGTTGATGAATCTGCTGCTGTCATCCGTGCGCGGGCGCGCAGTGAGCGCGACGTCAAGGGTTTTCTCAGAACGGGCCTAGCCGCTGAACACCATCGCGTGGGAGATTTGCTTGGCGAAGTATTCCAGCAGGCTTTGCTAGTCGACTGGAAGAGCGCGGCGGTACGGGGTGCAGATAGTCCTTTACCACCTGTTGGGTTGTCGCTAGGCGGATTGCCTGTGGTTGAACGCTTGCGCTTCAAAGTGTTTAGCGACGATGAGGGTGAGGCGCTCGAACTGAATGCCCAGCGTATGGACATAGCAGCGATTGACGACGAATTCTGGGATGCATTTGACGGACTTGACCGGCAAGCGCTCTGGGACAGCACGGTCGCATTGCTTTCCCAGCGCGGCGAGCGCTTGGCGATAAGTGAGTTGGCCTCATCCCTGCCGCCGACACATGACCTTGAAACCATCGCACTCTGGCTAAGCATGGCCCGCCACGCCGATGCTCCGGTGGGGGTGAAGCGCGAGAGCGTCGATGTCGAAGGGCATGATGGTCTGCTGCTTCGATTTGACGTGCCCATGATTGAACTCGGCATTGAGCATCTCCGCGACCTAGACATGGAGCTGTAGCAGATGAGCATTTTCGACACCATTGCAGCGCGTGTGAGCGTTGACGAAGCGCCAGGTGATGGGGCTCTCTCTGCGCTGGTGGAACTGCAAACTACGCAGGCCGATACAACACTCCAGGCTGACACAGGCTATACGCCGCGGGAGGTCAAGGATGCCTGCCAGGAGCTCCTTAAATATGGCCTGCTGGAAGTCGCGAGAAAGCCCAACCTCTACCGGACGGCGCTGGCCAAGACGGCTGAGGTGAATCGCATCCTTGAACCCTTCGATCTCGTGGTCAAGATTGACGATATCAGGGGCTTGGCATACCTCATCGTTGCCCAACCGATCTTCGCGGAAGGCGAGGATGAATGGTCGCATCCTCTGGTAAGAAGGCAGCGACTGACGCTCGAGCAATCGTTAATGGTAGCTCTCCTTCGCCAGCAATATCTGATCTTCGAGCAGGAGCGGGGTGTCGGGGCGGCCGATGCGCCCATAGCGGTTGAGGACTTGGTACCGCAGTTGCAGATTTACCTCGGCAACCTCGGCAGTGATACGCGCGAGCTGCAGCGTGCCCGGACATTGCTGGAGAAGCTCAAGGTGCATGCCCTGGTTTCCGAGATCGATCAACAAGACCAATTCGTCATCCGACCTATCATCGTGCATTTGGCCAACCCCGAAAGCCTCCAGGGTTTATTGACCGCGCTCAAAGACGTCGGGACCGCCGCGTCACCGCGGGCAGACGACCCTGCCGCTGCATGCGTGCAAGAGGAAAATCGATGACCTCGGTCGATTCGCACACCTCGATTGAGGCTCTGGTGCCCGACGCAGCCTTCGTGTTGACACGTTTGGATGTATTTAACTGGGGCCCGTTTGGTGGCCGTCACCAAGCCGAGATCGATATTGAAGGCACGGCGATTATCGGCCAGACAGGTAGCGGAAAGACGACCCTCGTGGATGCGCTGATGACATTGATTGCCGCGCAACCGCGCTACAACTTGGCATCAACGGGCGGCCACGAGAGTGATCGTGATCTCGTGTCGTACGTGCGCGGTGTTTCGGGCGCTGGGCGAAGTGGTGAAACAGACCACATCGCGCGGCCAGGCAAGACTGTTTCGGGCATCTCGGCGACTTTTGCCAATGGCAGCCGCACCGTGACCATCGCGGGGATCTTTGCCCTCGACGGCACCGGTTCATCAGCGACAGATCTCGACCGCGTTTGGCTCATCTCCAAAGCGGCGGAGTCGGACCTCGACGAGTGGTTGGAAACAATGCATGCCGGTGGCAAGCGTGCGCTCCGGCAGCTCGAGCGAGATATTGCCGAACTGCGCATCTATGACAGTAAGAAGGCATATGTAGCGGAATTGCGTCGCTATTTCGAAGTGGGCGAGAATGCCTTCACGTTGTTGAACCGCGCGGCGGGCCTCAAGCAGCTCAACAGCATCGACGAGTTGTTCAGGGAACTCGTCTTGGATGACCGCGCGGCATTTCAGCGAGCTCAGGAGGTCGCATCTGAGTTTGATGATCTGGCGGCAATTCGCGAGGAGCTTGCCATTGCCCGCAAGCAGCGAGATTCCCTCCTGCCCATCCAGAAAAGTTGGGATCAACGCATCGAAGCAGCGGCAGCGCTCGACTTGCATCGACAACTTGCCGCCATACTTCCTGTGTCAGTGGCAATCCGAGGGCACAGGCTCTGGGCGGAAGTTGAGCGTCGCCTTGGGGAGGAGCTTGAGAGTTGCAATGCACAAGTGGCTTCGCTCACTGCTCGCGTGCGTGGACTTGAAAGCGATGCAGAGCACCAACGTGATCTGTACATTCAAAGTGGAGGGGCAAACGTCGAACTCTTGGAGCAGACAATCGACGCTGCGCGAGGACGCTACGAAATCGTCAGGCGCAATGCTCAGGACTACGCTCGGATGACGGCATCGCTTCAGCAGGTACCAGCCAGCACGCAGGACGATTTCATCGCTGATCAGGCGAGGTTGAGAACTCAGGCCAGCGATGATGAGGCGTCGCGGATCGATCTTGAGAATCAGGCATTTGCTGCCGGGGCCATGGTGACTTCGACACGAGCATTGCGAGGCGAGCGGGAGCGTTCTCTATCGGAAGCCCAAGCAAGGCCCGGCTCCAATGTGCCCATCCCGTATCAGAAGTTTCGCCTGGAGCTCGCAGACCACCTGAATCTGCATGAAGCGTCGCTACCATATGTCGCTGAGCTTGTGCAGGTGCAGGAGAAGCAAGCGCATTGGCGGGGCGCGATTGAGCGTGCCATTGGTGGTCACCGACTGCGAATTTTGGTGCGGGTTGACCACATACGCGAGGCGCTTGCTTGGGTGAACGGACGCGACAACAAGATCCATGTGCGGTTGATTAAAGTCGCCGGGACGGAGCGCCCTGCGCCTGCGTTTGAAAACGGATTCACACGAAAGCTAAATTTCAAAGAGCATCCGTACCAAGACGCGGTACGAGCGCTCCTGGTCGGGTTCGACCGACATTGCGTTGCCTCCCCGGAGGCATTACGCGAAACGCCGCACGGCATGACGGCCCAAGGTTTGATGTCGGGCAAAGACGGGCTCTTCGAGAAGCAGGATCTCAAGCCGCTCAACGAAGGCTGGCTTACCGGCTTCGACAACAGCGATAGCGTCGCTGCGCTAGAGCGAGATCTCGAAGAGGTTCTGCGGGATCTGAAGACACAGGAGGCGCAGTTGGAGGTGGCACGTGCCCGGGTCAGCACGGCGACCGCACGCAAAGCTACACGGGAGCGACTATTGTCCTTGACGTTCGAGGACATCGACGTTGTCCACGTGAAGACAGCGCTCGATCGGGCGCTTGCGCAATTGGCTGCGCTTACAAGTGCGCATTCGGATACGACGCAAGCGAAAAAGCAGTGGGAAGCCACTAAGCAAGAACTCGAGAAGACGAGGAGCGAACGAGACGATAGTCTTGGTGTTCAGGGCAATCTGATATTAGGACAGAAGAACGCGTCGACCGATCGACAGCGCATGTTCGCACTGATTGGTGAGGGCCTTGATGCAACGCAAATGGCGTTGGCCCAGGAACATTTTGACCTAGAACGTATTGGTACTATCGAGGACCTTCAGCACCGCCACGCGAAAATTGCGGGGGACTTGCATCAGCAAGTGGAGCAGCTTACCAAGAGGATTACGGAACTCGAGAGGCAACTGGTACGCGGCATGGGGGCGGCCCAGACGATTGATACGGGGGCGCTTGCAGAAGTCGGTACAGACCTCGAGGATGTCCCGCACTACCTCGCGCGCCTCAAGATCTTGATTGAAGAGGCGCTGCCAGAGAAGCAGGATCGATTCATCAGCTATCTGAACCAGTCGTCTGATGAAGGCGTCACGCAACTGCTGCGGAGCATCGACAACGAAGTGGAGACGATCACCGAGCGAATCGCTGACCTCAATGACACGATGCGCAGAGTGAATTTCCAACATGATCGATATCTCAGGCTCGAGCCAAGGCGGGTCGTCCATGAAAGCTTACGCACCCTTGAGCAGGCCCAACGCCATCTGCGCTCTACGATGTTGGTGGATGATCTGGGAGAGAGCCAATTTGCCGCGTTGTCGCGAATTGTGGCGTTGCTCAAGGAAGCTGCCGAGCGGCGTACGACCGTGGGATCCCGCGCGCTGCTCGATCCGCGCTACAGACTTCAGTTTTCTGTCTCAGTCATTGCGCGCGGGTCCGGAGAGGTTGTTGAAACGCGTACCGGATCTCAAGGCGGTAGTGGCGGCGAGAAAGAGATCATCGCGAGCTATATTCTCACCGCGTCTCTCAGCTACGCCCTATGTCCTGAAGGCAAGGATCGACCGCTCTTCGGCACGATCGTTCTGGACGAGGCATTCTCAAAGAGCTCACAGGCAGTGGCGGGACGCATCATTTCTGCGCTCCGTGAGTTCGGGCTACATCCGCTTTTTGTGACGCCGAACAAGGAGATGCGTTTGCTGCGTGCGCATACACGCTCTGCCGTGCTGGTTCACCGGCGCGGCTTACAGGCGACGATGACCTCGTTAAGTTGGGAGGAGTTGGACACGTTCGCCAAAGCAAGGCAACAGGCGGATCGGGATGAAGTCGCCAGTTGAACTGGGTGCGCGGCTGGCACGAGCTTGGCAGTCTGCCGAGACGCGTGTGGCGCGCTTGCTAAGCGCCGATGCCTGGCCCATTCGTCTTGCGATCGGGCGGCCTGACGCCAAGACGTTCAGCAGCGACACGCTCGCAGTGAAGCAGCACATCGAGCTCTGGCGTAGTGTGGAAGTAGGGGTGGTCCAATGGGAGACGGTGACATATCGTGCGGGCCGAGAGCCAGTTGAGATCCCCCGATACTGGGAAATCAGAACGCCGACGGAATGGGTGGGCGCCGCGGCGGATGAGACCATTCTCCGTGAGTTTCAGCGCTTGGGTGAGGCCGTACAGCGTCTTGATGCAGACTTCCATGCATTGGTGGTACGTCAACGGCGATGGGCGGTAGAGTTATCCGAAGAGGAACTGGCCAAGGTCGGGGAGGTCGCATTGACGCTTGGGCGAGGCATGGCGGCAGGGCGTCCGATCCGCGCGATAGCTGTATGCGGTATCGATAGCAAGTTCATTGAGCGTAATCGCACGCTCTTGTGCCAGATGCTCGATCTTCGTTTTGACGGCCTTGTGTCTGAAATAGGTCTCGAAGCATTCTTGGGCGCGATCGACGAGGATGATCGGTGGTTATTGGTTGTGCCACTGACTGCCGGAATCTTGCCTTTTCGCCAGCAACGCATTCGTGCCAGTGAGCTTGAGGGACTGCCGGGTACCGTGAAACACGTGGTGATTGTGGAGAACGAACGAGCGCTATATCAGCTTCCGACTTTGCCGCATGCAGTGGCGATCCTTGGCGCAGGCCTGAGCTTGAATTGGGTGCGGGATCCGTGGTTGGATGGCAAACGGGTGGCCTATTGGGGGGATATGGATACCTGGGGCCTTACCATGCTGGCAACAGTGAGACGAGCCATACCCGATTTGGCCTCCATATTGATGGCCAAGCAATGCTTCGATAGGTATTCGGAGCTGTCCGTACGAGAACCCGTACCTGCTGGTGACAGCGTCCCTGCGGGTCTGACGATGTCGGAGGCTGAGTTCTATCAATTCCTGCTTCTGCAGGAGCGAGGCCGGCTGGAACAGGAATTCCTCCCATCGGACGCGGTGCATACTGCTTTCTGGCAGTGGTACGGCGGCGAGAGCAACGGAGTGGGCTCCTGATAGTATTCTGTCCAAAGAAGGCCGTAGGGCATCGTTTCGTGAGGGTGCCGAGTGTGCTCGTTCATTGCGGAGTCGGAATCGCTTTTCAATCCGGCCCATCCGAACGCCATCAAGGCATCATGAAGCTGTGGGCGCGGTGCATGGCCCGCGCAACATCTGGTTACTCTCGGAGTCCGGGCTTAGATTTTTATAGGCTGTAGATTAGTTCGCGATGAAAACTGAGGCATCCCCAAGGATGCATTCGATCCGTGCGTATCCAAAGTGGCCCTTAACGGGTTTCCATTCTTGATTCAGTGGGTTTCTCCCGCCCTTCCGGAGAACCTTATTCCACGAGGCCTCGCGGTGCGGGTTGCACGCGTCTCCCACACGGGTAGCTTCTATCGCAACGCCTTGACGACTCGGGTACACCCTTCGAAAAATTATTAAGGCTCGCTCGCTTATAGATTCGTTGTCGCATGCGTGCTAGATTTGTCAGCTTTGATGCGTTAAGTTGAGGTCTCCTATGCTGGGCGATTTAGACGAGCTAGTGTTGCGGTGTCGTAATGAAAGAGCTCGTGTCCATATTGGTGAAGCGGTCACGGCCTATAAGGCTGGAGCGTACCGCTCGGCCGTCATTATGACTTGGGTGGCCCTTGCTTTCGATATTGTAGACAAACTTAAAGAGCTATCGATTAACGGCGATGCCGCGGCAACAAAGACGATTGAAGAATACGAGCGCATACATAAAGACGGTGATATCTCCGCCTCACTAAAATTCGAGCGATCGCTTTTAGTCGTAGCGAAGAAGGATTTCGAGCTTTTCTCCGATTCTGAGTTGATCGAACTGGAGAGAATTCAGGAAGACAGAAACCGCTGTGCGCACCCGTCTCACAATATGGAAGGAGAGCCTTTTGCGCCGTCAGCCGAGCTTGCTCGCGCGCATATACGCGCTGCCATAGACTATGTGATGAAGAACGAGCCTGCTCAGGGTAGGCACGCGCTAGACATGGTCATGAAAATGCTCACGGGCGACTACTTTCCAACGAACCGTCGTAAGGCTTTCGAAGCGCTTGCTCACAGCCCTTTAATGACTGGGCGACAATCGCTTGTCCGGGCTTTTTTGGTGGTTGTGTTGAAAGACTTGTTACGCGGCGCGGTGGAGAGTCGTAAGAGAGCCAAGTACATCAATGGCCTTTGGTTCGTTAAAGAGAAGCGCCCCGATTTGTGGCAATTGCTCTTCAACAACGAGTTCTCAGCCCTATCCAAGTCCCTTGATATTAAGGAGCACGGCGAGCGACTTCTGCTCATCTTGGCCCGCTTGCGGGATGGCTGGGGTGCCTTGTCGCCGGGAATCCGGGCCGGCTTAGTGCTGCTGGTACAGTCTCTGCCGGAGACCTCCATTGTGGACGTCGACGAGATTCTCCCATTGCCTGAGCTTCGGACGGCTGCCGTGACTCGGATAAAGAAGTTGTCTGCGGAGGATATCTCTCACATGCTTTTAGTGGAGGACATACCCGTTGAGATCGTTGATCATATTGTAGATTCCCTCTGCGCTGCAAAGAGTTACGCATCGGCAAACGGTTGGGTTGAGGCACTCGTCTCCGCATTATGGGCCGACTACGCGGCACTAACGCAGACGCACGCCGATCGCATCCTCGATTCAGTGATGAACAACCGACAGCTGAGAGACTGCGGCAAGCTAGATCAGCTCTTGAAATTCATTGCTAACCGCAGGTTTGGGCATGGTGTGAGGTGGAATAAAGTACTTGTGGCCACGGAGCGTGATCCATCAAACTACACGGCGCGAGACTCAGAAAAATAAGATGCTCAATTGCGTCTTTTCGCTTTTCGTGTATTGCTGAGCAGCTATTAGGAGGCTGCAAATCTGTTGGCGTATTGCCCGTCGGTCTGGCCGCCCAACTGACGCCCCGACACCTGAGTGCCACCCTGTACTTCGAACGCATAGAGATTTTGTAGAGCGCAATTTTCTTCTTCAGGGATTGCGTTCCTTGCGTTTCCATGGGCGCAACGCTGCGCCTGAACGGCGGCTTCTACCTGGGCGGCCGGCAGGTCGTCAATCGATCCGGCTACATCAACCTCTACGGAGCCGGCACACTCGGCAATGCCCAGGTGACGAACCTCGGCGGGTTCACGTACCTGCTCGGCAGCAGCACGGCGGCCAATGCAGCACCGGCGGTAACAGCCAGGTCACCACCCGCAGTGGCAGCTATACCGAGTTCTGGGGCTGGAGTACCGCTGGCAACGCCTCGCTGGTGACGGACGCGGGTGGCTGGGTCGACTTCTCGGGCACATCCGGTCCGGCTTTCGACCACCGGATCACCGCAGGCGCCATCGCGGGGGCGGGGCGCTTCCAGCTCGGCCAGAACGCCTTGACCGTGGGCGGCAACAACACCTCCACCACGGTGAGCGGCACGATCGAGGATGGCGGTGCCGGTGGAGGCACCGGCGGCGGGCTGATCAAGATCGGCACCGGCACGCTGACGCTGAGCGGCACGAATACCTATACCGGTGCGACTCAGGTCAGCGCCGGCACGCTGGCCGTGAACGGTAGCGTGCCCGGTGCGGTCACGGTGAACAATGGCGCCACGCTGAGCGGCGCCGGCAGCGTGGGCAGTACCTTGATTGCATCAGGCGGCACGCGGGCCCCGGGCAATTCTATCGGCACGCTCACCGTCAATGGCGACTTGATGCTGGCCTCCGGTTCGACCTATCGCGTGGAAGCAGACCCGGCCTCCTCGGCGAGCAACCGTGTGGCGGTGAGCGGTACGGCCACACTCGGCGGCGCGGTGGTCCATGTCGGCCCCGACGGCAACTTCGCGTCCACGCGCCGCTACAGCATCCTGACGGCTGGGATGGTGCAGGGCCGCTTTGCGTCGGTCAGCTCGAACTACGCGTTCCTTGACCCGACGCTGACCTATGGCCCCAACGAGGTCACCCTAGCACTCGCACGCAAGGACGTGACGGACCCGGTCTCGCCCGTCTCGCCGGTCGATCCGGGCGCAGGTGGTGGCACTGGCGGAGGCGGCCCGCGCCCGATGCGCTTTGCCGACGCTGCGGTCACCGGCAACCAGCGTGCCGTGGCCAACGCACTAGAGACCCTGTCGGACAGCAACCCGGTGCACGAAGCCGTGGTGACGCTGCCCGAGGGCGCGCCGCCGGCCGTCTTCGACAGCCTCTCCGGTGAGGCCCACGCCAGCGTGGCCACGGGTCTGATGACCCTGGCGGGTGGCGCGCGGGCGCTGCCGCTGGCGCATTTGAACGACAGCCTGTCCGCCGGCATGCTGCCCGGCGCGCACGTCGCCCAGCTAGGCGGCCCTCTGCCGGCCGCAGCGTTACCCGTATCCGCGTCCCAGCCACTGTGGGTGGAGGTGATTGGCAACTGGCAGACCTTCGATGGGAGTGCCGCCGCGGCGCGCGTGCGCCAGCAGACGGGCGGCTTCTATCTGGGTGGCGACGGAGCGATGGGGAAAGACTGGCGCATCGGCGGGGCATTCGGCTACGCCAACAGCACGCTGCGCGTGAGCAAACGCTCCTCGCGCGCCATCACCGATTCCTTCAGCGCCACGCTCTATAGCGGCCGCGCCTTCGCGCTCGGCGGCGGCAAGCTCAAATGGCTGTTCGGCACCGCCTATAGCTGGCACGAGGCCAACACCGACCGGCAGGCCAACCTCGGCGGCAGCACGGTCCAGTCCTTGACGGCCAGCTATCATGCCAGCACGGCGCAGGTCTTCACGGAAGCCGGCTACGCCGTGCCGCTATCACCGGCAACCCAGCTTGAACCGTATGCCGGCGTGGCATGGAGCGATACACGCACGCGCAGCTTCGCGGAGACGGGCGGCTCGGCGGCCCTGCACAGCCCCGGCGATAGCAACACCCTGACCACCACAACGCTAGGCCTGCGCACTAGCGTGCGGGTTCAGTTTGGTGGCTCCGAGGCGGCATTCTACGTCGGGGCGGGCTGGCGCCATGCATTCGGCGACGTGCGCCCGGCTACCACGCTGGCCTTCGACGGCAGCCAACCGTATACCGGCCAGTTCGGCGGCGGCAACCAGGACCATACCGGGACGGTGGGAGTGCGGTGGAGGTTTTAAACATCGCGCTCCGGGTTGGATCACCACCTGATTGCCTAGGCAATGCCCGGCAAGCCGCGTCGTTGAGCCGAAAGCGCAGCATGCGCGGTACACCTATTGACGCGACGAAGATGTGTTAAAGACATCGCGACTCCTCTGCAGGGCGAGCGTGTGATCAAAGATGAAAGCCTGGGATAGATTCCGGCGTTAAGGTTTAGGGCTTCCTCTGTCCATGCGATGCGACAATGGTCGCCCCGGTGGCGATGGCAAGCCAGCCCGCGTGCCGGCGATGCGCGATCTTCCCGAAAGATGGCGCATCGCCGACTGTGCGACAAACTGACTGGAATGTGGAAGGACGGTGCAGGCGGGCGATTTCGCGCAGCGATTCACAATCAAGGCGACGATCTCATACGCGCTGGAAAATATCCCGGTTCTGGTTACGGAGCCCTCTGTCGAACAGACTATCGTGAGTGTGCGCAGCTTGCTTGACAAGCTGGAAGCACTAATCACGATACGACGTCGCGGCGAGCGGCTTTTCAGCCGACCTCAATGATGATGGATACGCGACGATTTTCCGCTCTGCCTAACGCGGTGCGATTATCCGCAATCGGCATGGATTTTCCCAGTCCGCGTATATGGATACGCTCTTGCGAATATCCGGCACGCTCGAGCAGCCGGGCCACAGCGGTCGCCCGACGCACCGACAGTTGCTGGTTATATTCCGCGCTACCCTTGTCGTCGGTATGCCCGTGCACATTGAGGTCGTTGATGCCTGCATCGGCAAGTAAGCGCCCAAGTCGCAGCAGTGGCGCCTCACGGTCGGCAGCAATGAAGTCTTCATCGACGCCAAACAGTACTTTCTCAGCCAACCCGAGTTCCCAGCCATTTTCCGTCAGCTTGAAGCCTTCGCTTTGCAGCAAGGCTACTTGAGCTGGAGTTAGCTTGTTGTGACGAGACTCCCGCGTTGCACAGCCGACCAATGAAAGCGCGGCTAACGAGGTGAAGAAGTGCAAGAGAATGCGACGCGACTGAAAGGTGGGTTGGTATGACATGAGTAGCTATCCGGTTCGCCGCGCGACGCGAGACTCGGCGTCATCCCGCGAGTAAGCGGAAGCGGCATATGACAATGTGGCATTGTGTCGAATAAGCATGCTTATCGTCTTCCCGACGCATGGGGGATACGATCGTCGGCTATGCGGCAGCGCACCGCGCTCGCCGAGCTTTCTTCACTCGCCGGCCACACGTTAGGGCGCCACCCCCGTCATGCAGAGGTGCGGGCGGACGAGTCACCTTGGTCCCGGCTGTGGACATTGTGGAAGACACTAATGGCGTTACGTTGTGGGCTGACCTCCCAGGCGTGAGCCGCGAAAATCTTCAGGTCAGTTCCAACGAGGGTGCATTGCACATCGAAGGGCAGGCGGTCGTGCCGACGCCCTCGGGTCTTCGCGTGCAGCATGCGGAAATTCGCCAACCTCACTTTGCGAGGTCGTTCTCGTTGAGACCGGACCGCCGTCCGGGCACCGAAACTTAGCCCGCAGGTGCCGATTCAAGAAAAATGAGGTCCCGGACGTAATTCAATGGGAGCCATAGCGGCCACCAAGAAGGGAGCCGGGCTAGTCTCCGCTGTTCGGGGACAGGCAGCACGCGCCAGCGCCGTGATAGTCGCGCGCAGGGCGCCGGGCGATAGCGCCGGGCTACAACCAGAACATTACGGGTCGGATCCATGTTTCCACGTCTTCCTGCCGGCGCACGCGCGTTCGGTATTGCCTTGCTTGCGACTGCGGTACTTGCTGCCTGCGGTTCCGATGACAATGCCACTCCCGCCCAGTCAGCTACGCCGGGCGCCACCAAGGTTGTCGTAGACACAAGCAGCGCTGCGCCGGTAGCAGGCACCACGCTGACGCTGAAGGCGACGGTGTTTGCCGCCGATGGGAATGAGGTGAAAGGAGCAAGCTTCGCCTGGACGTCTTCCGACGAATCGGTTGCCGTGGTCACAGGGGCTTCGGACAAGTCGCCGGCAGGAATCTCGGCTTCGGTTCTGGTCGGCACCTATGCCACGGTGCAGACCCGCAATGCTGGCGTAGCCGATATCACGGCCACGGCGACGCTTGCCGATGGCGGCCGAGCTACCGCGGTTACGCATCTGGTAGTGCAATCGGCGCCCGCAAAGTCGTACACGCTGACGCTGTCGCCCGCGACCCTGACAGTGACCGCCGGCGCGGCGGCTCAAACCGTGACCGCCGCCGTGCGGCGCTCGGATGGCGTCGATGGTATCGCCGACCTGATCAACTGGTCGTGGAGCACCGGCGATATCACTTTCCCCGTGACCGCCGCAGTGGACGGCCGTTCAGCACAGATCAGCAGTCCATCATCTGCCACGCTGGGTGGCTCCGCCGTGCTCGCCGCCTGCGCGGATACACCCACAGGAGCCCGCCTGTGCGGCAACGCCGCGCTGGCCCGCCCGACCACGGTGCCGCTGCCGACTTACACGGTGGGCGGTACGGTGTCCGGTCTGGCCGCGGGGAAGAGCCTGATGCTGGCCGGGGCCAACGGCGATACGGCGGTCGTCAGCGCCGGCGGGGCGTTCTCATTCCCCACCGGGCTTGTCGCCGGGACGCTGTACGGCGTCACGGTGTCTGGCCAGCCTGCCGGGCAGACCTGCACTGTGCAGAACGGCAGCGGCACCATCGCCGGCACCAACGTTACCGATGTGACGATCAACTGCGTGCAGGCCCAGTTCGTGGTCGTGCCCAACAGCGTGGATTTTAAGATTTCGGTCTATCGGATCGATCCGCGCAACGGAACGCTTGCCGCAGTGCCTGGCAGCCCGTTCGCCACAACGAGAAAGGTGACTGACATCGCCTTCCTGCCGTCGGGGCTGGTGGGCTACGCGATCATGCGCGACGACGACGCGGTGGAGGCATACCAGCTGGATCCAGCCACTGGCGCCCTGAGCGTTATCTCTGGCACGAGCGCGCCGACCTCCCCGATGCCGGAGGTTATCTCCGTGCATCCCACGGGCAAGTGGTTAATTATTGGCGCAGGGCGCACTGTCCTCGCATTCAGCATCAACCCCCTCACCAACACGGCGACAGCTACTGGACAGGGGTACTGGAGCGGTGACTTGAGCGGTCGTACATCAGGTGTTGCCGTGTCGCCGAATGGTCGGTTTATCTATTCGGTGAACACCACAACGGACGAGGTGTGGTCCATGGCCTTTGATCCGTTGCTCGGCACAGTCTATTTGCCAGACACGACGCCACCCACTGGCTCAGGCGCGCGTAGCGCTGTGGTGTCTGCCGATGGCCGGATGCTGTACTCGCTGAACATGTCCAGCAACACAATCGGCGTCGGCGCTATCGACCCCGTTAGGGGTGCCGTGACCGCGATTGACGTTTTCCCGACCATGCTTTCGCCCACCGACATCGTGCTCGCCCCGTCGGGTCCGTTTGCCTATGTCCTGACTGGGGGGCAGACTGCAAATGGGATTCAGGTGGTGCGGCGCAATCTGACGACGGGTTTGTTCGATCAGAACCTGGGGAGCACGCCCACCGGCTTCAACGCGCAACGCCTGCACGTCGATCCGAGCGGGCGCTTCCTGTATTCGCCGTCCTTCCTCGGCGAGCTCTACGGCTTCGCAATCAATTCAACCACCGGTGCGCTGACACCGGTGCCGGGCAGTCCATTCCCCACGGGCAATGGCAATATCGGCATGGCGATTGTCGAGCCGCTGCCATAGAGCGTCGGACGCAACGGTCCGCGACAGACACCTCGCACCATCCAATGGAAAACTTCGGCGGCACCCGATGGGCTGTCGAATATGCCGGACCGGTATTTCTATATCAATACAGGTGGAGTCCTTGTTTCCACGGGCTCTTGTCGGCGCGCGCGCTGCCGGCCTTGCCGTGTGCTCAGCGCGGCGCTGCTCGCCGCCTGCGGCACCGACGACAATCGCCGACGCCAGCCACCACGCCGGCAGCTTCGCGCTTGGTGGCCGACACCGGGAAGGCCGCACCTGTTGCTGGTGGCAGGCTGACCTTCAAGGCGACATTGCTCGCTGCCAATGGCACGGAATTGAAGGGCGCTGGCTTCGCGTGGACGTCGTCGGATCCGGCCGTGGCCACCGTGCTGCCACGGACAAGGCTCCAGCCGCTTCGGTGATGGCGACGGCCGCTGCTCCGGTCGGCATTTTCGCCACCACTTAGACGCTTGCCGCCGGCGGGGCCGACATCAAAGCCACGGCGACGCTCGCCGATGGGAGCCGTGTCATCAGTATGACGCACCTGGCAGTGCAGGCGGCACTGTCAAGCAGGATGGCGAGCGCAGTGAGGCGGAGTCCTGACGGTTGCTTGTTTGGCAATTTGCCGTTAATATCAGGGCATATTGCCGGAGCCTGTCATGCGAACCATCGCCTTTCACCCATCAGGCGCTCAGGCGCCTTATGAACGCTACCTCGAAGACTTGAGTGCTTTTTTGAGCACTAAGGTGCGCGGCGGCGCCGATCTGGCGACGTTGGCGAGTGACAGGCTGCCGGCAGAGACACTCGAGCGTCTGCTCGAGACGGGTCTCTCGTGGGACGAAGTCGCCTTCATCATTCCCCGGCGGACGCTGAGTCATCGTCGGGAGAAGGGCCAACCGCTGACGGTGGAGGAATCAGACAAAGCCATTCGGCTGGCTCGGATTCTTGCCCTGGCGGTGAACACGTTCGGTGATGTCGAGCGCGGATTGAACTGGTTGCGTCAAAAGCAGCAGCGGCTCGGCGGGATGGCGCCGTTGTCTCTGGCTGGGACCGAGCAAGGGGCGCATCTCGTCGAGGAGCAACTCGTGCAAATCGACGAAGGGTACTTTGCCTGATGATCCTTTGGCGAATCAGCAACTACGCGGATCTCAAAGGCGTCGGTGGACTGCGCGCAGGAGGACGATGGCATTTCCCCGGTCAGCCGGTTGTGTATCTTGCAGAACACCCTGCGCTTGCGCTCCTTGAGGTGTTAGTTCACCACGAGCTCTCGAGAATCGAGGATCTGCCGAGAAACTACCAGCTCTTGAAAGTCGAGGTTGATGACGCCATCGCGGTCGCTAGCATTGCGGACCTGCCGGCAGACTGGAAGCAGAACGCCGGCTGGTCGAAGAATGCCGGCACGGAATGGCTGTCCGTCCGATCCAGTCTGCTCCTGAAGGTGCCGAGCGTCCTAGTGCCTTACGCGTCGAATTACGTTTTTAACCCATCGCATCCGGATGCGGAGAAGGCTCGCATCCTCGAGGCCGAGCGCGTCGAGCATGATCCGCGCATCCTTTCACTGCTCTCTGAGCCGCGGGCATGATCCCCCCGGCCGTTTTGCCGGCCGTCAGAAAGACCAACAGCTTGAGAGCACGAACGACCGTGCGCAGTGCCTACTGCTAGGAGCGTGGCTCCTGCCACCTTGTTGCGAAGACACCAGCTCGTAGGCGCCACACGCTCATCAAATCGCAACTAACTGCCAATCCCATCCTGCTCACCACTTTCACATGTGAAAATGGATCGCATACCCGATAACAGCCTATATCGTTGCTAATAACGGATGCGCAGGTTATACTGTTCGCGTGTTACTAGTAACGACAAACGGGGGAGAAGCATGGCGAAGAGCACTGCGCTACGTGCCAGGGAGTTTCGGGCCGCAAAGGCAGCGTTGGGGCTGCGCCAAGTGTTGTTATGGGTGCCTGACACGCGTGATCCCATCTACATCGCCGAGTGCAAGCGACAGTCAGCACTTATCGCCGCGGAGCCTCGCGAGTGGGAGCTGGCAGAAGAGCTTAGCCAAATGAGTGATACGTCGGGGTGGGAATGAAGCGAGGTGACGTCGTTGTAGTGGCAATGAACACCGAGTTCGGTAAGCCACGTCCAGCCCTTGTCATTCAGTCCAACACTTACCTAGACGAGCATCCGACGATCAACGTTTTGCCCATTACCAGCGAGCTTCGCAATACGCCGGCGTTTCGCATTCGTGTCGAGCCGGACGAGCAGAATGGGCTTCGCGAGATATCGGAGATCATGGTCGACAAGATCCAGTCGCCACTGAGAACGAAGATTGGCAAGGTCATTGGCCGACTGGACAGCGACCGCATGGCGGAAGTTGACCGTGCACTAACCGTCTGGCTTGGCATCGTCTGACATCGACGCATTCAATGCTTCGCCGTACGGCGGGCGAGGTTGCGCCGCCCAACGCGAGGCGGCCGGCGCAATACCGCACTAGTCAGAGAGTTGTCGGTGACTGGCGGCCCCGACGTCGATCTTGGCCTCATGGGAACGGATGGTGTCCGCAGGACCCTATCGTTGGTCTGTGTGTTGGTCTGTGTGTTGAATTGCACCGAGACCGAACCCACCAATTGCATCGAAAACTGACCCACCCCAAGGACATGCCTCTTCACTGACTGGTGTCTGCTTTGTGCGTTTCTCCTTGCTCGGCTGAATGCTGCTGTTCTTGAACCGGTAACTGTCGTTGCCGATCTCGACGATGTGGCAGTGATGGGGCAGACGATCCAGCAGCGCCGTGGTCATGTTGGCGCCGCCGAAGACAGCCGACCATTCCCCGAAGCTGAGGTTAGTGGTGATGATGAGGCGGGTACGTTCGTAGAGCTTGCTGATGAGGTGGAACAGCATTGCGCCGCCGGCCTGGCTAAATGGTAGATAGCCCATTCTCGTCGAGGATCACCAGATCGGCGTACATCAGCCGCGTCGCCAGATGTCCTGGCTTGCCGGCGGCCTTCTCCAGTTCCAGCGTGTTGACGAGTTCGATGATTGAATAGAACCGCACGCGCCGATGATGATGCTCTACGGCCTGCACACCGATTGCAGTGCCGATGTGGGTCTCGCCGGTCCCGGGTCCACCAACCAGCACGACGTTGGACGCGAGGAACTTACAACGGCGGAGGCGCACCAGTGCTTCGTCGACTTCACTGCATGTAAAGTCGAAGCCCATGAGATCTCGATACGCCGGAAACTTGGCCACCTTCATCTGGTAGGCCAGCGAGCGCACCTCGCGCTCAGTGAGTTCGCTGCAGAGACAAACGCCACGCCAAAGCGCTTCGCCGCGCAGTTTGGCTAGCCTGAAAGGTATCACCGCCCTACCTGAAAAGAATTGGTAGCGAGCGGCGTCTTGCACGATAGTGGACGCATGTTCGTCGCTGTCGAGACGCCGCGAGCGTCCTTTTTCCATGAAGACCTTTCCGAATGTCCACCGAGTGGGCGCCGCAACGATTACCCGCGTTGACGAGACGGAATTTCCGCTCGCCCCCGAGCGCCTGTTCCCGGCATGGACCGAGGACCTCGGACGCGCGCTGTCGGAGCGCTTCGCCGCGGAGAGCCTCGACCTGGCCCTTCGACGCGTACCGCTGAAAACGCATCTGTGGCTCGTCGAATTGGATGGGTACACCATCGTCGTCGATACGGGCATCGGGAATGGCAAGTCGCGGCCGTTCAGCGCACTGTTCGACTGCCTCGACAACCCGGTGCTCGAGCGTCTCAAGGCCGCGGGCTTTCATACAGAGCAGGTCGATTACGTGTTGCTGACCCATCTGCATGTCGATCATGTGGGTTGGAATACGCATCGCCGCGAGGGCAGGTGGGTGCCGTTGTTTGAGAATGCCACGTATGTATTTGGCGAACGTGAGCGCGACTTTTTCGGGACGCCCGAGGGGGCGCCACGTCGCATGGTGTTCGATGACAGCGTTGCCCCGGTCATTGGGGCAGGGCAGGCGCGCACGGTGCCTGATGCGGGCGCGGATGTTATGGACGGCATCCGGTTCATCCCGACGTTCGGACACAGCGCCGGGCACATGGCCATCGAGATCCGCTCGCGCGGCGAAACGGCGCTGTTTTCGGGGGACGTCATGCACAGCGCGGTGCAGGTGCACCACCCAAACTGGAATTCGATGTTCTGCCAGCATCCGGAGGAGGCCCGCGCTTCTCGCCTCGCTTTGCTCCAGCGTGCGGCGGAAACGGGGGCCACGGTGTTCACCGCGCATTTCGCGGAGACGTCGGCGGGCGTTATCACACGCGCCGGCGACCGCTTCGAGTGGACCTACGCTCGACCTATTCCGGCCTGAGCTCTGAGACCCATCTTCTCCTGCGTCAGTGTCTCATCGGCGCTCAATCCGCTGATGAAGAGAGCGTCCCTGTCCACAATCAATGCATTTTCGGTCGGCTTGCAGCTGTAGATCTCAACGTAGTACTGAGTTTCGTCGATAAGAGCGTCAGCCCAACCGACGAAGATGAGAATGGAACGAATTATCCGCCGTGGAGGCGGTTTTTTTAACTGAAAAGCGTGCCCAGCAGCGGCATTCGTGGGCAAGGCCCTGTCGTACAGCAATGTAAGACTATTCCCGATGTCGCGGTTTTGAAAGTGCCGTCAGACTTCTCGCATACCTAATCCGCGCACTCGCGGGGATGGAAACCCTCCAGAGAGAGCACGACCTGAACAGACTGCATGCCTCCAGCTATGCCGCTCGCCCCACCAATGCTGCCGGCGTACACGAGCGCCAAAGCTCTGTGGCTGAGCTTGGCCGGATGATGCGCGCGGAGCGCGAACGGCACGGATTGACGCACGATCAGTTCGCTCAGGCGCTGGGCATTGAATCCTCGGATATCGTTTGGTTGGAGCGCGGCGTTCTGTAAATTCCCAGGGACTGGTCTCTAATCGTGTCGTTGTCACTGGGCGCCGCAGAATTTCTAACACCGTCCCTCGATATCTGCGGGCACGTTCAAAGAGGGGATGTGTGTAATCGTGTGCGAGGGAGTACCTGATCGGCACCGGGTCGTCGTGTCGGCAAAGCAATTAAGAGCACAAAAAAATGCCCCTCGAGCGATCCGAGAGGCTGGGATACGGCGTCATCGTGGGGGTCACTCACGAAATGGTGATTGCTCTTTATGCTGCGCGCGGGACGGCGGGGAGGGCGAATGGCTTTTCCGTCCGGCCTGCGCAGACGTGCTCACTCCGTCAGGGTTTTAGGCAGCTTACCGCCGTTCTGTGCCAACTCCTGCATCACGCGCTTGTGCAGCCAGGTGTTCATGGCGGCGGAGTCATTCGTGTCACCCGAATAATTCAATTCCTTCGCCAGCGCTTTGCGGTGCTCAAGGCTGCTATCAATACCGAGCGCCTTGAGCGTATCGACGATCGACGTGCGCCAGTTAAGCGTCTCCCCGGCTTCCTTCACCGCGCTGTCCATCACGCCTTCGACGTCCACTTGCGCTAGCGCAGTCGGCAGGGGCGGGCCTGACGCTCCTGTTGCTCCGCCTGTCGTTGGCTGTGCTTCGGCAGCCTTACTGCCCAGGGCAGGCTGGCCGCCTGAAGTTGTGCCCGAGAGAGGTGCGCCGGTGTCGCCAGCCGGCGTGCCCGTTGCCACTCCTGTAGTGGCTTGCGCCTGCTGATCGCCGCGGTGCAATAGCTTATTGAGAATGTCCTTGAAAATGCTCATGGCTGATCTCCTATAGTTTGAAAGGTGTGTCCGTTGCCGCAAGTTCCGTTCCAGTCAATGCGGTCAAGTGCGAAGCGCTGTTAGGGTCCATCGCGCGCGTGAGCCTGTCCTATTAGCTCAGACGGAATGCAATACTGGACTTCGCCGGTTTTGTTGTGCACGCGTGTCAAAAGGCTTCGCATTGGCAATTGTTGCGTCTCTCACCTCCACCTAGCGCTCCCTTGCCAACTTCACTGGGCACCGCATGCCGTCAAATCTAAAAGGCTCGAGAACACTAAGAGCTCCCTGCAAGAGCCAATGAGGGTCCGGTCGCGAGTGGTCAAGGTAGCCTTCCGGTCGTGGCGTTTGGTGCGAAAGCGCTCGAGCGGCCGCGCGGAAAACGGATGCCATCCGCCACTTATCCGCAGGAAGGAGACCAAGAACCCGAAAGTGGTTGTATGCGCTGGCTTCTATACCTAGCATGGTTACGCTAGGTGTTGGCATTAATCCGGCCCGATCGAGTCCGCCCCGGGGCTTGTTGGGAAATAATGCGACACAATCGGCCAGCCTTCGGGCTGGCTTTTTTTTGCGCCCCTAGGGACGGATGTCACGTTCCTTTAGCCGGTATCTCGTCAAGCGCGGGCGGGTGAGGCCGCTGGACCGGGCTCGCTGGACTCTGCATGTCGATCGAAGCAGCCTGCCGCCAGTCGATCTGGTCACGAGACGTGCTGAATTGGTGAGCCATCCCCAACGCGGCACCTGGGGAAATGGGATCGCTCGCAGGAAATGTCATCTCCAATGAGGCATCCAACGCTGCCTGGTAGCTGTTCCCATCGTCCGGACGTTGTTGAATTGCTGGGATAGCTTTGGGCATGGTCGTCTTGGCTTTGAGAGCGTGGTGTCCGAGACTTTGCCATCCTAGACCTTTCGCGTCAGTACGGCACAGGACCAATCCAGTCGGACCGAGAGCTTCGATCTTAGCAAACGCGACGCAACGATCCGTCGTCCAAATACGAGCCATTACAGACAATTTTGCATAGACAACTTCACCACCATTGATCCGGCAGCCTACCGACCTAACTGCTGATACGCATCGCAGAGCGCGGATTTTATGGGATACAACTGAGCGCGACTCCCTGCCACAATCACCAAGTTTGCGTGATGATCGGCCGCAGCGCAGTCATGCCCGGAGGCTCTCGGCCGAATACCTGTCAGATGTCAACACGAAAATGCTCGACAGACTGGCCGGCATTCACGGCGCGCTGCAGCCAGGCCGGTAACGCGCCTTGCCCGTCCCAAACATGGCCTTGAGCATCTCGAAAGCGAGCTTGCGCGCTTGACGTTGAGCCGGCCGAGGCGTGTTCATCAAAACCCGCTCTTTTAAGATCTTCGAATTGAAGACCGTGTCGCGCCATTTGGGTCTTTATCCAGAGGATGGCCTCGGCACGTTCTCGCAGCACTTGGGTCGGGTTGGAGTAGGTATGAAGTCGGGTACTTTGGCTCATGGTTGCATGATAGTGCGATGAAGCTTTAACTGTGAGTTCCGGGGACATATCTCTCCCTCGATATTCCATCGCGGTAGTCCGCTGTGGGTGGGCATTGAAGAAAAGTCATTTCGGGCGCAGAAAGATCGGCCTGCCAGCGTAGGCGGCAAGGTCCATCCAGGTGCGTTGTGTTTCTTTAAGATACTTCCTCTCCGTCGCGGCCGAGTGAGCTATTCCATTCCCGATGCTGGCACCGTTCACACTAGGCCCTCCGAGCATTGGCACTCATATGCGCTCGCATCAATGAGGGCGCGTGCGGCCCAGCCAGCGAGATCAAGGTGCCGTCTTATTTACACCAGCTAGAGTTTCGCATGACGTGCCCCGGTTACCACGCGCCCGCAAGAGGAATTGAGGTCGAGAACCAGCTTGTGTGACGGTCTACGCCCTGCAACGTTTCCCCAGATTGGCATGGTCAGTCGCATGCCCAAAAACTACCGCCGGCCCGATGAGCATGTCCTGGACAATGTATGCGAACGGTTGGCAATGCATCCTGGTGTCGACGTATTTGATGTGACCGTGCACATAGAGGCTGGTGTCATCAGACTCGTGGGCACCGTTAAAGATCGTTACGAGCGTCGTCTAGTTGAGAAGATCACCGAAGGTGTGTGGGGCGTGCGCGATATCGAGAACGGTGTTCGTTTCCGAGACCCGACGGTTTCACCGGAGCGAACGCTGAGTCTCAGATGATCACGTGAGATTGCGAAGTCGTATTGGCCAGCTTTGCCGGGCTCCCGTGCCCGGAGTTGTCAAACATGGCAGAAAGATCAACCGCCTGATGGGCTGGCCGAAGCGGTTGTGCTGTCGATGCCTAAAAACCATCCTTTGGACGTGAAAGGACGCAATTGGGACATCGCGGAAACGAGGAATGAGACTGCTTATAAAAGTCATCTCCGCCGCGTTGTGGAGGAGGCAAGGTTCGCGTTCTATCTGTCGCGGCCGCTCGCCACGAGCTGAGCCCTAGCGCCCGGCGCGCGTTAGTCACGCCGTTGGCGGATGAGTGAACGTCTTCTCTTTGCCCATCAGCCTGGCATCTCGCGGCCCACCTTGGCTTCGGTCGAAACCAACGCCACGTTGATCAGGTTTTCCCTCAACACGCCACGTGGTGCTTGTCAACGCACGACTACACATAGCATGTAAGCAAGCCAGATTAGAAATCTGCGAAATGCCGAAACCTCTCGCTGAGGGGGCGATCACCAAAGCATCGGACCACAGGGATAAGATTCGGCAGTGCGCCCATACGCGTTGGCGACATCGCGGCAATCGCGACGACTATCGTTCTCGGCCAGCAAGATCACGGCTACGATCAAGACTAATACGACAAACACAGAGGCGGCGATGCGGCCACTCGATAACAGATGGGTAATAGTCATGGCTCAGGCGTAGTAAAGGTTATAGAACGCTAGTGCTGTGGACGTAGAGACCGTTGCAGCCGCGATCGGAAACCAGCGGCGCGGTGCGATGTCGGGAGCCGAACACCCCGCCATCTATGACTCTGACGCCTGGCGAGGAGCACGAGTCTTGGCGGGTACGTTCGCGGGCTATGAAACAGTCTAGACCCTTAAGAAGAAAAATCTAATCTGCGGCGTTAGTGTGAAGAGAAATGTGCTCGCGCGGGCCAATCGTGTCGCCGATAGTACCCGCGGGCCGTATGACTGCTCAGGCCAAGCGCCAGACTGCGGTCGCAACGAGGGAGGGAGCGAAACAGACAACCGTTTTTTGGACCCGAGCGCTGACTTAGAGGACGAAGCCACGGATAAAGCGCCGCGCCGCGTAGCGCAAGGCCTGTGGCTAAGCAACGCTACGTCAAGTGCCGGGCGTGGCCCTTCGAGATATCCCCGCAAGTGCAATGAACGCACAGAGCACTCCGGATACAGCATTGCGGGTAGCGTCGCGGCGCAAACGGCTATCGGTCAGCCCGATGTGTTCCTGCGGTGCGAGCTCTCTCCAATGCCAGATTTATGCGACTGATCAACTGGTCGTGTTGAAAGGGTTTGCGGAGGTGGATGATGCTTGAGTCAGCTTCAGGTAGTTCCGCATAACCTGTTGCAAGAACGATGGGCAGCTGCGGGCGTAATAGTCGCGCTGCCTCCGCTAACTCCAGTCCCGTCATGTAAGGCATGGAGTAGTCTGTGAGCAGCACGTCGATGTTCATGCCCTCTGCCAACAACTGGAGGGCCGCGTCGCCAGACTCTGCGACGACAACTTCATGGCCTACGTCTTCCAGCAGCAGCGTGGTGCTGGTGGCAACGAGAGTGTCGTCATCAACGACTAGAATTTTCCCAACCGCTTCTGCGTGAACCGACGGTGGACCCGTATCACGCGCGACTTCTTCAAGCAGTGACTCACTGGTCATTGCGAGTGCCGGGAGCCAAAGCGTAGCGCGAGTGCCTTTTCCGAGTTCACTCTCCAGTCGCAGCGCCCCATGCAACTGTCGCGCGAGACCGCGGACCATGGAAATGCCCAGTCCGGTTCCTTTGCCGACCTCTTTTGTTGTGAAGAATGGCTCGCCTGCTTTCGCAAGAGTCGTCGCGTCCATCCCGACACCTTCGTCGCTTACGCAAATACGCACGTATTGACCTGCTGGGAGTTCGGGGTCACCAGACGAAGTTAGCGTGTCCACGGCAATAGAGAGGCGTCCGCCGCGCGGCATCGCATCTCGTGAGTTCACCACGAGATTCAATAGCGCGAGTTCAATCTGGTCGGCGTCGGCGAGAGCAAGGGGTACCTCGTTCGCAGTTTCTATACGAAGGTCGATGGATGGCCCAATCGAGCGAGCGATAAGTTCTTCCATGCCGCGTAGCAGTTTGGGCAGACTCGTAGGAGCAACGTTAAGATCCTGTTGTCTCGCCGCAGCTAGCAGGCGCTGAGTCAGCGTCGCCCCACGGCGAGCGCCTTGATAGGCGCCGTTGATGAGACGTAAGAGTTTCGGATTGGCAGACGCGTCCTTCCGGGCAAGCTCCAGATTATTGAGGATGGCTGCCAGCAGGTTGTTGAAATCGTGCGCAACTCCACCGGACAATTGACCAATCAGCTCGAGTTTTTGTACGTGCCGCAGCTTCTCTTCGGTCTGCTCGCGCTTGCGTATCTCCTCAAGGATGTTGCGGTGGGACGTCTCGAGTTCTGCCGTACGCTCGCGGACTTTCCTTTCCAGCGACTCGTTGGCACGACGCAACCGTTCCGCTGCTGCCACTTGCTCGGTGACGTCAAGACAGACGCCAACGAACCGTCCGCTCCCGTTCATCCCATCGCCGACGTATCGGGCTCGCACGTCCACGGTCCGCACACTTCCGTCGGGCAAGATCAACCGATGCTCGAGAGTGTAGTCGGCGCCCGTGTCGATGCTGTGTTTGAGCATCGCCTCGATGCGCTCGCGGTCCTCCGGATGGGTCGTGGCCAGCGCGTCGTCGTAGGTGAGGTCCTCGTTCTCGGCCCGCCCGAAAATGGCCCTGCACGTAGCCGATGCTGTGAGCGTCTGTGTTGCTATGTTGAGCTCCCACGATCCAAGGCGGCCCGCCGTCAGTGCCGTGCGAAGGCGCTCCTCGCCCTCATGCAGTTCCACGAGACTTCTACGGGCGTCAAATTGCTTTCTACGCGCGCGCACGGCCGCGCCAATCACGCTGATGAAGGTGGTGGGGTGAAACGGTCGCTCGATGAACGTGACATTGCCCAAGCTCTGGGTTATCCGGGCGACTTCTCCTAGGCGATTTCCCTCATCCGCGACGCGCCGCGTGAGCACTACGAAGGGAAGATCGGACCATGGCGGCTGGGTTGACACCCACGCCGACACTTCCCGCAAATCCAGCAGTTCCTCTTCGGTCACGACCACGCAGCATATCGAATCATCAAGCGCATGCGCGAGGGACTGCAGGTCGACGCAAATGCGGCAGGGCGTTTGCGTCCTCGCCAGCAACGAAGCGGCGACGGTCGCATCGCGTCCAACAGGCGCTAGTATCAGTGCTGGGCAGTCATTCATCAGGGTCTGCCTCAGGAGGGAGCAACGGCCCCGCATCGCCCAAGAACCTGGGAACGCCGCTCAGAACCCCTTGGAATTGCTCCAATGGAGCGCCGAAGACGAGCCCCGTGTTGCCCAACCTGTATTCGCGAATTGATTCCTCGTGCGGACCGGTGCGCTTCTTGATGACCGAGACGGCGCGGCGCACGCGTCCGTGCGCTTCGAAATAGCGGAGCAGGATAACGGTATCGGCAAGGTACGTCACGTCGACGGGTGTCTTCATGTCTCCCACCAAGCCATGCTGGGCCACGGTCAGGAATGTATTCGCGCCTTGCCGGTTCAGGTATTGGAGCAGTTCGTGAATATGAAGCGTCAACGCACTCTCTTCCGGCATGGCGGACTCATAGCCGTTGATGCTGTCGATCACCACTGTCTTCGCCTGCAGGTCGTCCACGCTGGTGCGTACCCGATGCGCGAACTCTCCGGGGGACAGTTCGGCCGCATCGACCTGCTCAATATGCAGCTTCCCCGAGGCGCGCATGGCTTCGAGGTCTATGCCCATGGCACGGACTCGATCGAAGAGCAGGCCGAGTTCTTCGTCGAATATGAACAGCGCAGCTTTTTCACCACGCTCAACTGCTGCCGCTACGAACTGGAGTGCGTAGAGACTTTTACCGGTTCCTGACGGGCCTAGAATAAGTACGCTGGAACCTTGCTCGACTCCGCCACCAAGAAGGTCATCCAGACCCTGAATCCCACTTGTGCGTTGTTTGCGACTAAACACGGAGCGATGTTCCAGTGCCACCAGCCGCGGAAAGACCGCCACACCACCGGTCTTGATCGTGAAATCGTGATAGCCACCTCGGAATGACTGGCCCCGGTACTTAACAATCTTCACCCTGCGACGCTCTGCGCCGTAGTTCGGCGAAAGCTCCTCCAGCTTCACGACGCCATGAGCAATGCTATGTACCGTCTTGTCCTCCACGTCCGAGGTACGATCATCGAGTATCAGTACGGTAGCGTTTTGGCGGGCGAAGTAATGCTTGAATGCGAGAACCTGGCGCCGATATCGCAGGGAACTTTGGGCTAGCAAGCGAATTTCCGAAAGGCTGTCGATAACGACGCGCCCGGGCTTAACGCGAGCGAACTCGGCGAGGATAGACGTGACCGTCTCCCCGAGTTCGAGGTCGGAGGAATATAGTAAGCTCTGCTGCTGGTTCGCCTCTAGAAGGGCTTCAGGCGGAGTTACCTCAAATATTGAGATCAGTGGGTCCAACTCCCATCCATGGGAATACATGCCGTCCTTCAACTCCTCAGCAGTCTCAGACAGAGTGATATACAACCCACGTTGACCCTTCTCCGCGCCGGCCATCAGAAACTTGATGGCAATCGTTGTTTTGCCAGTGCCAGGGCTGCCTTCCAACAGGTAGAGATTTCCTTCCTTGAGCCCACCGTTGAGAATATCGTCAAGCCCCGAAACGCCCGTGCTTGCGAATGTCCGTGCCGCCGCGTCGCTCATAAACTCTCCGGGATAACGATCGTGTGACTAGCCTATCACCGTCTTACTGACCGCATGCACCACCTGCTATCTATCGTACCTTCTCTATGCCTGGAGCAAACTGTGCTCGCCTGCGCCGCGGGAACGTCTGTGAAGCAAGTGCAGTACTGACGGTTGCGATGGAGGGTTCGAGGGACGCGGAATGCAATGATCTGAAGATGTCGCGCTGGTCATAATCCAGCGACCTCATAAGACGTAATTGGGATAACTGTTTAGTTCGGCATATAGGAGCAGTTTGGCATGATACTGCGCGCATGCTATCGGCCAATGTCTGACACGTTTCCACGGGCCTGTCGCCAACTATGGGACTCGAACCCTATGGATGTGCAGATTACTGGGCTCAGGCCAACCAGCGCGGTGGCCGGGCCAGATATCACGCGAAGCGGGTGCTGGCGCCAACGATGGCGCACCGACGCCGGTATGTTCATCATCTGCTCCTTCCGCCCGTCAGCGGGGCGCTGTCGAGATCAGACTCGCCGCATGGCAAGCGATTCCAGCGTCGATTGCTGATCGGGAGGCACATTGATCGTCGCCGTGCCATCGCCGCTGTCAACTGCCGGCTCCGGATCTTCACGAACGCGAGCGCGCTGTCCGTATTACACGGGCCGCGGATATCGTCGCCTTGCGACACGTTGTAGTAAATGGTGGCGAAGCGCGGGTCGCCGGGAGTCTTGCCGGGTGAGAAGTTCGGCCTGATCGGAGTACAGCGCCTTTTCGAACGACTCCTGATGCGAGACTTCGCGCGTCATCGGGAAGCCCAGTGCTTCCTGCACCCCCGGAGCGTCCGTGATGTTCATGAGCCGCCTCATTCGCGTCAGGGCTCGCCCTAGTCTGTTCCGCGATCTCAAAAAACTGGACCGGTCTCTGAGCGTTCTGTTGGACCACGGTTAGCCGGCCTGTGAATACGGCTGACATTTTTCATTTAACATAACATGCATTAGAGTATCGATCGGTGTTGGCGGTTTTTTCTAATGTCGTACCTGAGACGAATTCAAATGTCGTATCTCCAGGCTCCCGATCCTGCCATGCTGGCTGACCTTCGCCAGTCAGGAGCACGAGCATGGGCCGCCCCGACACGATCACCATGAGCATGCAGGAACTGGACCGCTGCAAAGTTATCGAAGCCGTCGTCCGAGATGGTCTGATGGTGTGGCGCGCGGCCGAGAAGCTCGGTATCAGTCGCCGCCAGATCGAGCGGCTGGCCCAGCGATATCGAGAAGACGGTCCACGAGGCCTTCTGTCCCGCAAATGGGGGCAAGCTGGCCACCGCCAACTGCCTCCCGGGCTGGAATCACGCGCACGTGGCCTGATCCGCGACACCTACGCTGACTTCGGCCCGACGCTGGCGGCCGAGAAGCTGCGCGAGCGCCATGGCCTCGATCTCTCGACGTCCTGTGTGCGCCGGATCATGATTGACGCCGGCTTCTGGGTGCCCCGCAAGTTGCGCCCGCCCAAGGTCCACCAGCCGAGGAACCGCCGCGCCTGCCTGGGCGAGCTGGTGCAGATCGATGGCAGCGACCATGCATGGTTCGAGGACCGCGCGCCGGCGTGCACGCTGCTGGTCTACGTCGATGACGCCACCGGCCGGCTGATGCAGCTCCTGTTCGTGCCAACCGAGTCGACGCTCGCGTATTTCACCGCCACGCGCGGCTATGTCGAGCAGCACGGCAAGCCCGTGGCGTTCTATTCCGACAAGGCCAGCATCTTCCGCACAAACCGCCAGCAGACGCCCGAAGGCCGCGGCTATACGCAGTTTGGCCGCGCGCTGTTCGAGCTCAACATCGACATCCTGTGCGCCAATACGAGCCAGGCCAAGGGCCGTGTCGAGCGGATGAATGGCACGCTGCAGGACCGGCTGGTCAAGGAACTGCGGCTACGCGGCATTAGCTCGATGGCCGACGCCAACGCCTACGTCCCCATGTTCATCGCCGATTTCAACACGCGCTTTGCCAAGGTACCGCGCAGCGATTTCGATGCGCACCGGCCGCTGCGTGGCGACGAGGATCTGGCGCGGATCTTCTGTTGGCGCGAATGGCGCAAGGTGTCGCAGAGCCTGACCCTGCAGTACGACAAGGTGATGTTCCTGCTCGAGGACCGGCCCGCGCACCGCCACCTGGCGCACCGATACATCGAGGTCGCCGAGTACCCGGACGGGCGGATCGAGCTGTGGGGCGATGGCGCATCCCTGCCCTACACCACCTATTTTCGTTACCCGGAGGTTGACCAGGGCGCCATCGTGGAGAACAAGCGGCTGGGCCACGTGCTGGAGATCGCGCAGAAGGTGCAGGCGCTACGCGACAGCCGGCATTCCGAGGGACCGTCGCGCACGATGTCGGGGGTGCCGGTCCGTTCCCAGGAGGTTGCGCCCGGCACGCGGCGTCAGCGGCAAATCAATCGCTTGGATCTGGAGCGTGCCATGGCCACCACCCTGCTCTGCCCGCCCGCAACAGCGGCCAGCGCCACCGCCCCAAAAAAGAACCGGCTTCCACACAAACCGCACGCCCGTGCCGACATTTGAATTTGCCGGGCGCTCCGACACCTGAGAACGCCCTAGACAATCGGTGTTGGCCACTATTAGTAATGTCACCTTTGAGATGAATAGAGATGTCACCTCAGGCTTCTCCTCGTAGGCTCCTAGATTCGCCGGGCGCTTCGGGAGGCTGCGATGCACGGACAGGGATTGGTGACCATGAGCATGCGAGAGATAGACCGCATGAAGGTGATCCAGGCGGTGGCAGACGGCCATTTGGCACGCTGGTGTGCGGCCGAGAAGCTCAGTATCAGTCGCCGCCCGGTCGAGCGGTTGGCGCAGCGATATCGACAGGACGGTCCACGCGGCCTCTTGTCCCGTAAATGGGGGCAAGCCGGCCACCGTCAGTTGGCTCCCCGGGCTGGCGTCACGTGCACGGGGCTTGACCCGCGACCGCTACGCGGAATTTGGCCCGGCGCTGGCCGCTGAGATCCTGTGCGAGCGTCATGCTAAGGTGAGAGCAACAGAAAGGGAACGGCTGCACCCCACATGCCGGAAGTCGACACCTTATGCGGCAGCGGATCGTCCCAGTATTCCGGACGCCGGCACAGGGTGCAGAAGTGAGCACGGGGTATTCGTTCTCTCCCATTTGATCGTCATAGTTGCCGCCCTGTGTCTACAGCGTGGACATTGCGGTGGGGCTATCTTTTCTGAAGGTGAGCGACCGTAGTCAACAACGCATCGAGACCAATTGGCTTGGATAGATGCGCATCAAAGCCTGCGCGTAAAGCTGCATCGACATCAGCTTGACGATCGAAGCCGCTTATGGCAATGGCATAGATTCCGGCCAGTTTAGGCCGGCTACGCACAGCTCGCAGCAACTCGTAGCCATCCATGCCGGGCATCCCAAGATCCGATAACAAAAGATGCGGTGGCGCGCTCTCCATCTGATCCAGCGCTCGCTCTGCGTTAGTCGCTACGTCGACAGTCGCTCCAATTGACTCGAGCAGCAGTCTAAAGGTCTCCACGGTCAATGCATCGTCATCGACCAAAAACACACGCATGCCCTGGAGGACTGCAGTCGGCACTGCTGAGACATGAGCTCCCGTCTCTTGCGTTGAAACAGATGGCAGCTCGACGGTGAAGGTTGCGCCCTGGCCGATGCCCGCCGACTCGGCATGCACGGTACCATTCTGCAATTCAACCAACTCCTTCACCAACGATAGACCGATGCCGAGCCCACCGCTGCGACCGGCCGAGAATCCTCCCTGGCGGAACAAGTCAAAGATGTAGGGCAACGTCTGCGCGTCAATGCCCGTGCCCGTATTGCGGACCACCAGACGAAGCTGTGCACCAATCCGACTCAAAACGACGTCGATGGCACCACCTTCCTCGGTAAATTTGATTGCGTTGCTGAGCAAGTTCCAAACGATCTGCTCGATACGCGTCAGATCTGCTCGTACCCACAGCGGCTCCTTACCAATGTCGCAGACCAGGGTCACGCCTCGATCATTTGCGTCTTGCGTAACCGCGTCGCACACGCGTTTCACCACGCTCCTCAGATCGATTGTCTCTCGGACAATCGATAACTTGCCTGTTCGAATGCGCGACATATCCAGCAAGTCGTCGATAATTTTGGCCTGACCGATGATCGTCTGTCTGATGGTGTTCGTTGCGCGCTCGATGACAGGATTGCGCTGTGCCTCAGGCGAGCGCGCAATCAACTCATTGCTGGCGCTAATCAGGTTTAGGGGATGCTTGAGTTCATGCGAGACAATGGCCAAGAACTCGTCACGGCGGAACTGCCCCTGCTGCCATTTGTCTTCATCCGCACGTGGCGCACCGGCGGGCAGCACCTCGTCCAGGTCGCGGGCGATCTTGGCAAAGCCTATGACGCCACCAGTGTCCAGACGGGACAAGACCCCACTGGAGCGAAAACGCTTGCCGTCCTTGCGCAGGTGCCAGCGCTCTTCTTCCACACGCCCATATTTGCGAGCCTGTGCCATCTCTTCGTCGGGGACGCCGCGCTCGCGATCTTCCGGCGTAAAGAGGGTGCTCGCGAGATTACCGAGCATTTCGCTTTCCGAGTATCCGAAGATTCTTTCCGCGCCTCGATTCCAGCTTGTTATGCGACCATCATCATCAAACGTAATGATGGCGTAATCGCGCGTGCTTTCGGCAACGATGTTCATACGATGCTCGCCTTCACGCGCCCGCTCTTCTGCGGCACGACGTGAGGTGATATCGATGAACGAGAGCACCGCGCCATCGATGCGGTCCTCTGTGGTTCGATATGGCAAGAATCGCGCGAGGTACCACCGCCCGTCGATACTGCGCAGCTCGCGCTCGATCAATCTCAGTGAGTCAAAGGCTTCGGCAGCGTCGTCGGCAAGCTTGTCGTACTCCAGACGGTGCGTGATGTCGAGCAGCGATCGGCCGATATCCGAGGGGATAATGCTAAAGACATCAGTGGCCCGTGGCGTGTAGCGCTTGATTCGGATGTTGCGGTCTACGAATATCGTACCGATGTCGTTCGCCGTAATTAGGTTTTGCAGGTCGTCGTTGATCTTGCTTGTTTCCTCGACCTTCGACTTCAGTTCCGCATTGACAGTGGTCAGTTCCTCATTGATGGACTGGAGCTCTTCTTTGCTCGTCTCAAGCTCTTCACTGGCCGAACGTAGCTCCTCGTTGATTGCCTGCAGCTCTTCGTTCGATGCCTTCAGTTCCTCCGTGGATGTCTCGGACTGTTCGATGGTTGCCTGTAGCTGCTCCTTCGTTCGTTGCAGCTCACGTTCGAGCTGACTCACGATCGGGTCCCGAGACACCACCTCCGAGACTTCACCGTCGGCACTCATGCTGTTTTCCACTTCGTCGAAGAGTACCAAAATGAAGTCCGCGCCGGATTCGGCGTCGTGCACAGGCCGCGCGATCATGTTGACAAAAAATCGGCGGCCGTCTCGCGCAAGCTCCACGCGGCGAGCCTCGACGCTGTGATTCGATTGCAATGCCTGGAAGATCGCAGTGCGCAGCTCCAAGCGCAACTCTGGCCTCACGGCAGCAATAATATTGTGCGAAGGAACGCCGCCGGCATATTGGAGAAAGCGACCGGCCCGATCCGATAGATGGACGATATCGGAGTCGCGGCTAAGCAAGACGCTCGGCGGCGCGTGTTGCTCCACGAGTCGTTGGTGAAGGTCGCCAAACGAAAACTTACGCTTGCCTGTGGGAGGCTGTAGAGTCATGGGCATTCGTGCGTTGGCCAAACCGACAGACGATAGCGGCACCGGAGAATCCGTTCTCACGGCAACATTGGCGCGGTAAATCCGCGCCTTCTTGTCAACCAATGTGAAAAGATCGCCTGCGCCGTCTGCAGTCTCCGAGCTGCCGAGAAATAAGAATCCGCCTTGCCGCAGCGCGAAGTGAAACGTACGGAGAATCTCGAGCTGCGCGTCGCGGTCCAGGTAAATTAGAAGGTTCCGGCAGCACACCATGTCCAGCCGCGAGAACGGTGGATCGCTAAGGACATTGTGGATAGCGAACAAGACATTGGCACGAAGCTCTTTCTTCACGCGATAGTGGACTGCCTCCTTGGTCAAAAATTGGCGCGACCTGCGACTGTCCACATCTGCAAGAATTGAATCAGGGTAGAGGCCGAGCCGTGCCGTCGCGATCGCACGTTCGTCGATGTCCGTTGCGAAAACCTGAAACGCGACGCCATCTACTGCGCGCTCAGCCGCCTCCTGAAGCGCCATCGCGATCGAGTACGCTTCCTCGCCCGTTGCACAGCCAGCGGACCAAACTCGGATCGGCTCGTTGGCGCTCCGATTGTCCAGTAGCTGTGGAATGACAGTTGTCTGCAGCACATCGAAAGCATCCCGATCACGGAAGAAATTAGTGACGCTGATCAGCATGTCCTGCAGCAGTAACGGGGTCTCGTCCGGATGCTCGTGCAGATAGTCCCGATATTCGCGTAGATCGGTCAAGCCACTGACTTGCAGCCTTCTCTCGATACGACGAAGAATTGTTGCCCGTTTGTACTGGCGGAAGTCGTGCGAAGTACGCGCTCGCAGAATTGCCATGATCTCGCGCAATATGCGTTCGGTATACTCCGCGGCCACCGCATGACTTTTGTTGGGTTCCGCCGCGCTAGGTATCTGAATGCGGCTGGCGGTCACCCAGAGATCCATCAATCGCTGTGGCATCTCCGGCACCGACAACACTAGGTCGACCATGCCAGTGGTGATAGCAGCGCGCGGCATGCTAGGGAACTCCGCCTCCTCTGGCCGCTGCGCAATGGTGATACCACCAAGTTCCTTGATGCGCGTCAAACCGACCGATCCGTCCGAGCCTGCGCCCGACAAGACGATGGAAATGGCACGTTCACGATGTGCTTCCGCCAGTGAGCGAAAGAAAAGGTCAATCGCCGCACGTCGGTCATCTGGTGATTCTGCCGGCTGCACTCGCAGACAGCCATCGACCATGGTCAGGAGCACCGATGGCGATATCACGTACACGTGATTGGCTTCAATTAGATTGGCATCCGCAACCTGAACTACGGGCATATCCGTCGCACTGCGCAACAGGTCGGGAAGCGTGCTATTGTGGTCGGGAGACAAATGCAGCACGATCACGTACGCGGCGCCGGAGCGCGCCGGCAGAGCTTCAAAGAAAGCTTTCAGCACTTCAATGCCGCCGGCCGAAGCACCTATGCCAACCACCGGAAAATTGAGTTGGCTTGGAGTTGGCACAGGCGGAGTTCGGACCATAGCTTGATTTAAGTTGGGTGGTGGAGCTTTGGCCACCATGATACTCCGAGCGGTTTCCTCTTCCGCCGTCCATACGATCCGAAGTGGTTAACCTCGAGCGCAGATTGGTCAGGCAGCTAGCTGCAAGACCGCGGCGAGCCCGCAGCGGCAGTTTGCGTGTTGACTATACGTCCGCCAGAATATGCAGTACTGGATAGCCCCTTACGGGCCGAGGGAGACGTGCTTGGGCATGCCGATCAACGCAGAGATGCACGCTGGAGCAGAAGTGAGTGGTGGTGAAATACTGGGGGGCACGGCTTATCCCTAGCTAGTAGTTGGAGTGCCCTCGGGTGTCACGTCTGACGTCTAGCGTCCGGTAATGCCAGGCCGCTAATTGATCACTGTCGCACCTGACGTTGCGGGAACTTCTCTGGATCTATCCCATGCCAGCGTTTACTGGCTTGAGAAAAAAACTCTAGCGGAGTGGCGACAGCGGTCGCCAGCGCCCGCTTCCTGGCATTCCAGTTCACAAGATCTTACTCCGAATGAATGACCGCTTTGAAGGCGACCTTCTGACTGGAGTGGGTTGTTTTGTGACGGTTGCGACTGCGGGCGACGCCGATGCCCTTCTTCCCCGGCCGGGACCTGGTGGTGGCTAGCTCGCCCTCAAAGGCCGCGCGGCGAATGCCAACTTGATACTCCCCACTCTGCCCGTTGACTTGACCGCTGCGGGTCGGCGCCACCGCCCTGCGGCGTCCTCACAGCAGGCATTTAACCCCGCACAAACCGCACGACCGTGCCCACATAATGGAAGGGTCAGCTCGATCTCGCGATGCATCGTCTAGGCTGGAGGCGCGTCATTTTCCGGAGGAGCCTGCGATGAGCGAAGTTACCGTGATTGGCATTGATCTCGGCAGACATGTTTTTCACTTGCCGCCGAGGCTGGCCTCCAGGAGCAGGAAGATTGCTGTGGTTCTCTTGGATGCAAGACCGAAGGCGGTGGCTTCGACATTGCTGTACCCTGTCACAAGGTATTCAGAAGTCCATGCCTACTGACCGGGCTTGGCCGGGGGCAATCGCCGCATTCGTAGCACGCTCGCGATCGGCTTATTCAAGAGAGAGCGATGACGCCATCCAGCACGGTGCATTCCAAAAGTATCTTTCCTCCCATTGTTGCAATCGGTGCCGCAGCTGGTGGGGTCGTTGCCTTGCAAAAAGTGTTCCGAAGGCTACCCAAAGGCATGCCGTTTGCAATCGTCGTGCTTCAGGACCTCACTGAAGGATACTCACAACGCCTGGCGGGCTTAATATCGAGTTGGACGAATCTCCCCGTACATGAAGCCGACACCCATTTAGTGCCGAAGATCGGCGAGGTGTATTTACCTTCCCCCGGCCGTGTGCTTACCATCGACGCACGTTCGCTACGCGCGAGCAAGATCGAAGGTGATCGCCTTGTTAGCGCTAGCGTGAACATGATCGACCGCTTTCTGGAAGGCCTTGCGCAACATCATGGAAGCCGGGCAGTCGCGGTCATTTTGTCGGGAAAAGGAATGGACGGCGCGGCCGGTGCCTTGTGCATTCGTAATGCCGGCGGGATTGTGATCGTACAGGATCCACTGACAGCGTTGCACGATAGCATGCCTAACGCGGTGATACGGCGCGGCCTTCATGATCACATACTGCCACCCGGCGCGATCGGCTCACAAATCCTAGCGTGTGGCTCCAATAGCTATTCCCGCCCGCGGAATGCTGAAGGGACGGAGCAGATGGACAACAGGGTGTTGGCTCGCATCCTTCTACTAGTCCGCGTGCATTCTGGTATCGATTTCACGGGATACAAGACGGCCCCGCTGCTCTGGCGCGTCAAGCAGCGCATGGATCGGCGACATGTGCGAGAGATTGCGGACTACGCAAGCCTGATCTCGGAAGACCCGGTGGAACTGGAGTCCCTTATCCGCGATATTCCATTACACGTGACCGAATTCTTTCGCGATCCGGGGGCATGGGCAGCACTCAAGGAGGAGGTTCTCCTCCCTCTTATGCGGACAGCGGACGCACATAATCCGGTGCGTACATGGACGGCCGGTTGCGCTAGCGGCGAGGAGGCATACTCGCTTGCGATGACGCTTGAGGATATCAAGCAGGAGATCGATTCTTCTGCGTGTTATCAGAGTTTCGTCACGGATGCTTCTCCCGAGATCGTGCATCGCGCTCGCTGCGGCGTGTTTGCTCCATCCGACATGGCGACCGTGTCGCAGCGACAACGGACGGAGTATTTCTTTAGTGCAGACAAGATGTTCACTGTCAGAGGTTTTTTGCGCGAGCAGATGGTTTTCTCCTCTCAGAATCTCATCTCTGACCCTCCATTCGCGAACATGGATCTTGTCACTTGCCGAAACCTACTGATATACCTAGAGCCCTCCACTGCGAGGCAGATAATCTATATTTTGCACAGTGCGCTGCGCGAAGGGGGCTATCTGTTTCTCGGCGGCAGCGAATCTTATGACCTGGAGCAAAGCGGCTTTTCAAAAGTGTCCGGGAGGTTCAACATCTTCCGGAAAACCGGGATCGTTCTGGCGCGAGCCAACGCGGAGCATGCGGCCAGTCAACAACGTCGCAATATATCAACTTTGAATGCTGGCTTACTTCGTCAGGCCAACGAGGATTTTGTCTTTCCCTCAGTGCTTGTTGACGATCACGGGCGGCTGCTACGTGTGTATGGGGCCGCCGGTGACATCCTTCGAATACCCGCCGGAGAACCCACAAATACTCTATTGTCGCTACTACCATGGCAATGGGTGGACCCTCTGCGTCGCGCCATGTGTGAGGCGTTAGCACAAGATCAGCAGCGGATCGTACGGGATCTATATGATCGGGTGGATTTGCGCATCAGAGTGATACCCATACGTGTCAGCGCCGAGAATCCTCCCAGTCGTATGCTTCTCTCGTTCATGAGCGAGGAGAGCGGTCAATTTACCCTGGTTCCGAGTGTCCCCCTTTCGGAAAGCGTTGACCAGCACCGTAGCGGGGTTCGCCGCTGCGCGGGACCGCCTGAGAAAATCCAATCGTCGTCTCATCAGGAATACGACGCTTTACGCGAGAGGCTGCTGGCAGTCAATGAGGAATTGCTCGCTTCCAATATTTTACTGAACACGAGCAACGATAATCTTCACGGCGCCAACGCCGAACTCCACGAGAAGATTGCGCAGCTGGAGATTCGTGCGGAAGTACTTTCATCCGGGGAGGTCATGACTATCTTCCTTGACAAGGACCGGAGGGTTCGCTGGTTCACCCCTGCCACCACGAGACTATTTCCGTTAAAACCGGAGGACGTGGGGCGAGACATCCATGACCTCGTTCCGCGGTTTCGCGATCCGTCGTTCTTGTCCGACATCCAAGAGGTCTTGCGTTCCTCCGAAATCAAGGATGCCATAGTGCACGGGGACGACGACAGATGGTATCGGCGGCGATTGGTCCCACACGAGGCAGCGATCGGAACCATAGATGGTGTAGCGGTAACCTTCGAGGACTTCACGACGCGTCGGCACGTCGAAAATGCGCTATGGGCGAGCGAAGATATGCATCGACACAGTCAGATGTGCCTGTCTTCGCAGAAAGCGGCACTGCAGTTGGCGATGAATGGGGCCCCACTGACAGAGTCGCTTGAGATCCTGCGACATACGATGACCGGAGAGTCAGGCGATAGACGATCCGCAGCGTTCTATGTAATGCGAGAGTCGAGGCTGCATCACTTGAAGGGAATGCCAGATGCATACGCTCGGTATCTGAATGGCGCTGATGAGACGCTGGAGTCGGCCTCCTGCAAGTTCGCCCTGGCGACGAACCAAACCGTCACCACATGCGACATCCTTCGCGATGAGCGTTGGAAACCGTGGGCTTTGGTTAGTTCCAGCTTCGGATATCGCGGTTGTTGGTCGTTTCCCATCCGAACCGGGAGCAGCCAGCTTGTTGGCGCTTTGGTTGTGTACTTCGGTGTCGCTCAAACTCCGGAGCCTGTTGACCTCCAATTGGCCGCCGCTATGATACACACCGCTGCGATTATCATTTCGCGAAAGGTTGGCGTCGATGTATTCGTAGCGAATGGCTCTCACGTATAAGCTTACGCTCGTCCTATGTTTGGGTCGTCCTCTCGAGATATTGGTTAAGGCAACCGGGGTTCCTATCGGCCACCATTCGTATGAGGCCACCGAGTTGCTCAATGACACTCAATCGCGTTGGCAAGCGACGCGCAGCGTGCGCGCCTCTGCCGCATCTCCGCAAACAGGGATCCGATGGTCGCCACTGCGTTGCACACACCTGATACCACAATCCACGCAATCGACGTATCTTCTCGCCAACTGACGAGCAAAGAAGAACTGCCCTACCTGAATGAGCAACCTACTTCTTTCTCGTTGCCGGCGGAAGCCGTTGGCCGGTTGCGCAGCTGCTGCGGGGAGATAATTCTGTCGTCACCCGAGTTCCGGCGGCTTTGGAGGGTGTGGGCGACAAACTCATAATGAACTCCGCACGGGCAGAAAAGTAACGGTTCCGTTGGGTCAACGGCTAGAAACCAAGCTCCCTGCTTCTTGCTTGATGCACAGACCCAGCCGATCGGCGAGACGCACCAGCTCGGGCAAAGAGTCGAGCTCGAGCTTTTGCATCACACGTGCACGATGGACCTTAATCGTCTTCTCCACCGTACCAAGCTCGCTAGCCACCTGTTTGTTACGGATGCCGGTCACTACCCATGTCAGTACCTCGAACTCTCGAGGTGTCAGCCTCTGAATCTTCATTTGCAGCTCCTGCAATTCCCGTTGTTCTTCGAAGTGTTCTGCGGCCTGGGCGCAACCCTTCTTCACTGCAGCAAGTAGTTGCGTCTCTGACACCGGTTTTTCGAGGAACGCTATGGCACCCGCTTGCATTGCTCGGACCGCCTGTGCAACGTCGGCATATCCGCTCAGAAAGATTACGGGAATCTTGCCTTCAAGACTCTGCTGGAGTACGAGTCCGTCTGTACCCGGCATCAGCAGGTCCAGCACCAAGCATGAGGGCTCGGGTCCAAGCTTCACTTCATCAAGGAAAGACTGTGCCGATGAGAACATACTTACCAGATAACCATGAGCGGCGAGCATGCGGCTTAGCGCTCGCCTCACGCTGCCATCATCATCGACGATATAAACGGTTGCTTTTGCAAACATACGTTGTCTCCAGGGAAGATTTGCAAAATGGGAGCCTGCGCCGTGTCCTAAGAGCCCATGACGACGTGAGTTCTCTCTTGCAGTAGTTCGAATTCGAATGTCATGCCCCGTCCGCTGTTGCAGTTGGCCTTGAGACGCCCGCCATTTCGCTCCATAAGTGCCCGACTGAGCGATAACCCCAAGCCCATACCCCTGGGCTTCGAGAAGTAGAAGGGTCGAAAAATCCTCGAGAGATCGTCTTTGGCTACACCGCACCCGTTGTCTTGAACGGCAATGCACAACGTGCCATCGCCCGCTTTGACCCGTATGACTATGGAGCGATCGTCGGTCGAGCATCCATTGGTCACAGCATCAAGCGCGTTGGCCAGCAAGTTCAGGAGCACCAAGCGAATTTCCACCGGGTCTCCCATCGCGCGCGGTAGTGGCTCTGCAAGATCGCGCTGAATCACGACGCAGCGCGATCTCGCATTCGCGCCCGCAAGTTCCACCGCTTGATCAGTCATATCGCCTACGCTGAATGGCCGCATGTGCGGCGCTTCCCCAAGGACGAGCGCCCGAACGGCGCGCACGATATCGCTTGCCCGCGACGCGTCGTCTACGATATCGTCCAGAATCTCACGTAGCAACTTCTGTTCGAGCATGTTCGACGCCAGCAACTCGCGCGCGGCGTGCGCGTTGCTCGTTATAGCCGTGAGCGGCTGGCTCAGTTCATGAGCCAGCGCACCCGCCAGTGTGGTCAGTCCAGTCCGTTGCGACGCATCTTCCGGCAGGCCTTCTGATTCCCGCGGGATCCGCGCTTGTTCGCCGCTACTTCGAAATGCCAGGGAGCAAGCACGGATGCCAATACCGACGCTTATGCATAGCATCGATACTGCTAAGGGATGCATGACCGCGCTCCTCTCAAATCCCTAGCTTGCTGATCTTTGTGCCTTCCAGGGACAGGTTTGCCATGAGACCAGCATTGGTGAGGACGAAAGCTATGACCGGTGCGCGCGCGGTATTAGTATTCAACCGACCATTTGCGCCGACGCCTATCACTGCAACGGAACCGTCGACACCGGCAGTCCATCCTTTGCTTTGCTGAAAGCTTCGAAGCGAATCCTCTGTCATGAACATCAGGATAAGCGCCTTCGATTGAGCGCCCGCAAGCAAACCGAAAGACGCCGTCGTGGTGCGGTAGTACACGCGGGAAGTATTGCCAACGCGCAGCGCGCCCTCACCATGCTCGGCGCCGACAATGAAGCCTGCCGCGAGTACACGTGGGAAGACCAGCGCACGGTGCGCATCGCTTGCAAGCGAGCTTGACGCCCCCGCAGTACTGTAGAGGCGAATCAAGGTACCATCGACGCCTGCATCGATCTCGCGTCTTTTAGCGGCCGCATCCGCGGGGGTCGCTGTGTGAACTCATGGGATCCACCGTGATAGCCGGCGCCTCGTCGCGTTCAAGCTAGGGATTTTAAAAATCCCAGCCCTGTTGATTTGGCAGTGGAAACTAACTGAGTTTTTATAAAATAGGTCGACATTGAAATTATCGCAACACCTATTTGCGAATATTTTTTAAAAATAGCAAAGGATTTTTTCGCGGCGGCCTGAAAGTATCTTTATGAAAGCGATGATGGATTTTTATGTTGGTAATGAAATTATTTTCTTGCCATAAATTATCCAAAAAAATATAATTGCGTAGGTCAGTAATAGAAGCTAGAGACTCTGCAAGGTCAGTGTTTTATGAGTCACTGTATTTGTCCATTGCTTACTGATCGGCAGTCTTTGGACGAGTGCGTAAAGATTTGAAGCAAGCTGCGAAGCTTGGGTTTCCACGATTCAAGGCCGAGGTCTACCCAGTCTGTCTTTGGAGTCGTTGGCCGCCCTTGACCAGCTACCGCAGCAATGCACGAACACGCTCTCCGGAAGGCGAGTGGCGCACAATGTCATTGTCATGCAAGCGTCTTGGGAGATCGGTGCAGTGCGCATCACGCCGTCTCGGGCGTGGCTGTCACCACGGTCCCATCACGCCGTATGCGCTCGAAGAAAAGACGCCGTGAGCCCGAGGCAAGTACGTTCCCGGCTATCGCCCACTACTGCGGTGGCGCCAGCCGAATGTGTTGGTTGAGTTGTGCCGCCCCACGATTGCCCTCTCCGCAGACCCTTCCAACAATGTGTAAGGAAGACACAATCAGGGGGGATCATATAGTTGCTAGCTTGCCGTGTGGCAGACATCTTGCGTTTGTGGGGTTAAACGTGACGTGCTTTCGCCCTTTCGCCTCCCCGCCGGCGATTGTTTGCGGCGTCAATCCTCGGAGAAGCTAATGCAAGGGGCCGTCTACATACCCCCGCAGCCGGGCCTTCCCTACCTCGCCGTCGTGCTCAGTGCCGATGGTGGTTCGATGATGTGTGCGGCGCCGGTCCCGTCGTTTCAAGAAGGAGAGAAATACGTGAAGAACATCATCATCAAGCTGAGCGAGTTAGGTAAAGGACTATTGGATCGTTGAGGCTGAGGTTGAGGTCGTCGCGCAAAACGACTCACCTATGATGGTCAACCATGCATCGCATCGTCCAAATGCAGCGTTTCAGTCGCGAGTATTTGGGTTTCCGCTGGCGCAGGTGTTAGCCAAACGTGGGTAAGCCTCGGGCGATGTGGGTACGCCGCAGCCGAGTTCATGAAATAGCCCGGTTGGCCCGGCGGAGCCCATGCTGTGCGCCAACGCGAACGCATCGTCGGGATGTTGCGGCCGGCCGAGCAGATAACCCTGCCCCTCGTCGTATCCTTCTTCGCGCACTACCGCTAGTTGCTCGGGAGTTTCGATTCCTTCAGCAGTAGTGCGCACACGGAATGCAGCGCCGAGACTGCGCACAGCGTGAAGAATGGCGCGCGCCTCGGTGCTGGTCGCCAGGTCCGATACAAAGGATCGGTCAAGCTTGATCTTATCGAAAGGAAAGCTGCGCAAGTAGCTTAGCGAAGAATAACCGGTGCCAAAATCATCCATCGCAACGCGCGCGCCCAAGCCGCGCAGATCGCGGAGCAATTCAAGATTCTCTCGGTCATTTCGCAGCAACACAGATTCGGTAATTTCCAGTTCGAGCCTCGAGACGTCTACGCCCGCATGGTCCACGGCGCGGCGCACGGCGTCGACTAACTCGCGCCCTCTGAACTGAAGCGGCGAGAGATTAACACCAACACTAATCCCCGATGGCCAACGGGCCAGTTGTCGGCACGCTTCGCTTAGCACCCAATTTCCAATCGGAACAATCAGACCCGTCTCTTCCGCCAACGGGATGAAATCGGCGGGCGACACAAGGCCATCAGTCGGATGTCGCCATCGCAGCAGAGCCTCGAAGCTGCGTAGCTGGCCTGAGCGCAGATCATAGATCGGCTGATAGTGAAGCTCGAGTTGCCCAGCCGCAAGCGCGTGATGCAGGGCACGTTTGCGTTCGAGCCGCTGCTTGGTCCGATCGCCTTGATCGGCTGAGAAGAAACGGTAGATACCTGGCCCTTCTGCCTTGGCTTGATAAAGCGCCATGTCCGCAGCCTGCAGTAGCTCATCAGCATTGCGCCCATCATTGGGAAAAAGCGCTATTCCGATGCAACCACCCAGTCTCACTGGCGCCTTGTTCAGCTCGAACGGGCGTGAGAGCTGCTCGACCAAACGCCGCGCCAGGCCTTCCACTGCGTATCGGTCAACGACCTGCTCTTGGATTACAACAAACTCATCCCCCCCGATGCGAGCCACCGCGTCAGCATCGGCCACGCATTCGAGCAGCCGACTAGCTACCTGCTGGAGCACGACATCGCCGGCATAATGGCCAAACGCATCGTTGACGCCTTTGAAGCCGTCCAGATCAATGTACAGCAGCGCGGCGAGCGTATCCGTTCCTGCCGCAGTGATAGTCTGCTCAATGCGTTCGCGCCAAAGCAGACGATTAGCGATACCGGTCAGGGGATCATGGCGCGCCGTGTGCGCGAGTGCTTCTTGGTTAGCAAGCAACTGGTGCTCAGCATTCTTACGCTGGGAGATATCGCGAAAAAACACTGAGAGGCCGTCGGCAGTCGGATACACATGGACTTCATACCAGGCCTGAAGTATTTTCATGTGATGCTCAAACACGATCGGTCTCTGAGTAGTGACGGCAGTCCGATAATGTTCCGCGAAGACTCCATCTCGCTCTTCCGGGAAAATGTCCCACACCACGCGCCCGATGGCGGGGTTGCGCCCCGCCATCGCGCGTAACGCATTGCCATTGAAGTAGGTCAGGCGTAAGGAGTGGTCGAGTTGCACCACGCTATCGGTCGTACTCTCGAGTACGGCCGACAAGCGGCTAGCAAGCGCCTCGATCGCCATGGTCGCCGACTTGCGCTCGTCGACGTCTTCGAGTGTGCCATACCAGCGGATGACGTTCCCACAGTCGTCAGTCCGAGCGGCTGCACGCGCGCGGTGCCAGCGGTAAGTGTCATCCCACAGCTTTACACGATATTCCAGATCCACCGCTTGCTGCGTGGCAACGGCCTCGGCCCACGCTTCGCGCACGCGTGGCAGATCGTCCGGATGCACGCAACGCGTCCACCCGTCACCCAATGCATCATCCACGGGCATGCCTGTGAGCTCGGTCCAGCGCGGACCGGCCTCAGTAATCCATCCCGTGGGATCGGCGGTCCAGGGGATCTCTGGGCTCAATTCGACCGCAGATCGATAGTGCGCCTCGCTCTCCAAGAGTGCCTGCTCGATGCGGTGTTTATCAGTGATGTCAGTGATCCAGACAAGCAACAAAGGCTCGTCCGAACCTTGCACCCATATCGGGCGCTTGCGGGTACGGAGAACCCGAGCGTCGCAGCCCGGCATCTGAAATACTTCCGTCGTCTCTCGGTACTCGCCGCGATCGAATACTTGGTCGTGGATAGCCCGGTACTCCGCTGCCCGCTCTGCAGTAAAAAGCTCGTTGTCTGTACGTCCAATTAGCTCCTGAGCGGGTCGCTGCATGAGTTGACACATCGCCGGGTTCACGAACAACCAGACGCTGCGCCGGTTCTTCAGCAGCAGAGGCTCCGGAAATTGGCGCCATATTTCCTCGAGGGTCCCGGTTGGTAATGGTGGGCATTCGGGCCTCAGGTCTTCTTTCAGCTCTGGCAACGATCCCCCCATGGAAACGCTTTATCGTCGTGTGTTGAAGTACAGGCACTATGCTGCGCGCAATGCTGGCAGATGGAACTGCAAGCCATTATCGGCATTAACTCGCAAAAAATTTATGAAGGATTAGCCCTAGGGCACAGTATCAACACAACGGACGGACAATAAGGCCCTTTTTTAGAGGGATGCCAATTTAAGATCAGCGTGCTCCATGTTGGAGGTAAGTCGCTTCGGCTGTGTGCCGGCCCACGGAACTTCCTAGTCGCGCCACATGCGGCAGAGCTTGGCGTGCGGCGCGGGAGGCTCTCCAGGGGACGGCCCCCCTGAATACAGTTCGAGATGTTGCAAATTATCAGGACGCCACATGCTTCGAGGATGCAGCCTGCTTTATAGCGGGCTCCCGCCAAGCCGAAGCCGTCGAGCCTCACTTACCGTTCGGGCGTGACGCTTGTTCAACAGCGTGGGGACAAACTCGATGCGATTTCAAAGCCCGATTCACCTCAGGCCGCGCGCTCTTACCCGGTTCTCGAATCGTCGCGCGTTTGATCGCGAGCCTAACGACTCTGCGAGTCATGGATACGTTGGTGTGCTTGGCGCTGGCCTTTAGGCACCAGCGCATAGCAGCGATCAAAAAAATCCCCGAGTCGCGAGCCGAGCGCAGCTACTGCCGCGGGCGCCTCTCCCTCGCCTCCGTTTCGCATTCACGGGCAGGCCTGCGGGGCACCAGCACGTCGTTGTTCTTGATCGTTGGCTTGGGCAGCCCCTTGCGCGACCCGTATCGATTCGCGTAGAGCCACGTGAACTCTGCCCCAAGCAAGAAGATCTGAGCAGAGTAGTAGACCCAAATAAGTACGACTACGAGTGAGCCTGCAGCACCGTAGCCTGATGCGACGCCAGCCTTCCCAATGTATAAGCCGATCAGGAGCTTCCCGAATTTGAACAGCGCCGAGGTGACCAGCGCGCCAAGCCAGACGTCTGGCCATCGTACGTTGGCATGCGGAATGGTTTTGTAGATCAATGCAAAGGCGACTGTCACCAAGCTGAAGCTGAGTAACGTGTCAGCGCCGTGCGCAAGGGCTTCAATCTCGGACAGCGGCAGCCAAGCTCGCCCTAGCGCGGAGAGCGCGGCGCTGGCCACCAGCGACACAATCAGCAGAAAGCCGATACCAAGGACCATCCCGAATGAGAGCACGCGGGTACGGAAAAACTCCACGATGCCGGATGCCTTCTTGCGTTCTGGCGCGCGCCAAATGCGATCGAGCGCATCCTGCAGCTCTGCAAATACGGTTGTCGCCCCGATGAATAGTGCCGCCACGCCGATGACTGCCGTCACCCGAGTCGCACCAGGACGATTCACGGATACCAGCATCGCCTCAATGGCCGCCGCTCCCTCAGGCCCAACAAGGCCTCCGATTCGATGCACGACAGCACCACGAGCGGCTTCCGCGCCGAATGCCACCCCTGCCACCGTGATGACGATCAGTAGCAGCGGTGCGACGGAGAAAACAGTGTAGTACGCAAGCGTGGCGCCCATGCTGGGTGCGTAATCATCGAGCCAAGCGGAAACAGTATCCCTCAGCAGGAGGAAGATGCTGCGAGACGGCGAACATCGGTCAGCTTTTTTTTGCATTGGGTGGGATAATCAGAGCGCCACTGTAAGCGTGGTGACTCCTGACGCAATCGGCGCAATATCGATGCCATGCCATCTTACGTACACGCCGCCGCACATGCGTTGCGTTACTCCATAGGGGAAAACACGGATGCCTTTGCCAGCTTAAACCCGATCTTACAAACTTTCATTTGTTTCAGGCGTTAAGTACAAATAGGATGCCTACCGAGGTTATTGATACCTGCGGAATGCTCCCCGTTCTGCTAGGTTATTTGAAGCGCGGTTCATCCTGCGCTTTTTTTTTGAGTGAGGCCTGCGCATGCCGTGCCTGCTGAAGAGGTGCGCGCGGCTTGAAGCACTCGCGAGGCCACATCGGCATTGTGCGGCCGGCGATGCCCCCGCTACCGCGCAGGAGCAAGCGACGCAGCTAGAAGCGACTCTCTGAACATGGAGGCGCCGCTCGAGCACCAGTTAACAGGCGCTGGCACCAGGTCACGAATTTCACCAAGGCAACCCTCCCCTTTCTTTCCTACGCAGTTGCGGCTTGGCCGCTAGTGACGACGGCCTTCGCGACAGAACGTCGTCTCCACGACGGTTGCATCCGCTCATCATCCCAAAGCCTTGCACACTACAAAGCCGGTGCACAACGGGGTCTGATGTGGAAGTCCACATCAAATGCACCCATCGAATTTACCCGTTGCGCGGCACCATGGTCGTTGAGGGAGCCCTCGCGCCTCGAAATACCTCACTTCGACGCAGGAGTGACTGCGGCTGGAATGCCGGGACGCGCCTTTAGCCGACCTGCAAACAGCATCGGCATTGCCATACTCGCAAGTGTGTGCTTGTCGCCCACGCCCGGCACGAACAGTGTGGCTCTGCCCGCGTTCGCCTTACTGGCCCTGTCTCATTAGGGTATCCAGCGCCCTGCTCTGCGGATCGAAGATGAGCTTCTATGTTCGATGACGCCGGCGGCGCGCCCGTGACAAACATGACCTCCGGTAACAATGCGCACGCCGTGACGGCCCTCGGGTTCGAAGCACCGGATATGAGCCCACGCATACTGCGCAAATCGCATGGAATCGATTTGCTACTTGGCCACTAGCCCCTATTCCTCCTGAAATGCCACTTCTCGCTTGGCTTTGATCGACGGCATAGCCACGATGAGAACCAACAGCGCAGCGGCGATCAGCAGGCCAAGCGACAGCGGGCGGGTCACGAACACGGTGAAGGCGCCGCGCGACAGCAGCAGCGAACGGCGGAAGTTCTCCTCCATCATCGGTCCCAGCACGAAGCCGAGCAGCAGCGGGGCCGGTTCGCACTTCAGCTTGATGAACAGGTAGCCGATCAGGCCGAAGGCCGCGGTCTGGAACACGTCGAACGTGGTGTTCTGGACCGAGTACACGCCGATGCAGCAGAACGTCAGGATGGCCGGGAACAGGAAGCGGTACGGCACCTTCAGCAGCTTCACCCAGATACCGATCATCGGCAGGTTCAGGATGATCAGGATGAAGTTACCGATCCACATCGAGGCGATCAGGCCCCAGAACAGCGCGGGGTTGCTGGTCATGACCTGCGGACCCGGCTGGATGTTGTGGATGGTCATTGCACCGACCATCAGCGCCATCACGGCATTCGGCGGAATGCCGAGCGTCAGCAGCGGGATGAACGAGGTCTGTGCCGCGGCGTTGTTGGCCGACTCCGGACCCGCCACGCCTTCGATCGCGCCCTTGCCGAATTCATGCGCGTACTTCGAGGTCTTCTTCTCGAGCGAGTAGGCCGCGAACGAAGCCAGTGCAGCGCCTCCCCCCGGAAGAATGCCCAATGCCGAACCGAGCAGCGTGCCACGTAGAATGGCTGGGATCATGCGCCTGAAGTCTTCCTTTGTCGGGAAAAGATTGGTCACGTGATCCGTGAAGGTCTCTCGATCCTCCTTCTGCTCGAGGTTCGCGATAATTTCCGCGAAGCCGAACACACCCATTGCCACGGACACGAAGTTCAGGCCGTCGGTCAGTTCGGGCACGTCGAACGAGAAGCGCGCCGCGCCCGAGTTCACGTCGGTACCGACCAGGCCCAGCAGCAGACCCAGCACGATCATCGCGATGGCCTTGACGAGCGAGCCGGACGCCAGCACCACGGCACCGATCAGGCCCAGCACCATCAGCGAGAAGTATTCGGCGGGACCGAACTTGAACGCCAGCTCCGACAGCGGTGCGGCAAACGCGGCCAGGATCAGCGTGGCCACGCAGCCGGCGAAGAACGAGCCGAGGCCCGCTGTCGCGAGTGCCACACCCGCGCGTCCTCGCCGCGCCATCTGATACCCGTCGATCGTTGTCACCACCGACGACGATTCACCGGGCAGGTTCACCAGAATGGCCGTGGTGGAGCCGCCGTACTGCGCGCCGTAGTAGATACCGGCCAGCATGATCAGCGCGGCCACCGGGGGCAGCGTGTACGTGACGGGCAGCAGCATCGCGATGGTTGCGAGCGGGCCGAGGCCCGGCAGCACGCCGATCAGCGTGCCCAGGATACAGCCGAGGAACGCGTACGCGAGGTTCTGGAAGGAGAGGGCGGTCGAGAAGCCCAGGCCGAGGTTGGATAGAAGTTCCATGAGGCTGGCACCTAAACTGATTAGACAAGTCGACCGAAGGGGCATCGGCGATTGATGCCGTACACGCGACCCATGCTGATTAGCCGGACGCGTTCATGACCGAACATCGGGTAAACGAACACAAGAACCAAGTCCGACAGGGCCAAACGAAAAGCTCCACCCAGCAGTCCGCACTGCGCCGCGGAGTCGGGCACACACAGCGGGATCCTCGGGCCCGAGCAGGACAGATGAGTGTCTTCTGCGTTCGAAGATAGCGCGTCTTTTAGGACCTGCTCGCTCGGCAGGGTGCGCACGACCCCGAGCGCTGATGGAAAGCATTCCTCCCCGCTATCCGGGGCAGTCTCAACGAAGCGTGGGCGACAAAGGAAGCGTCAATCCGACGAGAATGAACAACAGACCGGAAACAAGATCCTTTTGGTCACGTGTGCGGTGCATAACTCACCGTCCCCCCTGATTTCATGCTTCGGGCCGCTCGGTGGTTCTCGAGTTCATCTTCTGCTTGCGACTGCACTGGGTGAGTGAAAACTAGGGGTCGAAACTTTCAATCTCCTTTCAGTTGTATGGTGTTGCGGGTATTCACCTGTGAGGAGCGACACCGGCTTTCACTATCGAAGTCAGGCGAGGTCTTCCGCGGGTGCGGAAGGGCTCTGCCGACAAGTGGCGGCGAGGGTTGATGTATGTAATTGCTGCCGAATGATGCAGTTCTGCTGAACGCGATCAACATGCGCGATGCAGTTTGACTGGCCCCGCCGCCCTCGCGACATGCTTGCGTAACGATCAAGGCCGTGTGGCTCGGTTTGTGCATGCAGCCTCCAAGCAGGCGTGCAACACGCAGCGTCGGTGCTCGCGCCGTGGCAGACCTACTGGAGGTACAGTGATGACTCAGACCCCAAAGCCCCGCGAAGAGAAGAACATTCCCGAGTTGCCGCCAGCCGAGAGGCGTCCCGATAAAGATCAGCAAGACGCGCCGATGTATGACGAGGGGCTAGGTACGCCTCCGCGTCAGCCTGGGCAAATCGACATCAAGCAAACACGGTAGGATAAGCGTCGCAGATTGATCGTGTAGCGATCCGCAAGTCGAGCGACGGGTAGGCCCGAGGCAGTTTGTCGATATGCCAATCGATGTGATCGCGACCCAGCTTAGTCTTTCTGGTTGCGCAGGTCATGCTCAAAGGATTTGCGGGTCTGGATATGGCCATCCAGACCATGCACGAGAAGCTCGACATGTTCGCGCTGCGCTCGCTCTGTCCCGGCGCGAATGGCTTCATGCTGCGTGGCAAAGAGGGTGCGCACACCTCCCCCCTCGACTTGCACAGCCCACGAATCCCCGGCGGGTGTGATATGGACATTCGCATTCATGTTCGACCTCCTACCTTTGGGCTAGGGTGTGAAGCGTCAGCCAGTCCTTGGTGCACAGGCGCTGCCCATGAGGTGCCTATACCCAGCGAAAGTTCGGCATAAGGTCCTTATGTTCGTCAATGCTTACACCGCCGAGCTCGTGGACGATTCGTTTCGTGACTTCCTTGGATGCGGAGTCGCAGCTGGTAACCATCAGAATTTCCTTCGGCGCTACGTCTGTTTGCTTCCGGGACAGGCTGAAGCGAGGAATCTGTCCACCAAGCAAACCACCAATCCACCAGAAGATCATGGCACCGAAGGTACTTGCGCCCAAGTAAGCCATGAAGTTGTTTGCCGAATCGGCCGAGGCTCCGAATCGATAGACTGTCACCGCGCCGATGACTGAGCCGATAAGAATCCCGGAAACCGCAAGTTCCTCTCGATAGGAGGTGTGGGCCTTGTCGACTGTGGGAAGTTCTTCCACCGGCTGGTCTCCGTTTTGCGAGAACCATGGGCCGCCGATCAAGTTGGAACTGCCGGCAATGCCGCGGAGCGCAGTTCGCGCCAGCCGCGCCATGGCGAGATCCTTGATACGAAAATAGAGTAGCGTGCGCATGATGTGCCCCAGTTTAGAAACGTGGCTTCCATCGAGATTGCCGTGGAAGGGGTGCGATAGAAGATTCGCGACTCGCAACCTATCAACACGTTATAGGTAATACGCTCACCGGTCTGTCCGGTGTCGTACGGCTCCGAAAAAAGCCCTAGTCATTGTCCGTCACCGTACCGAATTTTCGTTGCCTCCATGACATCATCATTCGCAATCGAGGAATCATTTTTTTTGCTTGTTTATTCAGAATGAGGTGCCCCATGGCTACGTCACCCAAACCACCGACCGATTTCACTACCATACTCGAACAGTACAAGCTGCCCGGTGTGGACATGGCGTCTATCATCGACGCGCGCAGAAAGGATATCGAGGCTATCACCCAGGCAAACAGGGTCGCTTATGAAGGGATGCAGATGCTGGTCCAGAAACAGCTGGATATCTTCAATAAGACGATCCAGCAGATCCAGGCCGAGATTCCGAATGCTGTAGCGGGCACTGAGGGTTTCCGGACAGTGACGCAGCAAAGTGAACTGGTGCAGCAGCGCCTCCATACCGCGTTCAAGAACATGAGAGAGATGGCGGAAATGGCTCAAAAATCGCAATCCGAAGCGCTGGCGGTCATGACACGGCGCGCGGACCAGAACATCGACGCCGCGAAAGGGCTTATGAGAGGGACCGGCAAACTTGGCAGATGAGCCGCCGCCTCGCTTGGCGGCTGGTACGCGGACATCACGGCAACGGTGATGTGGCTTGGCAGAGCTGTGAGGAGACTATATGGCTTTGAACTTTCCGAACCCCAGTAGAAGCTACGATGCTTCGCGCAACTGTGTTCGCTTTTGGGGTTATGACGAGTCGCGCGAAGTATCGTTCCAGGTCTCCGGTGTGTTCCTGGCGCACTTGGCAAAGGATCTCTCGCTTGATGAAGAACGACAGTTGGCTTTGTTTGACCGATACCGCGAGCAGATTTACGGGATGGCGCATGAGATCTACACCGATGACCCACGCAACACCTACGTCATCGGATAAGGCGTATAAAATGGCGCGAGATGTGTTTTCGGTTTTTTAGCTGCCGGGGAGCAGTCGTTCGAATTCCCGCTTCACCACGGCATAGCATTCGCAGACGCGCTCTTCCAACCCCGCACGGTCAAGAATGGCGATGTGACCATGACTGTAGCGGATCAAGCCTGCAGCCTGTAGCTTCAGCGCAGCCTCAGTCACTCCCGATCGTCGCACGCCAAGCATGTTTGCGATGAGTTCCTGAGTCATCGTCAGATCGTTTGTCGGCAACCGGTCCAGACTCAAAAGCAGCCATCGGCAGAGTTGCTGGTCGATGGAATGATGGCGATTGCAAACTGCTGTCTGTGCCATCTGCGTGATGAGTGCCTGGGTGTACCGCAACAAGAGTTGCTGCATCGGCCCCCCGCGCTGGAACTCCTGCCTCAATATCATGGCGCCCATGCGGTATGCATGCCCCGCGCTCTGCACGACTGCACGGCTTGGCGTCGTTTCCCCGCCCATGAAGATGGCAATACCAACGATTCCTTCGTTGCCGACAATTGCGATCTCCGCCGACGCTCCATCCTCCATTACGTACAACAGCGAAATGATCGAGTCGACCGGGAAGTAGACCGATCGTAGCTGGTCCCCCGATTCGTACACAACGTGACCCAATGGGAGTTCCACCAACTCCACATGTGGGTAAAGACGCGCCTTATCAGCTGCCGGGAGCATGGCAAGTAAGCGATTGGACATCGGGGTGATCGCCATAGCTGTCTCTTCTTGGGAGTACCGAGATTGGTCGGGACAGCCCTTCTGAGGACAAAAATTCTCGATACTTCCAATCCAACTATAGGCAGTCGCCGACTTGAGACAAGTGCCCACAAAGCTTCCCTAACCTGCCCTTGACTTGCCGTATCACAACCCCTATAACATCCATATGGACGGTATGAGGATGGCTGTGGGATGGCATCTGACGGTATGTGAATAAAAATCCTCCCTTCGAGATTCGACAGCGGCACAGAGAAAAATGACTAATAAAGCATACGCGTTAGTGGATAAGCCTAAGGGTGGCGACACCGAGAAGATCACTATCAACCTAGGACCGGTGGACTTGGGGCAAATCGATTTGCTGGTGGCCGAAGGCTTCTACTCCAACAGAACCGACCTCATCCGTACGGCCATCCGAAATCAGTTGGCCGTCCACGCGCAGGCCATCCAGGAAACGGTGATACGGCGTCAGCTGGTACTGGGGCTGCATCATTTCTCGAAGCGAGATCTGGAGGCGATCCTGGAAGCCAAACAGAAGCTCGCTATCCAGGTACTTGGCTTGGCCAGCATTGCATCGGACGTGAGTCCTGACCTGGCGACTGCAACTGTCGCCTCTGTCGAAGTCTTGGGCGTCTTTCACGCATCACCGGCGGTAAAAGCGGCGTTGGCGGGACGCATACGGTAGTTCGCGGTAATTACGCCGCACCTGGTTCGCCAGATTGGAGAGCATCACAATGAAGATGAACGACGCCTTCCTCGCCTCAATGCGCGAGGCCATGCACCTGCTGAAAACGGCAGGCCCGATGGAGGCGACGACTGCAATCCAGCGCGCGCTCGGCCACCACTCGACCGATCTCGGCCTCGGCAAGCACAGCGCACCGATGCCTGCGCAAATCGTGGAGTCGCTGTTGACTGACGAGAGGCCGCAGTTGGACAAGGCAGAACCCGTGACGACCGTCGTTGAACCGAGTGTCCCTCCACACGCGGTCGCTACTGGGCATTTTTCCCAACACAACTTTGCCAACCAGGCCGGGCAGCGCTCATACAAGGTGTACGTGCCGGCGGCCGACGCTCGGGCGGAGCCAATGCCGCTCGTCGTTATGCTCCATGGATGTACACAGGACGCCAACGACTTTGCCGCCGGTACCCGTATGAACAACCTTGCGGACGATCTTGGCTTTGTGGTGGTGTATCCGATTCAATCTCCCGCCGCCAATACCTCGAAATGCTGGAACTGGTTTCGCCCAGGTGATCAACGAGCGGATCAGGGAGAGCCTTCCATCATTGCTGGTATCACGCGTGAGGTTATGGCGGCTCACCGTATCGATAGAAGTCGGGTATATGTGGCCGGGCTTTCCGCCGGTGGCGCAATGGCAGCTGTGATGGTCCACACCTATCCAGATCTCTTCGCGGCAGGAGGCGTTCACTCAGGGCTTCCGGCCGGAAGCGCGCACGACCTACCCTCTGCGCTAGCTGCGATGAACGGCGGCAAAGGAGTTGGACCTTCAAAGCGAGGCGTGGCTCAACCAGTGAAGGCGGTACGTCCCCTGATCGTCTTCCATGGCGATGCAGATCACACGGTGCATCCGTCGAACGGGGCAAGGCTGATGGAGCCGTATCAACAAGGACAGCCCAAGGACACGGAAAGGAACAGGGCCACAACCGGCCGCAGATATACCCGCGAGAAGATTAGCTCGGCGGGCGGTGTGGATGCCGAATACTGGCTGATCCATGGCGCCGGTCACGCGTGGTCGGGGGGCGGCACTGACGGTTCCTACACTGACCCCAAGGGACCAGACGCCAGTGCGGAAATGCTGCGATTTTTCCTCGCGCATCCCTTGCCCCGCTGATATCTGCTTTAACCGCTATTGACGACCGCGGCTGATCAATGCGTTTAGCTTTTGATAATCCGCGGGTTTGACCATGTAGTGGTCGATTGCGCCCTGCCTGTGGTGTCCGGTCGCAGGAAGGCCATAGCCGCTCAGTGCAACCACGAGCACGCTGGTTTGTTCCGGCATTTCGCGGATCCGGCGCGCCACTTCATAGCCGTCCATATCAGGCAGACCAATATCGAGCAAGATCACTTCCGGACGGAACTCTTCTACCGACGCAAGAGCCGCAGTTCCATCGGCGGCAACACGTACCTCGTGCCCATCCAGGAGCAAAAGAGCGGCCGCGCTCTGCGCGGCATCATTGTTATCATCCACCAGCAATATTCGGCGACTCGTAGGTTCGCTCGCTGGCTCAACGGGATTCGAATGGCGATCGGCCAATGTTCCGTGGGGCAACACAGGTAATCGTACGACAAACGTGCTGCCTTGGTTCAGCCCTGGGCTCGTCGCATGGACGGTGCCACCGTGCAGTTCAACTAGCTTGCGCACCAGCGCGAGTCCGAGCCCCAAGCCCGACTGTCTCCGATCCGCAGGCGAGTCCGCCTGTACGAAAATGTCAAAAATCGGTGAAAGAAGCTCTTTCTTCATTCCGATACCGTCATCGGTCAGCGTGATAACCGCCTCATCGCCCTGGCGCTCCAGCGTGAGGGCAATATGGCCGCCATCTGGGGTGTACTTGATGGCGTTTGCCAGCAGATTGCTAACAATCTGCTCGAGCCGTAGAGGATCTCCTTTGACAATCAGCGAGCCCGGCGGCAGCCTAAGGGTCAGCTCATGCCGTTGCAGATCCGCAAGCGGACGAAGGGTCTGGATTGCGTGTCGCACAGGTTCCGCTAGATCTATCTGGACAGACCTAACGACGATCACGCCGCGGGTGATTCGCGAGACATCGAGAAGGTCGTCGACGAGGCCGATCTCGTGGTCCAGTTGTCGCTGCACCGATTCTTGCACCTGCCGAACGGTCACGGCGTCGGCGGTACCGCGCTGCCAGACAAGTAGCCCGCTGCGAATTGCGGCAAGTGGATTGCGCAACTCGTGTCCAAGCATAGCCAGGAATTCATCTTTCTGACGATCGGCTTCTTGCAGCCGGGCAAAATCCGCTCGCTGCCTGGTGACATCTTCAATCGTCAGGAGAACCGAGCCCTGCCCTGACCAGTCCAACCTGCGCGCATTTAGTCGCATGGTGCGCAGGCCGATTCGCGGGAAAGCGTGAACGATCTCGTAATCGCGAACCGCGGAATGTCGGGGAAGTACATTCTCGAGCAGTTCGCGTAGCGCCGGAATATCCCACTGGCCGTTACCCAGTGCGTATAGCCGGGAGCCCGCAGTGCTCTCAACAGTCGTGGCGAACATCTGGTAGAAAGCCGCGTTGGCTCGCTTTACGCGAAGGCCCCCATCGAGCACGAGGATCGGCTGTGCCGTCGTCTCGATGATACCCTCCGCAAAGTCTCTGGCCCCGGCGACATCGGTGTGCAGATCCTTGAGCTCTCGCACCCGATAGCGCAGTTCCTCATTGGTGGTCGAGAGTTCTTCATTGATCGACTGGAGCTCTTCCTTCGCCGTCTCCAGCTCCTCGTTCGTGCTGCGGAACTCCTCGTTGCTAGATAGCAGTTCTTCCTCGCTGGACTTGAGTTCCTCGCGGGCGCTCTCGTGCTCTTCCAGCGCCGCTCTGAGACGCTCACGGGTTGCGGCAAGCTCGCTTGTCAGCCGGGCGATCTCCTCATCTTTGCCCCCGCGGGTACGGGCGTATTGCGGCCCAACACGCTGCTGCAGTAACTGTAGGATCAACGCCCTGAGAGGTGCATCTGCAAATCCTCTTTGCGTGACCGGAGGGTAGATGTGTCCCTCGAAAAAGACCAGGAACCAGCGCGAATCAGTGCCCGATAGCTTTACGGGACGCACTTCAATGCTGGCCGCACAGTCGCTGCCAGCAAGATTGGCCCGCAATCCTGTCCGACGAGCCGGCGCACCGCTCTGGCGTACTCTATTGATCGCTTCCGTAACGGCCAGAAAAATCTCCGGCCTAGCGAGTTTTTGAAGGTTCATGCTCGGAGGACCTTCCGGATTAGATAGCCACCCACTTGTATCGCCGCGAAACATAAGGATATTGAGGTCGCTATCGCATACCACACCGGGGGGCGCGTAGCGACCGAGAGCCTGCCGGTCGGCCTCTGTGCGGAGTTGCGTTTCCTGCGTTTGTTCACGAGTGGAAGTTCCATGTCGATTTGCTCCGCCATGGGGTCGGGCTGCGATTGTGTCCGGCAACGACGGCTGAATAGTAGGTCGTGGTTTTCGGATGTAGACCTTGGAACTAGCGTCTTCCAGAACGCCAAAGTACTCGGAGAACGCTCCGACAGTTTCGGAAGGGCCGAGCATCAAGACGCCTTCAGTGCGCAACGCATAATGAAAGAGAGGCAGCACGCGAGCTTGTAGCACCGGATCGAGGTAGATCAGCAGGTTCCTGCAACTCACCAGGCTCATGCGCGAAAACGGGGGATCCTCGGCGACGTTGTGACGCGCAAAGGTACACATGTCCCGTAAGGACTTGTCGATGCGGAAGTATTCGCCTTCGCGCACGAAATAGCGGCTCAGGCGCTCGGCCGAGACGTTGCGCGCAATATTTTCTATGTAGCGTCCGGTGCGAGCGGCTTCCAGCGCCTCAAGGCTGACGTCCGTGCCGAATATTTGTACTGAGGCTTCCGAAAGTTGGGGCCCAAGATACTCCGCCAGGCAAATGGCAAGCGAATAGACCTCTTCCCCGCTCGCGCATCCCGGCACCCAGATTCGAATGGGCCGGTTTGCGCCTGTCTCGCGGAGAATGCGGGGCAAAACGGTGTGTACCAGGGTGTCGAATGTCTTCGGGTCCCGAAAGAACTCGGTTACGCGGACGAGTAGATCACGACCCAGCGCCAGCGCCTCGGCTGTATCCTCTTCAAGGACTGCACGATAGTCGGCTAGCGATGTCAATTGGCGCAAAGCCATACGACGCGCGAGTCTGCGCTCGACAGTACCGCGCTTGTAATGGGTGAAGTCGATCGTGCAGGCCGATCGTAAGAGCCAGAATATGCGCCGGAGGGCGGGGCCTCCCGAATCGGCTTCTAGGCTTGTACAAACATCATCTCCAACCCGCCGGATCGGGAGGGCTGTGATACGTCCGATCTCCGCCGCGATCTCTTGCGGCTTCATAACGAAGTCGACGCAACCAGTGGCAATGGCCGCCCGCGGCATGCTGGAGAATTTAGCGGATTCCTCGTCCTGCGCAAACGTAATTCCGCCCTCCCGCTGCAGCGCACGCAGGCCCAACGCGCCGTCCGAGCCTCCACCCGAAAGCACGACGCCGATGGCGTTCTGACCTTCATGCGCCGCCAGCGAGTCGAACAGATCGTCGATTGGCATCGGAGGGCCCAGCGTGTTGCCACCCGGCTCGAGGTGAATCTTCCAGCCATTCACGAACATTCGGGCGTTGGGCGGAATTACGTAGACGCGATTGATCCCTAACTGCATTCCGTCAACCGCTTCGACCACCTCCATTTCCGTTCGCGTGGCCAGAATTCCGGGCAGCAAACTCTCGTGGGACGGGTCAAGATGCTGAACGATCAGGAACGCCGCACCAGTGTCGCCAGGAAGCGCGCCAAAAAAGTCGGACAGCGCCTCTAGTCCGCCAGCTGATGCGCCAATACCAACGAGCGGAATCGAGGAAGGCGTCGGTTCTGCAGAATCCGCGGACAGGCTAGTCGCCATGAGTGTCCTCTGTGCCAGTACGATACCCACGCCACCAATCACGTCTCGCCGCACTAAGGTCTTCCCTGATCATACGCCTCGGTTGTGGGCGCTGCCCCTGAGCTCCTCCCATTACTGCAAATTTGTACCCAATTCGGCGACGCAATGTGCAATATCGAAAGACGAAAGTCGGCAAGCTCTGCGAGGTGGTCGCCTATGCGACGCTTATTGAGGGTTTCGACGCGGTTGGGATCACCTTTCGAAAGCATGGCTGGCGGGCACGATGATTGCGCTTCAGTGAATGCCTTGCGTTTCGCAGGGCGATCACAGAGGTTCACAATGTTCATTCACAACAAGCGTTTGCAGTACACCGTTCGTGTCTCACAGGCCGATCCGGGCCTCGCTAACCTGCTTCTCGAGCAGTTTGGCGGTCCTCAGGGGGAACTTGCTGCCGCCTGCAGGTACTTTACGCAGGCCTTGGCGGAGGAGGATCCGGGGAGAAAGGATATGTTGCTCGACATTGCCACCGAGGAACTAAGCCACCTTGAGATCGTGGGGTCAATCATTGCCATGCTCAACAGGGGCGCCAAAGGCGAACTTGCCGAAGGTGTGCAGAGCGAAGCGGATCTCTATCGATCCATGACCGGCGCAGGAAACGACAGTCATGTCACCCAGTTGCTGTTTGGCGGTGGCCCGGCGCTGGTGAATTCGGCTGGTGTTCCATGGACCGCTGCGTACATCGACAGTATCGGCGAACCCACGGCTGATCTACGCTCAAACATCGCTGCGGAATCGCGCGCCAAGATTGTCTATGAACGGCTGATGAACGTCACAACCGATCCCGGCATCAAGGAGGCACTCGGGTTTCTTATGACACGCGAGATCGCCCATCAGAAGTCGTTTGAGAAGGCGCTCTACTCGATTTCGCCGAACTTCCCGCCCGGAAAGCTTCCAGGCGATGCGCGGTTCGCGACGATCTATTACAACATGTCCAACGACGATCAACGTGGGCCGTGGAATAGCGACGAAACCTTCGCGTACGTGGAGGATCCGGAGCCGGCTGTCGATGGCGGGGATGGCACAGCTTCCGTCAAGCTTTCCGCGGATGAGCAAGAGGCTGTCATGCGCTTCGCCGCGCGCGGAAAGTCAGATCCCGAATCGGAACCGATGACTGGCGCAGAACTTGGCGCCGTCGGCGCGTTGGCAGAGCAGAAGTGATGGGCTCCATGTGGCCCTTCCTGAGCCATTGACTGGAAACACCATGCATCTGTTCGAATCGGCATGCTGGCATTGGCATAGAACACCATTTCGAATGGGTCTCGGCCTGGGCGTGGTCGTCGCAGGTGCGCTTGCCCTCTGCAGCCGTTGTTTCGCCGGATAGTATCCCCGGACTCGAAAACATCCTGAGGCGCATTCTCTCCCCCGCCGGACGTAGGCCTTTTTAACTGTCGAGTAGTACAGACAGTCCCGAATCACGCGAGACCTCAGTAGGTCAGCTTCACTGCCACTGGCAGCACGTCCGGCACGCCGGCGACGTCTACGGAAGCCAGGGCAAAAATCTCTACCAACCCACAAGGATCCTTCATGGATAAATCGAAGATACCGGCCGAACAACGAGCCGTCCTCGGCATGCTTGCAGACGACCATCGTGCGGTTAGAAAACTGTTCAAGCAATTCAATAGCACCGGCAATGACAAGGAAAGACAGTCGATCGCGGCAGAGACATGCCGTCAGTTGACTGTACATGCACGGATCGAAGAAGAGATCTTCTACCCCGGACTCCAAGGCCAGTCCGATAAGATTGATGCCATGCTGGATGAGGCGGAAGTCGAGCATGGCGTGGCTAAAAATCTTGTCTCCGCGATCGAATCGGGTGAGTCCGACATGCTGGAAGCCAACTACACCGTGCTTACCGAATACGTTGGCCATCACGTCGAGGAGGAGGAAGGCGAACTGTTCCAGGCGGTGATCAAGGCGAAGATCGATTTGCGCGAGATGGCCGCACAGCTTGAGCAACGTAAGCTCGCGCTGATGGGCGAAGTCGCTTGATATTTCCCGAATTGGGTAGCCGACGGACGCCGCAACTGATCGCGCTGGACAAGCTTCTCAAGCCCTGAGGGCTGCGAGCTGCCGGCTCGATATCCGTTTACTTTTGCTCGCCCAGTAGCGGGCTTTTTTTGTCTTCGGCCAGGGAGATGTGCGCCGTCGCTAGGTGGTGGAACGACTGTTGCGTTGAGAGGTAAGTCCCAGCATGGGGCGACACCGAGGAGACTGACATGAGGGCACTCTGCTGGCATGGAAAGCATGATGTTCGCTGTGACACGGTTCCCGATCCGGGCATCGAGCATCCGCGGGATGCGATCGTGAAGGTGACAAACTGTGCGATCTGCGGTTCGGACCTCCATTTGTTCAATGGATTCATTCCCGGCATGGAGAGCGGTGACATCCTCGGCCATGAGTTCATGGACGAGGTTGTGGATGTAGGCGCGGAGAACCATCGCCTGAAGGTTGGTGATCGCGTGGTCGTCCCGTTCACCATCATTTGTGGGGAGTGCGATCAGTGCCGCCGCGGCAATTTTTCCCTGTGCGAACGGACCAATCGCAATAAAGATACCGCTGATAAGGCCTTCGGGCACACAGCGGCCGGTCTGTTTGGCTATACCCATCTCACTGGCGGGTATTCAGGTGTCAGGCTGAGTACGTGCGCGTGCCCTACGCCGATGTCGCAACTGTCGTAATTCCGGAGGGCATCATCGATGAGTCAGTGCTTCTTCTCGGCGACATCCTTCCCACGGCCTGGCAGGCCGCTAAGCAGTGCGATATCCAGCCGGGAGAATTGGTAGCGGTATGGGGTGCCGGCCCCGTCGGGCAGTTCGCGGCGCTGAGTGCGTTGATGCTCAACGCAGGTCGGGTGATCGTGATTGACCGCGTCCCCGAGCGTCTGGCAATGGCCGAGCAAATCGGCGCCACTGCATTGAACTTCGATCATGTCAACGTGGTGGATGCACTCAACGAACAGACGGGCGGTAAGGGCCCAGATAAGTGCATTGATGCGGTCGGGCTGGAGGCGCATACGTCCGCCTCCATGGATTCCATGTATGACCGTGTGAAGCAGGCACTGATGCTGGAATCGGACCGCCCGCACGTCCTACGCGAAATGGCATACGTCTGTCGGCCAGGAGGAGTACTGTCGATTCCGGGCGTGTACGGCGGAATGGTCGACAAATTCCCTATGGGCGCGATCATGAACAAGGGGCTAACGATACGAACAGGTCAGACCCAAGTGAACCGCTGGACCGACGACTTGTTACGCAGGATTGTCGAAGGGGAGATCGACCCGTCGTTTGTCATCACGCATCGGATAGCGCTCGAGCAGGGAACCAGAGATGTATAAGACGTTCCGCGACAAGAAAGATGGTTGCATTAAGGCGGTTATTTCGATGTAGCTGGCGTTCAAGGCCGCCGGGGAAGCAATTCCCCCCTCGGTAGCCTACTGTAGTAGTAGCCGTCTCGTTCTTCTGAGCGACGTTCGTTGTCTAATCGTTTCATCACCCAGGCTCTGTCATGGATACCTTGCCTGCGTTATTACAACCAGACCAAGGGAGTTGCCATGAGAATTGCACAGATCGCGCCCCTCGCTGAGCGCTGCCCCCCCAGCCTCTATGGCGGGACGGAGCGGATTGTTTCCTATCTGACGGAAGAGTTGGTTAGGCAAGGCCACGAAGTGACATTGTTCGCTAGCGGGGACTCTATTACCCACGCGGCACTCGTTTCGAGTTGTGATGTTGCGCTGCGACTGGGTGTTCGAATGCGAGACCCGCTGCCGTATTACATGATGATGCTCGATGAGGTAGCCGCTAGAGCCGGGGACTTCGACATACTTCACTTCCACATCGACATGACGCATTACCCGTTGATGCGGCAGGTGCCTGCTGGGTTTGTCACGACCCTGCATGGACGTCTTGACCTCCCGGACATTTCGCCCTTCTACGCTCACTTTCCGAACTTCCCATTGGTGTCCGTGTCCACCGCGCAGCGTTCGCCGATGCCGGCGGTGAATTGGGCCGGCACTGTTCTCCACGGCATCCCGGGTGCGCTGCTGGCGTACCGTGCAAAACCCGCCGGTGGCTACCTTGCGTTTCTAGGCCGCATCTCGCCGGAGAAGCGCCCTGATCATGCTATCGCCATCGCGGCGAAAGCCGGTCTTCCCCTCAAGATTGCCGCAAAGATCGACGAAGTAGACCGCGCCTATTGGGAGAGCACCATTCAGCCGCTGTTGGCGGCGTATCCCCAGGCGGAATACATCGGTGAGATCAACGAGCACGAGAAAGCAGAGTTTCTAGGGAATGCTTCTGCCCTGCTCTTCCCGATTGCCTGGCCAGAGCCCTTCGGACTGGTAATGATCGAGGCGATGGCGTGCGGCACACCGGTGATCGCGTTCGACTGCGGCTCTGTCTGCGAGGTCGTTGATCCCGGTGTAACTGGCTATATCGTCCGGACAGTCGAGGAGGCAGTTGCCGCCGTGCGAAAGATTCCAGACCTCCCGCGCGCAGCTGTCCGATCGGCGTTCGAGGCCCGTTTCACTGTCGAGCGGATGGCTCGCGATTACGTTCGAATCTATCGGCAATTGTCACTATCCGATACCAGCGATGCGCCGCGCGATGCGCCCGATGAACTCGTGCTCGCCTAATGAGGGACAAGAATCCCATGCCTTTAGAATCGCCCCCCCGGCTCGCCAATGCTGCACTGGTCAAAGGTGCCCCCCATGTTGCACAGTTTTATATTCCTACGTCGGCCTCCTTGCAAGAGCGCCGGCCGCGGACGCTGAAGCACGGAGATACTTTCGGGCTGTTCGATCATAACGGCGACGCGGTTGGCGCATTAGGCAGCCCTGAAGGGTTGTACCACTTAGATACGCGCCATCTGTCTTTCCTACAACTTACGCTCGACGGCGCCCGACCCATGTTGCTGTCTTCCACCTTGAGCGACGACAACTCGGCATTGACCTGTGATCTCACCAATCCCGATCTATCGGACGTGGAAGGAAATCTGAGGTTGGAGCGCGATTTGATTCATATACGCCGCACCCGATTCCTCTGGAATGGCACGTGCTACGAACGCATTATCGTGCGGAATTTTGACGAGTATCCCCGTCGCGTGCGATTCGACATAAGCTTCGATACCGATTTTGCCGACCTCTTTGAGGTGCGTGGAGCTCTGCGCCCGCGTCGGGGAACATTGCATGCGGTAAAGATGTCCGAAGAAACGGCAACCTTGGGCTACACCGGCCTGGACAACGTTGTCCGAACTACGCAGGTGAGCTTTCATCCAGTCCCGCTTAACATGACCGGAGACTGCGCGAGTTATGAGTTGATGCTTGAGCCGATGTCGGCGCAAAGACTCAGTGTCGAGATTCGATGTGCATCGCTCTCTGAAGAGCCCACAGGGCCAAGAACGTTTCTGATGGCATTGCGCCAGTCCCGGCGAGAGTTGCAACGTATGTGTCGCCCCGAGGCTTTCGTCACTTCGTCCAGCGAGATGTTCAACGAACTGGCACGTCGCAGTGTGTCCGATCTGCATATGCTGCTGACCAATACGCCGTACGGCTTGTATCCGTATGCTGGGATCCCTTGGTTCAGTACGGCCTTCGGGCGCGACGCGATCATTACTGCCTTGCAGACACTATGGATGGACCCTCATCTCGCACGGGGTGTACTGCAATACCTCGGAGCGAAACAGGCTAAGTTCGTTGACCACAAGGCTGACGCAGAACCAGGGAAAATTCTGCACGAGACACGCCACGGTGAGATGGCGCTGCTTGGGGAGGTTCCGTTCGGCCTTTATTATGGGAGTGTCGACGCCACGCCTCTGTATGTGGTTCTTGCAGGCGCGTACCTGCAGCGAACGGGAGACGTCAAGACCATCGCCGCGCTATGGCCGAATATTCTCGCTGCTCTTAACTGGATCACGGAATATGGCGACCGTGACGGAGATATGCTCGTTGAGTATGGCCGACAATCGCCGGATGGCCTCATCAATCAAGGGTGGAAGGATAGTCGCGACTCCGTGTTCCACGCGGACGGCAAGCTCGCCCCCGGCCCTATCGCCCTCGTCGAAGTGCAAGCATATGTCTACGGTGCATGGCTAGCTGCTGCGGCAATCTGCGCGGCGCTTCAAGACACGTCGGGGGCTGCAACCTATACTTCCAAGGCTGAAGCACTACGCGAGGCTTTCGACGCGCGATTCTACGACGCAGAGCTGGGGACCTACGTTCTTGCTCTCGATGGGGACAAGCGCCCGTGCAGGGTGAGCACCTCCAATGCGGGACATGCACTCTTTACGGGTATCGCACGGCCTGATCGCGTGCCATCGGTCATCGCCAAGCTGATGGGCAACACGAGCTTTTGTGGTTGGGGAGTTCGGACAGTATCCACAGATGCGCCGCGCTTCAATCCTATGAGCTATCACAACGGCTCCGTGTGGCCACACGACAATTCGCTGATTGCGGCAGGTATGGCCCGTTATGGCTATCATGGCGAGGCTGGGCGAATCTTCGAAGGCCTGTTCGCAGCCTCTGGATACATCGATCAACGCCGTCTGCCAGAGCTTTTTTGCGGATTTCCTCGCCAGCGCAGCCAAGGCCCGACCTTTTACCCTGTGGCATGCGCCCCACAAGCTTGGGCAGCTGCGGCGCCACTTCTGCTTCTGCAGGCTTGTCTCGGCTTGGACTTTGATCCGCACGGGCCTGTCATCACCTTCGATGCACCATCCCTGCCCGGATTCCTCGATGAAGTCTTTCTCGGCAACCTGAGTGTCGGCGATGGGAGTGCGGATGTTGCGATCCGCCGTATGGGCGGTCGAGTGGTCGTTGATGTGATGGCACGCCGAGGTGAAGTCCGGGTGCTGACGCGAACCTAATTCGTCCCGCTTAAAGAAAAGGGCGGGCGTAGCCGCCCTTCTCCGTCTGCTGTTCTTCGCTATCGGCGCGTCACGAGTGACGCGCCTGGTGCGAAAACGAACGGCAAATCAGAACATGGCACATGGGCGCGTATCCCTGCTACAGAGGAGGCCCGCTCACCGTAGGAAATCCGGGGCAGCGACAGTCATATGCTTTGCCGCCTCTGCATAGGGGCGCGCATTACACGCTTTGATCGCCTTTTTCGCGGCCAGCGGTTTGCTGGGGTTCGCGTTGTTCTTTCTTGTCATCGTCTTCGAGCTGCGCATCGGTACCGCCCTCCTCCTCTTCTGGCTGCGTTCCCTGCTCGTCCTGCTCCTGAATTGGGAGCGCCCCGCTCTTGTCCTTTGCGCCGTCAACTTCGTCAGGTTGCTGCGGCTTGCCCTGCTGCTGATTCTGTCCAGGTTGCTGTGCCATGATGAACTCCTTGTCGTGGCTGAATGCCACATGAGGGTAGTCGCAAGGCGCGTACCAACTTGGGAACGTTCGTCTCCCAGAAAGAAAAGAATCCGCGACGAGCCATGGTCATGCTGTGGAGAGTCTTCCTCAAAAGCGACGGCCATTGACCAGTTCCACATCTCTCGTATTTGTACCGGTAACGAACCTTCTTCTTGTAGTAATCGGTGGACCGACGGTGCGTTGCCCTCCCCGGTTCGATGCCCTTCTGGTTGCCCGGATAGTGGACGAGATCCGCTCATCCAAGGGAATCTCAAGGCCCGTAGCGGGACGCTAGTGATTTTCCGGCCGGGGTAACTGAGCTCGTGAAGCATCAACGTGGGCTGGGTACAGAGCTTGCGTTGGTGTTCAGACTAATGAAGGGGCATCGTCCATGAGTCATCCGAGCGGCATGCATCAGAAATCGTTCCATATTCTGCTGGGGGTGGTGACGATTGCCTTCTTCTGGCTCTTGCTTCCTTTCTATGGAGCAGTGTTCTGGGGCGCGGTGCTCGCCGTCATCTTTGCGCCGGTCCAGCGGCGCCTCGTTAAGCGCCTTCACGGCCGACGAACCATCTCGGCACTGCTGACGCTGCTACTTGTACTTGTGCTGGTCATCCTGCCACTCTCTCTCGTCACAATCTCATTGGTGGATGAAGGCGCAAATCTGTACGAGAAAATTCGAGTAGGTCAGATCGACTTTGGCGTCTACTTTCAGCAAGCCTTCGAAGCGCTACCACAGTCTGTGCGAGCGACATTGCTGCGCTTTGACATCGGAGGTGTTTCAGACATCCAGGACAAGCTAAGTGCGAGCGTGATGCAGGCAAGTCAATTCTTAGCCACGCGCGCCTTGAGCATCGGCCAGAACGCCGTACACCTTATGATCGGGTTCGGGATCATGCTTTACCTGTTGTTCTTCTTGTTGCGCGATGGCCCGGCGCTGTCGCTCAGGCTGCAGCTTGTCGCACCACTCAGCCCATCACATCAGCAGCATCTCATTCGCAAGTTCACCACGGTGGTTCGCGCGACAGTCAAAGGCAACATCGCGGTTGCGCTTGCACAGGGAGTCCTGGGCGGAGCGATTTTTGGAGTGCTCGGAATCCAGGGCTCCCTTCTGTGGGGCGCGCTCATGGCGGTGCTGTCGCTTCTCCCAGCGATTGGGGCGGCACTCATCTGGGCTCCGGTCGCGATCTACTTCTTGCTGACAGGAGAACTGGTGAGCGGATTTATCCTGCTGGGATTCGGTGTGCTGGTCATTGGCCTGGTGGACAACGTTCTGCGACCGATTCTCGTCGGAAAGGACACCCAGATGCCGGACTACGTCATCTTGATTGCCACGCTGGGCGGTATGGCGCTTTTTGGACTCAACGGTTTCGTCATCGGGCCGCTCATCGCGGCCCTCTTCATCGCAGCCTGGGACTTGACCAGCTTCAGTACCAGCACGACCACCACTCTGTCGCAGGACGACCGCGGTGCCTATGCAGGGTCACTGGATGAACTGACGCCATCCGAAGTTGGTGGCGTGTACGCAAAACCCTCGTTGCAAGGCTCGCTTCACCAGCAGGTGGACCTGGGCCAGCCTCGTTATCTTCTCACGAGGCGCTGAGTCGGTTTGTCGGACATGGCATCGGCAAAGGATGCGCTATCCGGGCATGAGTCCCCCGAATCCGCCCGAGGTGCGAGTACGCTCTGGTACGACTATTGCGGGACAGATAGCGGCAAGCAAGCGGGAGTCTCAGTCGTGAGGGTGGCAGTGCCGAGGCTTCCTGCGGTAGTTCAGTGGCTAGGAGATGATGTCATGGAACGGACAACAGAGTATCGCGGTTTCGGCATTCGCGTCGAGCTCGAGAACGTAGCTAAGGATATGTTTGATGTATGGTTTCAGATCGAGGGGCCGGCATCGTCGCAAGGTACGAAGTCGATTGGGGAACGTACAAAAGTCTTCGCTGGCCCATATAGCCGACGCTGGGCCTATCTCGTTGCAGAGCTTGGCGGCCGAGCTGCGGTGGATGTCGTCCTCAGTCTGGGCTTACTCCCGCAACAGAAGGACGTAATCTGAAGCGTCGGCGGTGTAGCGAAACCGCAGACGCGAAAGGCTCTGCCCGTGTGAGCCAATCGACGAACGCAGAACGTTGAACTCGCTAGCTATAACGACGCCAGCACGAAGCCGGGGCGGTGTTACCAGGTGGAGATGGCCTTTGCTGTGAAAACCGGCATCTCGATTCCAGCGGGCAAATCGACACATGCTTGGACGGTTACCTGAGGACGCTCAGAATCCACACTACCAAAGATTGCGGCAAATGGCATGGCGGAGGCATCAACGCCGGTGCCGATGCGTAGCAATCCGGTTGGGATCGAGATGCCGGACGGATCTAGCAGGTACCATCGGTGAGAAAGATAGACTTCCACCACCGCATGAAAGTCAGATGGGCTTCTTCTGGTGTCTGCTCCATAGTCCAGGCTGCTTGACATGCGTGCGGGAATGCTCAGCGCACGACAGATTGCTATCATCAGGTGCGCGTAGTCGCGGCAAACGCCGGCACGTTCGACAACAGTATCCAAGGCCGATGTCCGCTCGTTAGTTGAATGCGAGAGAAAGCGGACGTGATTTCGGACCCATTCTCGGATCGCGTAGACGCGGGCATATCCCTGGCGCATGGTGCCGAACTCACGCATCGAGAATTCCATGAGACGGTCCGATTCGCAGTAGCGACTGGGGGTTATGTACCTGAGAACTTCGAACGGAAGTTCCGCAACTGGGATCTCAGCTAACGATTCGGTCTCGTCGAGCGCGTGGTCGATGTTTACTACGGCCTCGTAGCTTACCGTGAAGGGTCCTCTGGGGACTCTCAGCCTCAGCAGCCGATTGCACAAGACAGGATCGGTATAACGGCTCGCTATGACTGAGGGCGGAACTTCCATTCGTTCGAATACCACGGACTGCCGAGCAGTATTCGCCGCTTCAATATTAAGAATGAAGTCCGCCCAAGCATCCTTAACGTTGTAAGAAAGTTGCACAGTGTATTGAAGTCGATTCATCTGGCTTCCCCTTAAGTGAGCGAGTCTGGTTCCCGAGTCCCGTTCCTCGCCCGGTGCTGAACGCCATCTAGATCTTCGCTCACGTTGAGCTTCGCGCCGCAAACAGGAACCTCAACGCCAGCATTCCAATCGACGCGGAGATCAGCGAAGCGGCCAAGATGCCAACCTTCACCGAGCCTATCAGTTCGGGGCTAAACGACAGCCCCCCAATGAACAGCGCCATGGTAAATCCGATGCCAGCTAGCACGCTGCCTGCTGCCAGGATCGGCCAGGGAAGATCGTTTGGCCGATGGGCGAGCCCCAGTTCTACGAATAGTGCGCAGCACACGACGATTCCTACGGGCTTGCCCACCACAAAGCTAAGGAAGATAGCGGTCGCGAGTGCGGGATCCACCGTAGCGGGAACGAAGGTAACGCCCGCGTTTGCTAACGCAAACACTGGCATGACAGCAAAAGCGATCCAGGGGTGAAGGGCGATTTCGAGCCGTTCGATAGGAGACATTGCTTCCCGAGTTGCCACTTCCGCACGTTGCAGGTCTCGTCGTCCCGCCGTATCGCCGCTCCAATGCCGCCCAGGGGGATAGGCGACTACCCTGTCGAGGATGGCGTGTAGGCGATCATCACTGACCCAGCTACGTGCAGGGGTCATCAATCCTAAGACTACGCCGGTCAAAGTGGCATGAATGCCTGACGCATCGACTGCGAGCCAGATTGCTACGCCGAGCACAAAGTAGAACGGAAAGCTTCGAATCCCAACTTGCGCTGCTCCCAGAACAACCGCAAAACCGGATGACGCAAGAGCTAGTGGCAACCACTGCAAAGCGCCGCTATAGCTGACAGCGACCACGACGATCGCTGCAATATCGTCGAAGATGGCAAGAGCCAGCAGGAACAGTCGCAGGCTTTCGGGGATACGACGCCCGAGTAGGGCGAGGCAACCGATCACAAAAGCAGTGTCGGTGGACATCACTGTCCCCCACCCTCCCGCGCTAGGGTTGTCACCTACCAAGCCCAGAAAGATTGCCACAGGAAATATCATTCCGCCGAAGGCGCCGGCCAGAGGCATCACCGCGATCCTGAGGTCGCGGAGCTCTCCGAGCACCATTTCTCGCTTCAACTCCAGCGCGACGACAAAGAAGAACAGAGTCATCAAGCCGTCATTGATCCAGTGCTGTATCGAGCGGGTGAATTCGAGATTCCCCAATGAGAAGCCAAAGCGCGTCTCCCAAAGTGAGAAATACTGAGAGGCCCATCCGGAGTTCGCTAGGGAAAGCGCAACGACAACGCAAACGAAGAGCACAGCCCCGGCCATCGCTTCAATGCGAAGAAAGCGCATGAATGGGCCGGTGAAGTGGTCTGCCAGCTCCCGCGGGAGGTGTCCAATATCTTCGTTCATCCCTCTCTTCCGTTAAGGGTGCAGCGGACCATGCCTGCTTCATCACCACGATGCGAAAAGCCGTCGCCGGGGTCGGCTTTCGCCGAGTCGCCGACGTGAGAACGAACGCGACCAGGATGTTTGATTGGTAACAGCGAACGATCGCTGACGCGGACATAGTTGCGACATTCGTGCCACCAAGCAGCGCACGACGAATGCACAGCCGTCATAGCCGAAGTGTTACTTCCTCGCGAGGCTCCGCGTATTTGGGGTCAGAAAAAGTGGGGGTATCACGCCGGTGGGCGAGGAGCGCCGTCTGCATCATCGGCAATCTAGGGTTGGCGCTTTCTTCATCCGCGTTGAGTCAAGGCGTGGACTGCGACGTTGTCTGGCGTCCGAACGTGACTTCTGAAATCACCCCTCATTTTGCGGTGCAGAGGGCGTGTGTGTGCTTGAGACACGAATGACGTCTGCTGAGGTTCCGTGATCGCAACGCGTCAGCCGCGAAATGCGCGGGAGGCGAAGAGGCCAAAACCGCCGCCGAAGCCAAAGGTTCCCGCAAGCCCCGCCGGTAATGCTCAGCGTCCTACTATGAACAAGGATGTGGCGAGTAAGAGATCGGCCTGACCCGTTTCAGGTCTTCGTGCGCCGTTTAGGCTTCAGAGTCTTGGGCGCGAGTACCGCGGTCCAGAATTTGGTCACCTGCGTAGCGGCTTCGGTAGCCGCTGTCACACTCTGACGTTTCGCCTCGGCAGTGATTCGCCCGCGCGCGCTACTCGAAACCCGATTGGCCTGGCTCAGCCACATACTCATAAAAGGGTTCTTCTTAATCCATGGATTTTTCATGAGAGCTCCAGTACGGTCGTCGCTTTCGAAAATTTGATGGCGTCCGCCATCAGTTAGATGTTGGCTTTCTCGATCCCGCCGGCATCGGAAGGGCGGAGGCCACTAAGTGCGCTGGATAAGGTCTTGCCCTCGTGAGACCCTATGATGCCTCTCAACATGTCCGTTGCGGCCACGACCTCGCCCAGATCCTCCCCATTGCGTTCGAAGCGGAGCATTTCGTCGTACTCCTTGGCAATGCGCTTCGCTATTGACCGAACGAATCCCGGGTGCAGCTCGCCTTTGATTGACCCAGCGACAACATGCCGGGTCAACGTTGCAAGGCCCTCGAAGGTCGTTTCAGTCTTGATCGACAAACTTTGTTCGATGATTCTCCCCTGGAGGCGACGGCCTCGTTCGCGGCGAAATTCTCATGGTCTGCCAAGACTACCTGGCAGTAATTCGGCGAGTCGCAGCTGTCGCAGATCAATATCGGACGTTGACCGCATTGCCTACATCCCGAAATCAGATAATCTGGCTACGCGCTGCTTTGACCGGTGCATGCGAATGACAACTGCGAGTTGTGGTGGCCGATGTCCAGGCGATCCAATTTGCTCGCGACAAGCCTGACAGCGCGGCATAGTCTTCCATTCTGGTGATGGCTCCTAACGAGAAGGATGCCGGGATAATTAAGGTCTTCGCGGCGATCGCAGAACGGTGCCCACTTATGACGACGGCCGGTTGGCCGTAGGTGTAGACCCTAGCGCAATGATCCCCTAGCGCAATGATCGTGCCGTGTGGGGTGCCTGACGGTCCAGACATTCCCTTAGAGCGTTCAGCGCATCGTGCTCAGCCCCCTGGCTCTGCGGGGAGCGGCGTGATTGTTATTCCCGCTAGGGCAGCGATTCCGAAGATACAGTCACGACAGGCAGCTCGTTCGACTGCGGTGTGCGGATATCGCAGACCTCCCCGATGGTGACCGTCCCGTCCAAACTGTACGTTTGCAGAAAGGTTCGGTACGTCCGGTTGACGATTGCAAAGATGGGTAGGCGCGTCGCGCGCCTCATTCGCTTGAGACGCCAGTACTTACGACTGAAATTGATGCCCATGTAGGACGCCAGCGGCTACCGTCGTTGAAGAATTCGGAGAATGATCGAGCATCGTTTGCGGCGGCCTGCGCGCTACACCACCCTCTGCCGAACGGAACTCTGACGGAGGCTTCCATGATGTTTCATCGATTCCTGATCGGATCAACGACCTCTGAGGCTGTGGTGGAGGTTCATCTCATTCAGTCTCTTCCGGCAGACTGGGACGTCCTAGTTCGGATAGAGACGGGCATCCAGGCTTTGCGCGAGACGCACCAAGCAATCCCTCCCTATCTGCTAGTGCACGATCGATCTTGGCAGCAAGTGGTTTTCCAATGCGAGAGAATGATCAAAAGGGTTCATCGTTTTTCTTATGATTCACTTCCCGATTTTCTAGACCAGCATATCCGGCACAATTTTCACGCGCACGATTTGCAGGCCTTGGGTTGCCGGGAACTTTTGAGTGAAAAGCCTGATCCGCCAGCCCCTTTGCGCCAGAAAGCAAGCATTAGGAACACGAGACGTAGCCGCCCGGTGGCATGAACGTTGCCTCTGGCAGGGGACCAGGGGAATCGAACCATGACGCAATCCGATCGACTAGAAACAGGAATCCGCGGATTGGACACTATCCTCTGCGGAGGCCTCTTGCGCGGTGCATCGTTTATCGTCCAGGGGAGCCCCGGGGCTGGGAAAACGATACTCGCCAACCAAGTGGCCTTCTTCCAGGCACGGCAGGGAACTCGGGTCTTGTACGTGACTCTCCTCGCGGAATCCCACGACAGACTTCTTCGGTCACTTTCGGCGTTCGATTTCTACGATGCATCGATCGTCGACACGGAAATACTCTATATCAGCTTGTCCAAGGTTCTCCGCGAAGCTGGATTGACCGGGCTCATCCGAGCGCTTCGCACCGAGCTCGTTCGTCAGCGCTGCACCATGCTGATCCTGGACGGCTTTCTAATGGCAAAGGATGGCGGCGCGGCGGCGTCAGAGATCAAGACGTTTATCGCGGAGCTTCAGAGTCATGCCGCTCTCATCGGCAGCACCGTGCTTTTGCTCACTAGTGCGCAGACAGAAGCCGGAAGTTTCGAGCACACGATGGTCGATGGTGTGCTCCAACTCGAGGAAGAATTGGTTGGCATACGCGGCGTACGTCTGATTCGCGTTGCAAAGTCTCGCGGCAGCGCATGTGTTGCCGGACTTCATCAGTTCTCCATTTCAAGCGGTGGCATCGAGGTCTTTCCTCGCCTTGAGGCGCTAGGTAGCACATCAAATGACGAGACGCACGGTATCGAAGAGCGGGTCGCAAGCGGAGTCCAGGGATTCGAAAAGATATCAGGCGGAGGACTTCTCGGTCCGTCCGTTACCCTCCTTATGGGTCCTCCGGGGAGTGGGAAGACGACATTTGGTCTGAACTTTGTTAGCACCGCTACGCCCGAGTATCCAGCGCTGTTCTTCGGTTTTTATGAATCCCCGACACGACTCCGCATAAAGGCCCGGGAGCTTCGCCTCTCAATAGAAACACTTGAGCACGGTGGCGCGCTCCATGTCTACTGGAATCCGTTGCGCGAGAACCTGCTCGATTTCTTAGGGCACAGACTGCTCGACACCATCCGCACACATCGGATCCGGCGGTTGTTCATCGACGGAATCGCGGGCTTCCAGCGCGCCGCGGTCCATCCTGCCCGCCAGATCGAGTTCTACTCCGCTCTTACGACCGAGCTGCGAGAGATGGGCACAACAACCGTAGTTTCACTCGAAATGCGCGGCAGTTCTGGATCTGCTCATACGCCGCTGCCAGAGTACTCGAGCTTGATGGAAAACCTGGTGCATTTACGGCATGTCGTAATCGATGGCGAACTACGGCGCTCGTTTCACATCGTCAAGATGCGAGACAGCGTATTCGACAACGGGCTGCACGAAGTGCACATTGGGCAGGGAGGGTTGCGCATTGGCGGCCGGCTGGCGATTCCGCCCGATTGCCCTTTCGGGTGTCCTTTGGCCGCCGACTCCGGCCAGCCACTTAAATCCGGGCGCGAGCCATGGCAACCGTAGTCGTCGTCGACGATGAAACTATCAACGCCGATGCGTTGGCTGTCATGCTTGCATTGGAGGGCATCCGGACAATCACTGCAGCTGACGGCGCGGAGGGGCTGCGAATCATCGCGGCGGAAAAGCCCGACGCCGTCATTACCGACTTCATGATGCCAATCATGTCTGGGCTCGAGATGGCAAAGGCGATGCGCGCGGATTCTTTGCTCGCGAAAATACCGCTGGTCTTACTCACTGCCGCACAGGCGGAAATCGGATACCGTCACCCTGACCTATTTGATGCGGTGTTCAAGAAGCCTTGCGCCCCAGGCCACGTGATCGCGAGGCTTCTGGAGCTGATGGCGAGGTCCGCGTAGTTGGTTTCCGGGGCGAGAAAGCGTCGATGCGTCGGCTACTATCGTCGAAGAGTGCCCCGGTGCTGCGAAGGGCGCCCGCCAACAGGCAAGCTATGTCCTCTCTATCTTCCTGGATTGTTCACTGCTGACTACTTCGTACGGGCCCTTTGACGAAGCGTACGCCCGTCATTGGCAGCCGAGGCGCGTCGAAGACGCGTGGGCTTGTGTAGGAGGCGCTTTCAGTATATAAATTTATCCATAAAACTACGACCTGCGAGAAAGCGGCTTCCTCCAGAGCCAGCACCCCTCAGGACCCTCGCTACATGGATAGTTTGTGGCTAACCGATCCAGGCCGCGCTTATTCTGACTGGCAGCACCGTGAAGCCGCCGGCGCGGATCGGCGACCATTCTCGGAGCGTTCAATCGTCCAACATCGTGCAATGTTTGATCGGTTTTACCGTCACCTTTTGCGGCATGGAGCAACACTATCCAGCTTTGGCCCCGAGCTTCTGGACGGGTTCTGGCTAAACAAAGATGTCGCGGACCACAGCTTGTCCACGCGCATGCGTTATCTCAAGCTGGTAGACCGTCTGTGCCGGCAGTTGATGCTTGCCGGCGTGCGCACGAGCAACCCTGCCGCAGAACTGGTTCTGCGCATGCAGTGGCCGCAGGACGACCCGCCGCTGCATTTCCTGCCCAAGGACGTCGAACTGCGACTGCAGGCCTTTACGCAGCCGGTCGCAGGCGATGACCTTGTGGCAACTCGATGTCGCGCGATCGTGGCAATGTTTCTCGGTACCGGCGTGACGGCACGAGAAGGCCGGCATGCCCTCATGCATGACTTGCATCTTCGTGGGCGTTCGCCCTATTTGCACATACCCGCGAAGCGGCCCCGCATTGCTCGAACTGTGCCCGTCGAGCCGTTTGCCATCGCCCCCCTCTCACGGTGGCTGAAAATTCGCGGGAGGCTGGCAGTTCAAGGCGAACTCCTATTTACTCTTCGGCAACTGGGTACCCCCGTCACTGACATGAGTTTGGGGAATATTATCCGCACGGCTTTCGTCAGTATCGGCCACACGGCGGCGGAAATGGGGCCACAGATTCTTCGAAACACGTACAGCCGACGGCTGCTTTCAGAAGGCCTTGCACCCCCGGAAGTCTCGCTGCGGTTGGGGCTGACCAGTCGCCGTACGGTCGATAGGATTTGCGCAACACTTCCTAGACCACGAAGCGATTAGTCGTCAGATGCGTCTCAAGGAAAAGGCGGCGCTGCTGCAGCGCTTGACCTGCGCGCAAATACCCGTTTGGGTTAGACGTAACGTCAGTCGTCGCACTACGGTGAGCCGTAAGTGAGTACTGAACAACGGTACTTTAAGCTGACATTGTGGACAGTGGACGGGTCCCCGTTTGCACATAGACTCAAGTGCCCCTCCCGCTTTTGGAGGGTTTATCCAGTCTAAATCGGTTGCCCGTCTTCGGACGGGCTTTTTTTTGCGGGTCAAGAGTTCTTACTTACCGTCGCTGGGACTCAACGGTATCGGTCAGTTTCTCATCCCTGATACGCATGATCGTCTGCCGAGATACGCAGAACGATCGAGCGATCTCGGTAACAGATGCGCCTGTTCGAAGCGATGCGAGGATATCGGTACGCGCCGAGGCAGAGAGGGTGGGCTTGCGGCCGAGGCGACGTCCAAGCTCCGTAGATGCCGTGGCGCTCTCCTTCATGCGCAAGCTGCGAGTCTGGTAGTCAAGTTGACTGACTGCCGCCAATGTAAGCATGGCCGGCGAACAAGCAGATGTCAGGAGATCGCCACCACCCAGCTCTATACATTGGGCGCTCGCACCAAGTGCCTTAAAACGTTCAAGTGTCTCCAGCACGTCCCGGACATTGCGCCCAAGACTCGCCAACTTCAGCGTGAAAATGGTGTCGCCTGCGCGAATGCGCCGCAGCATACTTTGCATTCCGGGCCTTTCGAGTGCGGAGCGCGATTGAGACTCACGCTCACACCACGCACGCCGCAGATCTACCACGATGCCCGCCGCGTCGAACGCACGGATCTCCTCCTCGAATTCCTCGAGGGTGGCGGCACCATTTGTGTAGAAGTAGTTCGCACTCATGGGATCTCCGAGCGGACCATGCATGGCCCGCTCTCTGAATCATACTATCTTGCGTATCTCGCATGCTACAGGAGTGGGCCCTCCTTGCAGGGGGCGCAGATGACCTCATGTCAATCGATTAGGAAGGTCCTTGCTGCTACCAAGTAGACGGGAGTGGACCGCAGGGTCCCAAGAAGCGTTGTTGATCAACGTGAGGGGAAGACCGCGCCGAAACTCATACTCCTTGCGTAGGGATCAGCAAGAGAAGACGCGAAAAATTCTGAAGTCGGCCACCCCGCCTACGGGCGGCGGCGGGAACGCATAGCTTCAACACGGATCCCAAATCGCCGTTGCTGTGCGATTGTTATCGCCAAGCCAGCGCATTAGGAATAAACCCATTCAATCGATTCTCGATGTGAACCAATAATACGTGCCAGTAGGTGCGATCGAGCTGTAGGACGCGCTACATCAACCGCCGCAGAGGTTGCGGCTTCACGCGTTGTCGTGGCTTAAGTCCAAGCAGGAAAAATTTGAGTGCACATGCCTCGCCGAAGCCACGGATATATGTATATCAACAGGCCATATGTCCCTCTCTAACATCACCTGACGCATTTCCTCCTTTCTCGCGGACTCCATCCAACTAATTCCCAGTCATCTTGAATTTAGTGCACTCCTAATCGACGCATGGTTCGTGCCCCTCGTCTTTCGGTGCTACGGATCCATCCGAGGAACCTTGCACCTGATCCGTCCCCGGAACTGCGCAGACTTGTAACGCCCAGTCGCTGGACTCTGGTTCTATCCCACGACTCTTACATTGCAAGCAAGCCTAGGCGGCCGCCGCGATGTGCTGGAACCTCGAGCAGCCAAGTAAGAACCCCCGATGGTTGGCCCTCGTTGCGCTCCAATCAAACGATGTGACCGAACTAATCTCTCATAGCGTCGCGAAGAAACATGCCAGATCCGATTCCAGTTGTCGTGCTGGGATGACTGGCCAGGGACGTGCAGATCAGAAGTCTAAAACTCAGCGCCGCAGTGCTCAAAGACGCCCTACCCCGCGCGGTCACCACCGCCGAGAACATGCGAATACGAGCCATGATGTACATACGACTGATCAACAAGCAGCTGGCAAGGATGTCTCTTAAGGCCAAGGCCATAGGCTGCTGAGGATCGGTTCTGTCTCCGTATGTTAATCACGGCTCGTGCTATCAGTACCCCGCGCTATTCGTGGCAACGGTCTACCGATCTACCGGGCGACGGGCATGCAACGCTCCCGCGGAGCCGCCTAGCTTGATAAGGCAGGTCACAGCCATCACGCCGGCAGCGTGGCGTCCCGGTGCCGGAACGCGGCTTGCCGGACGCAGTGGATGAAGTAGTCGGACGGTGCGCTCAGGATCGCGCCTTCACGTTGCAGCAAAGCCATCTGCAGCGTGGGTGGGTCCTCCGGCAGATTCAATTGGACCAACTGAGAGTCGGGGTCGAGAATCAGCACGTGCCGCGTCAGCGCCATCACGGTGTCAACGTTGAGCAGCAACTTGCTCGTCAGCAGGTTCGAGGTGCAACGCGTGATGCGGCGGGGCGGCGGCAGGCCATAGCGCGCGAACGCCGCTTCGAGATAGCGCGGAAACTGTTCCGTACCATCGGCGTGCAGCCATTCGGCATCCTGCAGCTCGGCGAAGCTGGTCGCGCTGGCATGACGGCTGCCCCGGCGCGTCGCGAAGGCGGTCGGAAACGATAACAGCGGCTCGCAGGTCACGAAGGCATCGGCCGGCGGTGCGCCCGGTATCGCCGCCAAAGCGAAGTCCAGGCGGCTATTGCGAAGGTTGTCGAGCAACTTCGGCAGGTTCCACTCGCGGAACTCGACGGCCACCTCAGGCATAGCCGAGCGAAACGGCACAAACGCCTCCGCAATTAGCGTAGCACCAGCTAGCGGCGATAGACCGATGCGCAATTGTCCGCCCACCACGCCGCGCAACTCCGCCATATCTGCCTCGGCGCGCTCGAACTCATGCACGATCAGACGCGCGCGCGTCAGCAGTCGGCGGCCCTCGTCGGTAATCGATACCCCCCACGAGTTGCGAGTGATCAATGACACCCCAACTTCGGATTCCAGCTCGCGCATGGTACGCGTGACGGCAGGCTGACTCACGCACAGGGTTCGCGCGGCCGCATTGATGCTGCCTTGTTCGGCGATGGCGGTGAGGGCCCGCAAATGGTGCAACTTCATGTCTACACGGCTCTAGGTAGGGGCGACGATCACGCGCTCGCGACGCTATAACGCATCGTTATCCACATCCGGATTTATGCGTACTCGCCTGCTAGTTATTTTCATAGCATGACGTCTTTGTATCAACGGCGTTACAACGTGTGAAACGCGAGCGAGATACTACCGCGCCCCTGTGGCCGACAGCAACGCATTCCAGGTGTCCGCGCTTACCGGTCGATCGCTTGCAGACACCCCGTATTCATCAAGAGGAGAAGTCATGAAACGTTTGGTTCTCTGCGCGCTGGCCTTGGCTGCTGCCATAGCAGTCTCGTCCGGGTGTTCCGATAGCAATGCGGCCAGCCCCACCTATGACAGCGCGCTCGACAGCGCCTCCAGAGCACAACAACCGGCCCTTATGCAGATGCTGGAGCAGTTGGTCAATATCGAAACCGGTACAGGCGACCCCGTTGGCATGCCGCAAATGGCTGACTATCTCGCCCAGCAGTTGGCGGGACTCGGCGCGACGGTCAGTCGCCAGCAGGCTGCTGCCGGTGTCGTCGGCGAGAACATCGTTGGACGGCTCAAGGGCACGGGCTCGGTCAGAATCCTGATGATCGCGCATATGGACACGGTATACCCGCGCGGCTATCTCGCGAAGGCACCGTTTCGCGTTGACGGCAATCGCGCCTACGGACCAGGCATCGCGGACGACAAAGGCGGCATCGCGGTTATCCTCAATTCGCTCGCTATTCTCAAGGCGCGCGGCTTCAGCGAGTATGGCGAGATCGTCGTCATGTTCAACACCGACGAAGAGAAGGGCTCCTTCGGTTCGCGCGATCTCATTCAACAGCTGGCGGCCGGGGCCGACTATGTCATTTCGCATGAGCCCAGCGGCGAAACGGAAGGCATCGGCCTGGCCACCTCGGGTATTGCTTACGTCGAAGCCAAAATCACGGGCAAGGCGGCCCACGCCGGCGTCGCCCCAGAACTCGGTGTCAACGCGCTGACGGAAGCGGCCGATCTGATTCTGCGCACGCAGGACATCGACGACAAAGCCAAGGAGATGCGCTTCAACTGGACGCTGGCCAAGGCGGGCAGCGCATCGAATGCGATTCCTGATTCCGCTACACTGAACGCCGACGTCCGCTATGGACGGAACGAAGACCTCGACGCAATCCAGTCAATGCTTTCCGAGCGGGCGCAACGCAAGCGCCTAGCGGCTGCCACGGTGGAGGTCAGCATCACGCCCGGACGTCCGGCATTCAACGCCAACGATGGCGGCAAGTTCCTCGCCAGCAAGGCGGCAGCCATCTATCAGGAGCTGGGCTATACGCTGACCGTATCCGATACCCGCACCGGTGGCGGCACGGACGCCGCTTACGCAGCGCTCTCAGGAAAACCAGTCGTCGAGAGCATGGGACTGCCCGGCTTCGGTTATCACACCTCGTCGGCGGAATACGTGCTGATCGATGCGATCCCGCGTCGCCTTTATCTGAGCACGCGCATGCTGATGGACCTCAGCCGCGGCCGCTGAGTATGGAGCTGCCCCATTTAACGGATAGCTACCAGATACAGGCAATGGGCGCAATCAAGGGGTTCCAAAAGGCCAGAAATAGGGGCACTGATGCCAACTCGTGGTTACATATACCTACCCGTGTTTCGCGGGCTTTCCGGCGAGGTCCTGCAGCGCTCGGCGTAGTGCGACCGTGGTGACCTTGTTGAGTCCCTTTTCATGAATCAGGGCCCGTTCGCTCGCCCACGGGTACCAAAGCTCTTTTTGGCTACGATCATTCCCGCGCTATACCAATCGACCATCAGTATCCGATCGCAAGAGCTGACGGGTCGCCTTGGCGAATGGACGAGCGCATCGAGGCGGCCCGATACTCAATGCGCAACCAAAAATGCCTCTTAAAGCATTTTTATACTCGTTTAAGAGGCCAGAAGCTCACAAAGCACAAACTTGACTGATCCGGAGAATTTCCTAATGTGAAAATCCGACCGCACCGCGTCCGCTGCGTCTGTTTCGCTGCCCTATGCAGCCCCTAGACTCCCGCTGACATGAACATCGTTCTGCTTCGCAATCAAAGCCGCGCGCTGATTTTGCCTGCTGGCAAGGATCTATTAGCGTGCCCGCCGGTGGTGCGCTATTGGTTAGGCCAACCGTACTCCGAATGCGTGACCGAACTTACCCCGGACACTCCGATGCCGGGGATTTTTCCACCGCTAGTACTCGCAGAAGTCTTGCAGAAGGGATATTGCGCGCTCGATATCTACGGTGTGGTGCGTGCCTTCAAGGAAGCACCGATGGTCGAGGCGAGGGAGCAGGACGCTAGGGATCTGCTGCGACGCGAGAAACCTTAGCCGGAACCCGCTGATAGTCCTGTCAGGCCACGCCCGCAGCTAGGTATGCGCCAGGCCCATCGACGGGCGAAGGCTCAGGCGAGTTGCACAACCTGATCGGCATCGCACTCGCCTAACGAGACGACTAACAGTCCGAATAATCCGTTGGATGCCGCCAGGGGCCCTCCGGGCAAACGCGAACCGTCATCCTGCCGGCTGATCAGCTAAGCTTACGCTGCGGTGGCAAGAGGCCAAATCTGGCCAGCGCCCTAACGTTGGTCTCGACGTACGTGACCATGCCATCGATCTTTATCGCTAGGTAATGATCGAAGCAGGCTGCGTCTTGCGAGACGGCCACGGTCTCCGCGGCATCGAATGCCGCCAACAGCTTCTCGCGCTCAACGTGCCCTCCCAACCAGCCAAACATGCGGATGAACGTGTGAACCTTTGGCCTGCGCGGGATGAGCTTCTCTGCCTCGTCGGCAGTGATAAAAATCTGAGACATGATGATGAGCCTTGAACAGGGCGGCGCCTGTGTAGTTATCGGCGTGAAAGCGACTCAAGTCAGCCCATCCGAAGTGGGATGAAGGGATGGTGGAATGTTGCCGCGGCCTCTGTTACCTCGGAATTGAGCTTGACGACGCCCTTGAGATGGCGGAGCAGACTGAAGCGTGACAAACCGCCGGCCGGCGCGCGTGCGCGCTACGATCTGCTAATCATGCCCAACACGCCGATAAGCGCACCCCGCATCGACGAAGGAGAAACCCTAATCGATGGCGACCGCTAGGAAACGAGAGCGGCTCTCCTGAGTCTGGCCAGCGCTTGGAGCGCCACGGAGCTCTCGGCGCTTACTTGCCCGCCCGTTGCGTCGTGTGGCTTCCTGTCGGAGGGCAAATCATCGCGTCTTCCGCGCGCGACGAGTGACTTTTCTGGATATTTGCATCTCGCTCTGACTTCGCTATCTCATTCCGGGCTCAAAGTTGCAGGGTTGTCGTCCTCGCCATGGAAGCGGGGCGTGGTGAGCTCGGAAAGCTCGCTTGTCAGCCTTGCCGAAACGAAAATTGACGAAGGCCCGCACCTTTGGCAGGGGATGGCGGGTTGCCGGCCACAAAAGAGACAGCGAACCACCTTGATTGAAGTTACCTGAGAGAAGCTCGACAAGCGATCCCTGAGCGATATGGAGCCGCACGGCAAAATCCGGAACGCATGCAATGCCGTGACCGCGCATCGCGCTGGCGAGCCACCATCGATACGGTCTTGCCCGGCTCCAGGCTCTCTCGAACCCTCGCCGCCTTTTCCTCCGCCGACCACCGCCGCCGACGCTCCGGCCCCGTCAATACTTCCATCACTTCCTGCTTGCTATTAGGTCTAAACACAGTCGTATGCCTACCCGCTATTTTAAGGTAGAGACCATGTCCGGCGATTCAGGGGCTGATCCAGTCGGCTGGCTGATGGAGGGGAAATAGTGGCATACGAACTGAGGCGAGCTTCCCCGTGTGCTGCGTTGCCGTCTTAGTGTCAACGCCAATCGAATGTTGCATGAATATGGCGGACGAAAATTGCATGGCCGAGTCGGGTCACGTCATAGATCTCGTTCGTCGGGCGCGACGATCTGAATCTGGAGGGTCCAATAGGTCGTCGCGCAGCGCACGAAGATGCTCGGCGTGTTCACGCATGCGATAGCTGTTGCCGCGGATGTTCACCAAATGGCAGTGATGAAGGACTCGATCAATGAGCGCCGCTGCCATGACTTCGTCTCCGAACACAGAGCCCCATTCTTCGAATCCTTTGTTCGACGTCAGCACTGTCGATGCTCGCTCGTAACGCCGGTTCATGAGCTGGAAGAAGAGGACTGCACCCGCGTGAGTGATAGGTAGATAGCCGATCTCGTCGACAACCAGAACTGCAGGGTGGGAGAGCACGGCGAGTCGGCGCATTAGCTGGCCGGCAGCTTGAGCCTCTTCGAGAGACGCGATCAGATCGATCAGTGTGCCGTAGTACACGCGGCGACCGCGCTGCGCGGCGGCGATGGCAAGGCTGATCGCGAGATGGCTCTTGCCTACGCCTGGAGGGCCGAGGAGGACAACGTTCTCCTTGCGTTCTACGAAACCAAGCTCATGCAGGCTCTCGATCTGCTCGCGCTTGATTGAGGGCTGGAAGGCGAAATCGAAGCCCTCCAGCGTCTTTATTGCAGGTAGCCGGGAAGAACGCATTGCTGCCTGAAGCCGGCGATTGTTACGTAGCGTGATCTGAGCGCCGAGCAGGCGTTGGATAGCTTCCGAGGCAGTGAGCTGGCCACCATCGACTTCGCTGAGAATCTGATCCGCCGCTTCCAGCGCGCCGGGCATCTTGAGGTCTGCCAGCATGCTCCGAATTGATTCCCGCGGGGAGCGTGCATTGTTCATCGAAAGCCTCCCGTCAGATTGCGATAAACACTCAGCGGGCGACGCTCTACTTGCGGCAAAGACGGCGGCAGCTTGGCGCGTCCCGTGTCCGGTATGGCGACAACACTGCGATACGCCGTTCGCGCCAACGGCTGCAGCGTGGCAAGTTCACCTCGCAGAAATCGAGCGTCTGGCGCCTCTCCCGTGGTCCGATGAATACGTCGATTGGCCTTCTGGGTGACCCATGACATCGCTTGTGTGTTCAGGTCGGCATCATTGAGGAACGATCGGCCATAGAAGAAGCTCTGGCGAACGTAGCCAATCGGTCGTTCGACCTTGCCCTTCGTCTGAGCGCGGTACGGACGACATGCACGGATGCGGAAGCCCCAGTGTCCGGCGAAGCGCGCGAACTCTGCGTTCTCGAGCACCTTCCCGCCATTGGGACGTTGGTCTTCCACCACCACGGCCTTCATCTGGTCGAACAACAGCTCGACAGGCACACCGCCGAAAAAGGCGAATGCCTGCTCCAGGCCGCGCATCAGAACCTCCATGCTCTGACGCGGATAGAACTGCAGCCAAAGGCGGCGCGAGTAGCTCAGCACGACGAGCAAGGCGTAGCGCCGACCCCACGGCAAGCGGAATTCGGCGAAGTCGACTTGAGCCTGGCGGCCTGCGGGCGTCTCGAAGCGCACGACCGGCTCCGGCACTGCGCCAGGACGAGCCTTGCGCACGAACTCCTTGACCTGCGTATAGCCCCCCTCGTAGCCGGCCGCGCGGATCTCCTCGAACAAGCGCGTGGCGCTCAGCCTTGGATACTCCGCCAGTCTCGCTGTGATGATGCCGCCGAAGCGATCGATCTTGTGCGACACCTGCGGCCGCGGGCTGTAGCGCACGGGGGCATGATCCTGGCCTCGATCTAGCTCGCCGGAATCGATCCAGTAGTAAAGCGTGCGAAGGCTCACGCCCAGTTGCCGGGCGATCTCAGCCTTGGGCAGCCCTTGCTCCAGGTAGTGACGCAATAGCACGCGTTGTTCCCTCCCGTACATGGCCGGCTCCACACTCTCTCGTGAAGCTTCCACCTTGCACGACCGTGCAAAATTCGTCCGCCAATACCATGCAATTTACGTCCGCCACCCACACTTAGCCGGTAGAAGCGCGATAATTACTCGCTCAATCAGCACTCGTAGCCGCGAGCTGTGGATATTCGGGGCGACGCCGGTGGTCCGCTGAAAGACCCCAAAACAGCTTGCGCCAGCTAGTGCCTCCGCCACTAGCAGAAGGGTTCAACCGTCACCTTAAACCTTGAGTGTTCCGCAATAAACGCCGTGCCAGCACGTGCCTGTATTGCTCCCAGATCGGTCATCACGCTTCCCGTGCGGGCCACAGAATCAGGCGTTCGCGAGCAGCTAGCATCAAGTGGCAGCAGACTGCCGTAGAGAAATAGCCGGTCTGCCACGACTCCCTACCCATTACCCTTTTAGGGGGCGCCTACTTATCGGCGCCGCAGCCCGATCTTTACCGCGATTTACCTCATTTAACTTCTGTCGAATCACATAAAAGTATATCGTAAGGCACTACGTGCACCTCACGTGTGAACCCCCGGCACCCGTTATCTAAGGCGAGAGCGATGCGCGGAGATGAGACCAGGGCGCCCGCTTACTGTCGATTGGAGACGAGTCTTGCCATGAGCGCATTCTACGTGTTCGACAATTGTCAGCTTATCCCCGCGCGTCAACTTCTGCTTCGCGCCGGCCAGCCAGTTAAAGTTGGAGGGCGCGCATTCTCGATCCTCCTAGCACTGGTGCAACGACCGGGAGAGATCGTTAGCGCCGCTTACCTGCTCCAAGAAGTTTGGCAAGCGACGGTGGTCGAACCAAGCAATCTGAAGGTGCATGTTGCCGCCCTGCGACGTGCTCTAGGTGACCAGAACAACGAGCCGCGGCTGATCTCGACCATAGTGGGACGCGGATATCGGTTCATTGCGCCCGTCGTCCAGTACGAAGTACCCGCCAGTTTTCAACAGGCCACCTCCAGCGTGCGACCAAGAATCGTGGACCCCATCACCATGTTTGAAATTTCGATATAGGGATGTATGTCCGGGCAGCAACTTTAAGTCAGGACTGCGACTCTGCTCAGCGCAAACCTCTCAGGGCATGACACTCGGCCAGTGAGATTGTGCAGCCTACCTTCACCCTCGTCGCTGAAGGTCGCCCCTCGCCTCCCCCAGATTACCACTGAGCGCCAGGCACGAAGAGTCTCTGCGAGAAACACTGAATTCAAGAGATTTATAAGTAACTTATGGCATGTCGGATTTTTGGGCGCGGATGCGCTTATGCCGTAGTCGCAGATTGAACCGACGCAAGTGAGCACCATTCTCATCGAACGCATGCGTGTTTGCTCAACAGTGCGGATCGACCAATATTATTAGGGTTACAAGAGGAATCGCCTGCGCGCTTCACCGCTTCAGTTCCGCGTTTATTGGCAGCGACTCGCCCCTCGAACAGGGCGGTGATCTTTAGTGCGCTAGAATCGCGCGCAGGCGACCCAGATTGGACGCCACCGACCTCGCTGAACGCGGCAGGACGGTACATATCTATAACCTCGGGTACGGTCCATGTCTTGCCACTTTCCCCCTGGCGCTTGCGCTCGCCACTTCGCCTTATTCCCCGCCACCCACCGCAAACGCCGGTTGCTTGCGAAGCTCCAAAGGCACCGCACGATACTCTGGGTGCTATTGGCGTTGCTACTCACCTACGTGCTGTCCGGCTGCGGCAATGACGATGCGGGGCTTCAGTCCCCCTCCGGGCTGACCTACAGCATGACCTCGTCTACCTATCAGGTCGGCGCTGCGATTGTGGCGAATCGCCCAACCGCAAGTGGTGGCGCAGTCGACCACTATACGATCACGCCCGCACTGCCAGCCGGCCTCTTGATCGATCCGGTCACCGGCGTCATCAGCGGCACACCCATTATCGCGAGTGTGCCGACCGTCTATATGGTCACGGCGCACAACGCGACCGGCAGCGCCACCGCACGCGTAGAGATCGAAGTGCGCAGCATCGCAGCCGTTCCGGCGACGCTGACCTATCGCGAAGCGACAGTCACCTACTCGATCGGCGTCGCCATCACCGCCAACACACCCACGAGTAGCGGTGGCCCGATCACGTCCTACAGCGTCACGCCGGCGCTTCCGGCCGGTCTTTCGCTTGACCCCCAGTCCGGCGTAATCACCGGCACGCCAACCGCTATCACGCCGGAGGCGATCTACACTGTAACCGGAAGCAACGCGGCAGGAAGCACCACGGCACAGCTGCAGATTACTGTGCAGGCCAGCGTCCTCGCCCCCACCGGCCTGACGTTTTCCACGCTGTCTGCCCTCTACGTCACGACCGAACCGATTACGCCGAACGCGCCCATGGCGACTGGCGGCCCGATTGCCACATTCAGCGTCTCACCAGCGCTACCTTCCGGCCTGAGCCTCAACGCGACTACGGGGGTCATTAGCGGTACGCCTGCGGCAGTCCAATCGTCGGTTGTCTACACCATTACCGGCAGTAACGCTGCCGGCAGCGTGCAGGCACAGGTGCGAATCACTGTGACCTCGCGGGGCACCTGGAGCACAGCCGCGCCACTCCTTGTGCCTGTGCATTACTTCACAGCCACCCGCCTGAACGACGGCCGCGTGCTGGTCGCTGGCGGATTTGGCGCCAGTGGCATTACCGCCCGGGCGGAACTCTTTGACCCCGCAACCAATACCTGGCAGCTTACCGGCACAATGCAATCCGCGCGCAGTGGGCACACAGCGACGCTGCTGCCCGACGGCCGCGTGCTGGTTGCGGGCGGTGAGGCCACCTTTCCGGTGGCCATCGACAGCGCCGAAACCTACGATCCGGCTACCGGCGTCTGGACGCCGGCTGGCAACATGAGCGAGGCGCGAGAGAACCATACCGCCACGCTGCTGCAAAACGGCAAGGTGCTAGTCGCAGGCGGCTTTGCTCTGAGCGGCAGCGTGACCTTTCGAAACAGCATGGACCTTTTCGATCCAGCCACCAATGCGTGGACGCCGATGACAACGGCATTGGCTGTCCCACGCGGACAGCATGCGGCGGGCCTCCTGCCGGATGGCAACGTTTTGCTGATGGGTGGAGTGAACGGACTCGGCTTTATTGCAAATGCCGAGCGAGTCGCAGTCGACGATAGCGGTACGACGACCGAGGCATTCCCTATATCTGGCAACGTGACCGTAGCAACTCGACTTGCCGATGGGACCTTCCTTGCCTCGACCGACGGCTCTATCAATGCCCAGCGCTACACACCGTCCGCATCCACCTGGACTACCAGCACGATGCTATTACAACGGTCGATACCAACGATCACAACGCTCGCAGACGGGCGCGTACTTGTAGCGGGCGGCACCACGGCCGGTGGCATTCGTACAACGTCGACCGAAATCTACAACCCCGATACCAATACTTGGACCGTCGGCGCCCCAATGGCTACCGGCCGGAACGCGGCCCAAGCTGTACTGCTTGCCGACGGCACCGTGCTTATGATCAGCGGATTCAGCGGCAGTGGCGAAGTGCCCACCGTCGAGCGCTTCCAGCCTTAGTTGGAGTATCGAGAGTCCAGTGCTGGCGAGGGCAGCGTGCTTACGCTGTCCCCGCCACTAGGTATTCGGATTTGGTCGCTCCTCGGTTATGCAGGGTGCCGCACGCCTGTGCGTTCATTGCAGTGCGATCCGGAAGTTACGCCTGCAAATCCAACTCGACTTTCGCAGCCGATAACAACGGGCGCTATGTGAAGATTCGGTTGATGACGAAGCAAAGTGTGCCTGTTCCCCGCTGCAGTCGGCAATCTGCCTGTTCCCAATGGACGGCGGCGAAGGGTCCGCGTCTGCGAATGGCCGCCACTTTGCGAAGTTCTCCTGGCAAACGGTCGCTTGCCGGCCAAAAGCGGCGGAAAGACGTTTTGGCGTAACGCCGCAACAGTACCGCCCCAACTCTCGGCCCCCGAATGAAGGCGACAAGGACTGAGGTGTCTGTTGAGTGTTGGCCAAACTATCAGCTCGCTCATGAGACCGCGGAACTCCCACGCGCCGCGCTGCCGGTTTTGGGAGGGGTCGTCCGCCTGATCTACACCTTGTGTGTTGATAGGTGCGACGAGAGGTATGCCCGTACCAGCATACGATGATCGACGGCATATCGGAGACTCGTTGCGCAACTGATTCTTGGCATCGGAGTCGGCGGTATGCAGAGGTCGCTGTTCGCAAGGCACACGCGAGCGTCCGATTCTGTACGATATGTCGGATTCAGACGTGCCGCCCTACGCTCCAATTTGTTCGCCCGATGATAAGCTGTTGCGACCATGTCCGTCATCGATATCCCCGACAGCGCTCTTGCTCGTGCCGCGACCCAACTGATCCGCGATACCGAAAGCGAGATGCTGTTTGCTCACTCGGTGCGCGTCTACCTCTGGGGCGCCATGATCGGCCGGCGCCGCGCGCAGAGCTTCGATCTCGAGATGCTTTACATCGCGGCGATGTTCCATGACATCGGTCTCACCGACCAATATCGCGACAGCGAGTTGCGCTTCGAAGTCGATGGTGCTCACGCAGCACGCGATTTCCTGCGTAGCCATGGCATCGCGGAAGCGGACGTCGAGCGGGTATGGCTGGCCATCGCGCTTCACACCACGCCCGGCATTCCCGAGCATCTGCATCCCGAAATCGCACTTGTGCAGGCCGGCGCTGGCATGGATGTGGCAGGGCGCGGCTACGACGACTTCACCGATGCGCAGCGCAATGCAGTAGTGTCTGCTTACCCGCGAGGCGACGGCTTCGGCGCGCGCATGATCGATGCGTTTTACGCAGGCATGGCGCACCGTCCGGCGAGCACCTTCGGCACGTTCAACGACGACTTCCTGGCGCACAAGGATTCCGGCTTCCAGCGCGTCGATCTGTGTCGCATCATCCTGAGTTCCCGCTGGGAGACCTGATCCCCTGAGGTGAGCCTTCTCGCTCAAGTGACGGCCGGATGATCAGCAAACGTCCTTAGCAGGAAGTCCATAACCACCCGTATCTGCGGCGAATAGCGCAGGTCTCGATGCACCGCCATCCAGATGTCCTGAAAGAAGGCTTCGCCGTTGTGCGAGAGGCGCTGTAATGTCATATCGCGCTCAGCAAGGAAGTCCGGTAGGCCCGCCACACCAGCGCCTGCTCGCGCTGCTATCAGGTGGTTGTTGATATCCTTGATCTCGCAGGATATGGGCCTTCCCTTTGCAACCCCCATTAGCCATGCGCGCTGCCGCACGCCAGCAAATCCTGCGTCGTAGGCGATGAATTCCCATGCGGATGGATCGTGCAGATGTGCATAGTCCTTGCTGGCGTACAAGCTAAACGACACGCGTCCTAGCTTTCTTACGACACTCGTCGGCTCATCCGGCCGCGTCATTCTCAGGACGACATCCGCCTCCCGCCGGCTGAGAGACACCTGCCGCGCCTCGCCGCGGACAGAAAGCTGTATGCCGGGATTTTCATGCCGAAAACCCGCAAGATGCTTTAGCAGGAAATTCGCCATCAGCGCGGGCGGTGCGCTCACCGTTACCTTGCCGCTGGGTGGACTACGGCTCGCATCGAGGAGGCGTTCGATTGCGTCGGCGGCCTCTTCCATCGCCTGCGCGAGTTCATATACACGTTGGCCCAGCGGCGTGAGGCTGCAAGCCCTGGGCAGCCGTTCGATCAGGCGCGCGTGGATTTTCGCCTCCAGTGCAGCGAGACGACGACTGATCGTGGCGTGATCTACCTCGAGGTGTCGTGCCGCACCTGACATCGTTCCCAGGCGAGCAACGGCCAGAAAGTAACGAATGCTTTCCCAATCGGTCATCTGTGCATTTTCGCGGGGATGGGTTGCGAGTCTGGGGAGTATCCGCGCAGTCCGGAGATCCGTATGCTCACTGCTATTCATCATTCCCGCAAGGAAGTTCCTCATGTCTCGTCTGAATACCACCAAAATGTCCGAATTGAAGCTATCCGCCGCACGGGCACTGGTGCTGCTTGCATTTGGCGCTTCACATGCGTACGCGGCCGCCGCACCGGATGATTACTTCCATACCGGAGCCGGCGCCAGATATCTGCGCCGTGCCGATGAAGACATCGTCGCGAAGCCGCTGCGCGGCGGTGTGACCGTCCTGATGGGTTCCGGCGGCAACATTACCGTCCTGACGGGCGAAGACGGCAAGTTCCTCGTTGACGCTGGCATCAGCAAGAAGCATGAGAAGGTTCGGGCCGCGCTCGATCGGCTAGGAGACGCACCGATCCGTTACGTGGTCAACACGCATTGGCATTGGGACCACACCGACGGCAATGCGTGGATGCATGAAGCCGGGGCCACTATTGTTGCCCATGAGAATACAGCGCGGCACTTGACCGAGACGACGCATGTGAACGCGTGGAATTGGACCTTCGATCCCGTCCCCGCGGCGGCACGCCCGACCGTATTGATTGACGACAGAAAGGAGTTCGACTTCGCAGGCACCACGATTGATGTCGAGAACTTCGGATACGGCCATACCGACGGCGACTTGTGGGTCTATTTCAAGGATGCCGATGTTCTGGCGCTTGGCGATACCTTCTGGAACGGCTTCTATCCGTACATCGATAACGAGGACGGTGGCAGCATCGACGGCGCCATCAAATGGGCCAGCGAAGCCGTCGCTCGGACGACGGACCACACGATCGTGGTACCCGGTCACGGCGCGGTGGGTACTCGCGCTCAGTTGATCGCATTCCGCGATATGCTCGTCACCGTCCGCGCAAATGTGGCAGCGCTAAAACATCAGGGCAAGACCATCGACGAAATCGTTGCTGCTCGACCGACAGCTGCCTTCGATGACAAATGGGGAAATTTCGTCTTCAACGGCGAGCAGTTTACCCGGATGGTTTTTGCAGGCCTGAATTCCCGCGGGAGTTAACCCTTCGCGGCGCTCGCCGCTATCTGGAGATCTCGAGTCGCCGGCAAATACGCTGGTGACGCGCTCCACGTTGCTGTACTCGCGATCGCCGCGTTGACCGATGTGACCGTACCCCGCGCACATGCCCCTCTTGCTGATCTGCGTCAGCTGGCGGCGCTGAGTACAAACAGCCACGCCCGTTGAATAGAAAAGAACCGCCGTGGCTACCGTGAGAGCCAGTGGCGGTTGAACTACTATTGGGACAACGCCGCCAGTATCAATGTGGAAGTCAACGCTTTCAATTCAATTCTGACTGGCCAGAATCTCGGCCAATAGGCCGATCGCCGAGCGGCGGACGGAGTACGAAGCAGACACCTCGTTGCAGAGTGGTTCGATCGCTGTCAGGGCCGTATGGTCCGCGCCTCTTGACCTGCTGCCTCAAGGGTTGGACGGCGTCGGGTAGTCGGTCGACTCTGCCAAGGACCTCCACGCTTCCGTCTCCGTCGTGACATACGCGTTCTTCGCGCCAATCGCCTTCAGCGTATCTGTGCCCAGCGGCAGACGCAGTGGCACTGCGGGAGCGTCGACCAGTTTGACGACGGCGGCCGCAAGCCGTGCCGGATCCCCAGGTTGATGGTGATTGATCACGGGCGCGAGTTCGCGCAGCTTGCCCGACGTCTCCGCATAGTCGGCAATGACCTCTTCCGCGATGAGAACAGATGAGCGATCGAGGAAGTCGGTACGAAAAAAACCGGGTTCGATCATGGTTGCGTGAATGCCGAGCGGCTTGAGCTCGGCATGTATCGCTTCCGTAATGCCCTCGACGGCGAATTTCGTTGCGCTATACACGCCCACGCCCGCAGCGGCCTGATAGCCAACGATCGACGAGAGGTTGATGACGTGACCGGCCCGCTGCTGGCGCATGATGGGCAGCACGGCGCGCGTCACGCTCAGCAGCCCGAACACGTTGGTCTCGAAGATGCGGCGGACATCGGCATCGCTCGACTCCTCGACCGCGCCGAGCAATCCGAAGCCGGCATTGTTGACCAGTACGTCGATGCGGCCGAACTTGTCGATCGCGGCGGCAACGGCGGCGTGGACTTGCTGTGCGTCGGTGACGTCGAGCGGGAGAGTCAGCAAGGCCGGCGCGTCGCCGAGGCGTTCGATGACGGCATTCACATTGCGGCCGGTGGCGACTACCGCGTTCCCGTCCGCCAGCGCGGCTTTGGCGATGAGCGCACCCAAGCCACGGGAGGCGCCAGTCACGAACCAGACTCGCTTGAACTGTGGGAGATGGGGATTCATTCGGACTCCTTCGATTGGATTGGCCGAACTATGGATCACGGCGTGACAGGAAACTAGCGGGAAAAATAGAGAATCTATTTTCCATCCACGCAAAAATCCCGAAGATCGTTCTGTGGCGCCGGTTGGGAGGAGATGTCAGTCGCCGGGGTCGCTCGAGTGGGAAATATTGCGTTTTACTTCGCGCCTCGCATTCCTATAGTTCGCCTCAACAAACTTTCGCTATAGGTGTGGATATGAAACTCGCCGTTCCCCTTCTCGCCGCTGCCGCATTCGCGATGCTGACCAACGAATTCAACATCATCGGCATCATCCCGTTGATTGCTCGCGACCTCGACGTGCCGATACCAAAGGTCGGCTTGCTGGTGACTGCGTTCGCCTTCACGGTCGCTATCGCCGGCCCATTCCTGACCTTGCGGCTACGCGGCTTGGAACGACGCCTGTTGTTCACGGGCGTGCTCGCCGTCACCGCCGTCGGCGCCGCGGTCGCCGCCTTCGCTCCCAGCTACGCCGTCTTGGCCGCGGGAAGAATAGTCTCCGCGCTTGCGCTGCCAGTGTTCTGGAGTATGGCCACTTCGACGGCCGCGCGGATCGCCGGGCCAGACCATGCGGGCCGCGCCATCGCGACGGTATTTTCAGGTGTGTCCATCGCGAGCGTCGTCGGGTCGCCCATCGCGACGATTCTCGCGGACGCGTTCGGATGGCGCGTGGCATTCGGTACCGGCGCAGCGATCTGCGCGCTGGTGGCCGTGCTCATCTGGACGCTATTCCCTCGCATGACCGTCGAGGCCGAAGCGCATCCGGTGTCCCCTGTGAAGGTGCTCGCGCATCCCATCATTCTGGTGAACCTCCTGATGTCGTTCTTCGCGCTGACGGCGATGTTCACGTCGTACACCTACCTTGCCGACACCCTCACGCGTCTGGGCAACTTCACCGATGGAGCAGCGGGATGGATCCTGATGGGTTTCGGTGTCGCCGGTATCGTCGGCAATGAGGTCGCCGGTCGCTTTGTCGATGGCAGCCCGATTCGCGCGGCCATCGCCTCGATTGCGGTTGCGGGCGCCGCCATGGCGATGTTCCCCAGCGCCTTGGGGAGCGTGGCGGCAACAACCCTCACGCTCGCCATATGGGGCGCGGCACATGCGGCCGGCTTCGTGACCAATCACGTCCGCGCGATGCGCTCCGCGCCGGCGGCGCTTCAGGATCTGACAGCGTCGCTGAATGTGTCGGTGTTCAACGCGGGCATCGGCATGGGCGCAGTGGTCGGCGGCAAGGTCATCGACGCCGCGGGACTGTCGGATGTCGGTCCTGCCGGCGCGATCGTTGGCGCCCTCGCATTGAGCGTGGCCGCGGTCATCGTCATCGTTGCCCGCCGCCAGTCACGGATCAGCGTGAAGGCAGCCATAGCGGCCCGTCCCACGCTTTGAGCGCGTCGAGAAACGCCTTCAGTCGGGAAGGCATGAAGCGCCGCGTTGGATATAGCGCGTGAACGTGGACCTGCGGCGACGACCAATCCGGGAGGACTCGCACGAGGTCACCCGTCGTGAGGCGGGTGTCGGCGTATCCGGATGGGAGCAAGGCGATGCCGTGTCCGCGTAGTGCAAACGCCGTGACGATGTGGAAATCATGGGCCGCCACAGGGCCCGAGACGCGGACGGTCACCTCCCGCCGCCCCTTTACGAGATGCCAATCCGCTTCGTTGTTGCGGCCGTTGATCATCACACACGGATACTGGCTCAACTGCTCGGGCCGCGTTGGAAGGTCGTGCCGCGCGACATAGTCCGGCGAGGCGACCAGATACCGCACACTCCTGCCAAGCCGCTGCGCGACCAGGCTCGAATCCCGCAAATCCCCGAAGCGGATCGCCATATCGATGTTGTCGGCGATCAGGTCGAGAAACTCATTGGTGAAATGAAGATCGACGTGGATGCCGGGGTAACTCGTCAGGAACGCCGATAAGAAGTTGTAGAACGGGTCCTGCTCAAGCATCACGGGACCGGATACGCGCAATAGCCCTTCCGGCCTGTTCTGCGTCTGGGTAATCACGCGCTCGGCATCGTATAGGTGGCTGAGCGGCTCGCTGCACTGATCGAAATACGCCCGCCCCTGGGCCGTCAGATTGAGCTTGCGCGTTGTACGCTGCAACAGCGTCACGCCAAGGCGCTCTTCCAGGGTCGTCACCTTGCGACTGACTGTGGAAACCGGCATGCCAAGTGCCCGCGCGGCGCGGCTGAAACTCTCCAATTGCACCACCCGGACAAACACCGCGATGTCGTTCAAGTCGGTCTGCTCGGCCATATCGTCTCCGCCTTTGATTTTTCCGTAGGTGGAAAAAAGAATCCATATATTCCATTCTAATCAAAGCCGCTTCCATCGACCAAACTTCCTTCCACGCAGTTCAACAACCCTTGGAGGGAATCATGTCAAGCAAAGTCATTGTCATTACCGGCGCGTCCAGCGGCATCGGCGAAGCCACCGCCAAACGCCTTGCATCGGAAGGAGCGATCGTCGCGCTCGCCGCCCGTCGGGTCCACAAGCTAAAGGAAATCGCAGCTGAGATCGAGGAGAAAGGCGGCAAGGCTTCCATCCATCAGGTCGACGTCACCGACCAGGCGCAGGTAGTCCGTCTGATCGAGGACGTGGTGGCGCGCCACGGCCGTATTGATGTCATGGTCAACAACGCCGGTCTCATGGCCATTGCACCACTGACGCTGCGGCAAACGGCTGAATGGGACCGCATGATCGACATCAACATCAAAGGCTTGCTGTACGGCATCGCCGCAGCCTTGCCGGTGTTCGAAGCGCAGCAGTCCGGCCATTTCATCAATATCGCGTCGGTCGTGGGCCTGAAGGTATTCAGCCCCGGTGGCACGGTGTACTCGGGCACCAAGTTCGCCGTGCGGGCAATCTCGGAGGGGCTGCGTCACGAGGTAGGCGGAAACATCCGCACGACTGTGATCTCACCGGGCGCGGTAGACACAGAGCTGAAATACGGCTCCGGCCATGACGATAGCCGCAATTTCGTCGTCGACTTCTACAAGATGGCCATTCCGTCTGACGCCATCGCTCAGGCCATCGCCTACGCCATCGCGCAACCTCAGTCCGTTGACGTCAACGAGATCGTGATCCGGCCGACCGTGCAGGACTTCTGAGAGACGCGCCATGACGCTTCAGACATCCAAAGCGCGGCGGATCAAGGCGCTGGCCTTCGACATGCAGGGCACCATCTTCAACTTCTACGATCCGATGATGGAGGCGCTGGCGCGGGTCCCTGCCGCGGCGGCCGATCTGGCGCAATGGTCGACCTTTGCGGGTGTCTGGAGTGCAGCGGCGTATATCGCGTTCGCCGATATCGCCGCCAGGCGGAAGGCGTGGATGCCTGCCGCCGCCGTCTACGCGGACGAACTGCCCCGCGTGCTTGCGCGCTTTCCCGGTGGCGCAAGCGTGTCGAAGGCCGACCGGGCGCTTCTGCTGGCAGTTTGGGGCAACGTGAGGCCATGGGACGACGTGCTGCCGGGCCTGACCGCGCTACGGGAATCGTTCGTGCTGGCGACGCTGACCAATGCTTCGATGCGCGGCACGATCGACCTTGTCAGGCGGACGGGACTGCCGTTCGACGCCATCCTCTCAGCCGAACTGGCGGGCGCGCTGAAGCCGGATCCGCAGGTGTATCGGCTGGGCTGCAAGCACCTCGGTTGCGAACCGGAAGAAGCCATGATGGTGTCGGCGCACAAGTGGGATCTGAGAGCCGCGAAGCAATGCGGCATGCAGACGGCGCTGGTGCTGCGTCCTCGCGAATATGGTCCCGCCACGACGCTCGACGCATCGCCTGACGATCTCATAGACGTAATCGCGCCGGACCTGCCGTCACTAGCATCCCTCCTCGCGTATAGCTGAGCACCAGCACGGCAGGGCACGGACGCGAGTGCTGTGGAGCATAAGTTCCGCTTGCAGCGAAGAAAAGTGTGACCGAAAGATCAGTGTCCCATTGATGGGCTGCAGCGGATATTCGCCGGCGGTTGCTCGGTGTCTGCCATGGGTCGGAGAGCGTCCATGCAGCGACGGAGTTGAGTCCCGAGTAGCAAAGAAAGAGACCGCCGCGCGCCCGTGAGCGCACGGCGGTCGAAGTACTTCAGGGTGGACGCGACCAGTATCAACGCCCGCGCCTCCGGTTTCAATTCGAATCTGACGCACCAGAATCTCACGCGCGGTGCAGCGCTCGGCGACTCCGCCTATTCACGCCACGACGCGGGAAAAGGCCTCACACACGCTTCAGGCAGAATCGCCACCGGCGCAAACTTGATCTCCCTTCATTTGAACGGAGATCATCATGGATACGCCGAACTCTCAATCGACCCAACATGTTCCGTGGAACAAGGGGAAGCTCACCGGGCAGAAGCCGCCGCTCAAGCTCTGCGAGATCTGGGCGATTCGCACGAGACTGCAGATATCGTCAAACCTACGCGAGCTAGTGCTGTTCAACCTCGCGATCGACAGCAAACTCCGGGCGTGCGATCTCACTAGGTTGCTCGTACGGGACGTCTGCCACGGCACCCGCGTCAGTGCTCGGGCAACAGTGGTCCAACAGAAGACCCATAGACCGGTCCAGTTTGAGATCACAGAACAAACTAGGGCGAGCGTCGAAGCATGGATAGCTGCCCGAGGATTGAGCCCGTCGGATGCGTTATTCCCGAGTCGCATACAGACTTCGGCCCACCTTTCTACCCGGCAGTACGCCCGATTGGTACACAGATGGGTCGCCTCGATTGGCCTGGATGACACCGCCTATGGCACGCACACCATGCGTCGAACCAAAGCATCGTTGATCTACCGTCGAACCAAGAACCTCCGAGCCGTGCAATTACTGCTCGGCCACACGAAGCTCGAAAGTACTGTGCGCTACCTTGGCATAGAAGTCGACGATGCGCTGGAGATGGCTGAGCAGACTGAAGTCTAGTAGGTTCGATGGCCGGCGAGCGGTCGCTCACCGGCCATTTCCGGTCAATCAGACGAACTCTGTGTGTGGCCGAACCGCAACCAAAATCTGCCTGTCGATAGTGACACGGAGTCCACAATGGCTCACTTCGCTGCGCCATTCCGACAAGTTTTAAGTTTGGGCGAGGGCTTCCGCGTTCTAGCTGACCTAGGTGCAAAATCACTCTGATGGTTCTTGTTCTTCCTCCAGTCGGTTGATTGAAAACTCACCGTGCGCTGTCAATGCCCAGCGCTAAGTTCAGTCGAGGTTCCCTCGTGGCAAGGTTCTGCGATAGTCCAGAACAGCCTGCCGAAGTAAATTGACGAGAGTTGGAGCGAAAGCTTTCTCTTCTTCAAACGTCGATCCATGACATCGTGCGGCAGGTTGCCAGAAAGGCGAGCGTTTCTAGAACGGAGCGCCCGCCGGGATCGACCAGTTGCCCGTGCCGCAAACGTAGGGAAATCGCGGCAGAGCAATCCCTCACTTGACGGTAAGCCGCTCCGCAGTGCGATGCAACGCGACACCGACGTTGATGACGGCCTTTTCCGCAGCTTTGTCCTTGAGACCGATCCCGCCGTCGAATGCTTGATGGGCAAGTCCGAGCGTAAATGCCTCCGGAACAACCACGACACCCAGCTTGTCCAGCACCGTGCGCAACGCAAGCTGCGAACGCAGGCCACCCAGTTGCCCTGGCGATGCAGAAACCATTGCCGCTACCTTTCCTGCAAGCAGCGCAACGCCCGAGGTGCCGTCTTCCTGCGGGCGACTTACCCAATCCAGCGCATTCTTCAGCGCGGCGGTATAGCCGCCGTTGAACTCGGGCGTTGCAATCAGCAATGCATCGTGCTCGGCGAACACCGCCTGCAGCCGACGCACTTCTGCGGGAATCCCTTGATCGGCTTCCAAGTCGCCGTCATAGATCGGCAACGCAAAATCGCGCAGCCGGATTGACGTCACGGATGCACCCGCATCGCGCGCGCCATTTGCGGCGATATCGAGCAGCTTCTGATTCAGCGAGCCGCGACGAGAACTGCCGCTCACCGCAAGGATTCTGATACTCATGCCATCTCCTGAAGAGGTCTTGAAGTTACTGCGCCGGCGGGGGTCGGTATTCGATTTCACCGCCCGGCAAGAAATACATCATCAGGGCCCTGCCCTTGACGGTCGGAAAATGCTCGCTCATCGGCGCAAAGACGCGCCAGCCCGCGCCATGCTCGCAGAACTGGGCGCCGGGTTCGAGCGGGATGATCATGTTGATTTCGCCTCGCGTGTGGCAGTGATACTGGCCCTTGACGTCGCGCAGCAGCCCGCTTTCCACGCTCATCTCCGCCGTCTGGTAACCAGGTTCGGCGATCCGACCCCGGCGGTACGCGGCACCGTCGATCTCGACGTAACCCGCCCATCCCTCTTCCACGCCCAGCTTCAACAGCCTGCACATCTCCTCGTACGCTTGCGTCCCGGCACCGTAGTGTTCGTTCAGGTGCGCTTCGAGTTCTTCATCGAGTGGGCGCGAACGCATGTCGTCGCACAGGCGACGCACCCATTGAAGCAACTCCTCCTTGTGTGGACCTTGCGGCAGCATCTGGCTCTCCTTATTTATCTGCATCGTCTGCCTCAGCCTACGGCCTGGGGCAGACTGAAAAACCTGGCGGCATTACCGCCAAGAATACGGCCTTTGGCCTGATCGCTCAGACCGCCGTGGTTTTCTACCAACGCGCCGATTGACTGCTCACCCAGCGGATACGGGTAATCGGACCCCAGTAGCACCCGTTCCTCGCCCATGACGTCTACCAGCAGGCTGAGGGATTTCGCGTCGAATACCGCGCTGTCCACGGAGAAGCGGTCCACATAGGACGACGGCAGTTTCGGGCAATCCTCACGGACGATGTCGCGATGGCGCCATGCGTTGTCGACACGCCCCAGCAGGAACGCGAAGCTGCCGCCGCCATGCGCAAAGCACAGCTTCAGGGATCGTGGAATCCGCTCGAATGCACCGGACAGGATCAGCGACAGGATGCCCAGCTGGGTTTCCGCCGGCATCGCCACCAGCCACGGCAACATCCATTTCTTCATCCGGCCATCAGTCATCATGTCCCACGGATGCACGAGTACGGGGATGCCTTCGTTGGCGCAGTGACACAGAAACTGGACCAGGCCCTCGTCGTCGAGATCGCGCGCACCCACGTGGTTGCCGATCTGCACGCCGCAATGTCCCGAAGCGTGCGCACGCGATGCCTCCTGGCATGCCAGTTCGATATCCTGCAGCGGAACCTGCGCGAGTGCCCTGAGCCGATCCGGTGCGACCGCGCAGAGTTCGAGCGCCTTGTCGTTTATGCGCTGCGCCCACTGCCACGCCGTGCTGGCGTCGTAGCGATAGCCGAACATCACCGGTGTAGCGCACATCAGTTGCACATCGATCCGTTGTTCGTCCATCTGTTCCAGACGTCGACGCGGGTCCCACAGCGGACGGTTGACCGGCCGGAACGCCCGGTCGCCCAGCATGATCGTTCCCGTTTCGCCATCGTCCGAGACGGCAAGCCACGGCACATCCGGCTGGCCGACTTGCGCAGCTTCCTCCCGCGAAATCGTCGGGAAAAAGTGGGAGTGCATATCAATTCGCAAGGTCATGGTTTCGCTATGGAAAAGCCTACAGGCGGGTTGTGATATCGACTTCGCCAACCCCGCTCACCAGCACCTGCACATGGCTGGCCGGCACCAGCGGGTGGGCGGCCGTGGCCGCGCCGGCCATGATGAGCGAGCCTGCCGGCAATGCCGTCTCAGACTCGCTGGCAAGCCGCGAGGCTTCCACGACAGCGCGAACCGGATGACCGAGAATGGCCGCGGTCGAGCCGATCTGCATGTCCCTGCCGTCCACGCGCATGATCACGCCCGCATTGCCCAGGCTATCGAGGTTTCGCGCCCAGTTGCCTACGACGAGTCCGGCGCTGGAACAGTTGTCGGCTACCACATCTTCCAGCGTGAAGCGGAAGTCCTGGTAGCGGGAATCGATGATCTCCATTGCCGGCGCCACGGCCTCCAGGTAGTCCTTCGCCTCTAGCGCCGTCAGTGGCCGGTCAATCGTCCTGCGCGTCAGGAAGCAGACCTCGGGCTCGACACGCGGATGGATGAATCGCCGCAGACTGACGTTACCGCCGTCGTCCTCCAGCATGGCGTCGGTGAGCCAGCCCCAGATCAGATCCGACACTCCCATCTGCATCATCTTGGCGCGGCTCGTGAAGCCGAGCTTGATGCCGATGCGACGCTCGCCGCGCTGCACGCGGCGATCGATAGACATACGCTGGATGCGATACGCGTCATGCACGGAAAACGCATCGACCGTCGTGAGTTGATGGATCGCGGTCGCTTTCACCGCCGCCTCGTCGACCAGGCGCGCGGCATCCTCGATATCGATCATGCGGCCCTCGCTTGCTGTGCATTGCGATGGACGAGATCCAGCGCCACGTCGACGATCATGTCCTCCTGCCCCCCAACCATCCGGCGGTTGCCGAGTTCGACCAGAATGTCGAACGTCGAGATCCCGTATTTGACCGAGGCCGCTTCCGCATGGCGCAGGAAACTCGAATAGACACCGGCATAGCCAAGTGCGAGCGTCTCTCTGTCGACGCGCACCGGACGCTCCTGCAACGGCCGGACAATATCGTCTGCGGCATCAATCAGTGTCTTGACGTCGCAACCATGGTTCAACCCCATGCGATCTACGGCCGCGATGAAGACCTCCAGCGGCGCATTGCCAGCGCCGGCGCCCATTCCGGCCAGCGACGCATCCACGCGGTCGCAACCCTCCTGGACCGCGACAATCGAGTTGGCCACGCCCAGCGAGAGATTGTGGTGCGCATGCATGCCAGTCTGCGTTGCAGGATCGAGCGTGGCTTTCAGCGCGCGAAAGCGTGCCGCCACGTCATCCATGTTCAGTGCACCACCGGAGTCCACCACGTAGACACACTGCGCACCGTATGTTTCCATCAGCTTGGCCTGCTGGGCGAGCAGTGCCGGCGTGGTCATGTGGCTCATCATCAGGAAGCCAACCGTATCCATGCCGAGCGAGCGCGCGTACTCGATGTGTTGCCGCGAGATATCGGCTTCCGTGCAATGCGTGGCCACGCGCACCACGCGTGCACCGGCCTCGTAGGCTTCGCGCAAGTCATGCAGCGTGCCGATGCCCGGGATCAGCAGCGTTGCGACCTGGGCGCGCCGGACCGCTCCGCTCACGGCGGCGATCCAGTCGTAATCCGTGTGTGCGCCGAGACCATAGTTGAAGCTCGATCCGGCCAGGCCGTCACCGTGCGCCACCTCGATGCTGTCGACACCGGCGGCGTCGAGCGCTTTGGCAATTCGCACGGCCTGGTCCACGGTGTACTGGTGACGGATGGCGTGCATGCCATCGCGCAGCGTCACATCGGAAACGTAGAGCTTTTTCGTGTGGGTCGTCATTGTGATCTCCTTCACATAGCCAGCCGCTTGGCCATCATTTCATCTGCAGTGCGCAGTGCAGCCGAGGTCATGATGTCGAGGTTCCCGGCATAGGCGGGCAGGTAGTGCGCGGCGCCTTCGACCTCCAGGAACACACTCACCTTGAGCCCGGTGGCGGGGGCCCCCGTCTTCAGGAAACGCGCCGGCAGATCGACACGATCGAACTGCACCGCCTGCTTCAGCCGATACCCCGGTACATAGGCCGATACGTGTGCTACCTGTGCGTGAATTGCCTCGTCGATCCGCACGGTGTCTGCGTCCGCATCCACCAGGCAATACACGGTGTCGCGCATGAGCAGCGGCGGTTCGGCGGGATTCAGGACGATGATGGCCTTCCCCACGGTGGCGCCACCAATGATCTCGATGGCGCGTGACGTCGTCTCGGTGAACTCGTCGATGTTGGCGCGCGTACCCGGACCCGCCGAGCGGCTGGAGATCGAGGCAACGATCTCCCCGTAGTGGACGGATGCAACGTCGGAGACCGCGCGGACGATGGGAATCGTGGCCTGCCCGCCGCACGTCACCATGTTGACGTTCGTGGAATCAAGATTCGCCTCCAGATTGACGCACGGTACGACGAAAGGCCCGAGTGCGGCCGGCGTCAGGTCGATGACCGTCACGCCATGCTGCGCAAGTATCTCGGCGTGATGCGCATGCGCACTGGCCGACGTGGCATCGAACGCGATGCGCACGTCGCGGAACTCCGGCATCGCGACCAGCCCCTCGATACCATCGGCCGTGGTCGCCACACCAAGCCGCTGGGCACGTGCCAGGCCATCGGAAGCGGGATCGATGCCCACCATGGCCGCCATCTTGAGATGACGGGCGTTGCGCATCACTTTGATCATCAGATCAGTGCCGATGTTGCCGGACCCGATGATGGCTACAGAAAATTTATTGTCGCTCACGATTGAAACTCCGATGACTTCGAGAAGACGGCGCGCACTTCGCCCAGGCCTTCGATCCTCGCGGAGAAGACATCCCCGGCATGTACCGCAACCATGGGCCCCAATGCGCCGGTCAGCACCACATCGCCGGCCTGCAAGGGTTGCCCGACGCGAACCATCATGTCGGCAAGCCATACGGCAGCATTCAACGGATTGCCCAGGCATGCGGCGCCCGCCCCCACGCTGACCTGCTCGCCCCTGCGTTCCATGACCATGCCGCAACGCACGAGATCCAGATCACCCAGCTTGACGGGGCGCGTTCCGAGCACAAAGAGTCCGCTCGACGCGTTGTCCGCCACGGTATCGAGCAGTCGGATATCCCAGTTCGCGATGCGGCTGCCCACGACCTCGATGGCCGGCAGCGCATAGGCCGTGGACCCAACGATATCGGCAATCGTATGGCGCTCGTGCGGCAGGTCGTACTCGATCATCAGCGCAATCTCCGCTTCGACCTTGGGCTGATGGGTCCGGCCGAAGGGTATTTCCTCGCCGTCGCCGAAAGCCATGGTGTCCAGCAGCGTGCCGAAGTCCGGCGTGTCTACACCCAACTGCGCCTGCACGATCTTCGACGTCAGGCCAATCTTGCGCCCCACGGTGCGCCCGCCGGCAGCCAACTGCCGTTGAATGTTGATCTGCTGGATGCGGTAGGCGTGTTCGAGCGCCACACCCCCACGCTTGGCCAATGCTTCGATGGCATCGCGAACAGGAGGAACGGGGCTGAACGGCTGCGCCCCATGCGGCTGCCACAGCGAATCGGCAATGCCCTGCAGTGTCGGATGACTGTCCATGTTCAATCGACCCTCACGCAGATGTTCGTGATCTCGGAATAGAAGTCCATGGAGTGGCGTCCCCCCTCCCGTCCGAATCCCGAGAGCTTTGCGCCGCCGAAGGGCGTACGCAGGTCCCGCGCATACCAAGCGTTGACCCACACGATGCCGGTCTCGATCTGCTGTGCAACGCGGTGGCCTCTTGCAAGGTGCGTGGTCCACACGCTGGCTGCCAGGCCGTACTTGCTGTTGTTCACCCGTGCCACCACTTCGTCCTCGGCGTCGAACGGCGCGATATGGCAAACGGGCCCGAATACTTCTTCGGTGACACACCGTGCGGTATCCGGCAGTCCGGTCCAGATCGTGGGCTGGACGAAGGCGCCGTTGTCGCAGTCATCGCCAAAATGCGGTACGTCACCGCCAGTCACCACGGTTGCGCCCTCTTCGACGGCGAGCCTGAAGTAGCTCAGCACCTTATCGCGATGACCCTTGGAAATCATGGGGCCGGTAGTGTTGCCAGCCACGTACGGCGACCCGACGCGCAGCGCCTTCGTGCGCGCCTTCAACTCGGAGACGAAGCGCTCGAAGATCGAACGTTCGACATAGACGCGCTCCGTGCACATGCAGACCTGCCCCGCATTGGTGAAGCTGGAGCGCAGGATGCCTTCGACCGCAGCGTCGAAATCCGCGTCGGCGAACACGATCGCCGCATTCTTGCCGCCGAGTTCGAAGGACACGTTCTTCACGCCATCGGCCACGGCCTTCATGATGGTGCTGCCGGTCCTGGACTCGCCGGTGAAGGTAATGGCATCGATCTCCGGATGCCGGGTCAGCCATTCCCCCGCGGCGTTGGGGCCGTGCCCATGAATCAGGTTGAACACACCGTTGGGCAGTCCGGCGTCGCGAATGACGTCCGCCAGCAGCGTTGCGCTGGTCGGCGACTCCTCCGACGGCTTGGCCACCACCGTGTTGCCCATGGCCAGTGCCGGAGCCACTTTCCACGTCAGCAGGAGCAGCGGCAGGTTCCAGGGCGATATCACGCCGACCACACCCAGCGGTTTGCGCGTGACGTAGTTGAGCAATTGCGTGCCATCCGCGCCGCTCGACTCGAAACACTCGCTGTGCGCGGTGCTGACAAGATCGGCAAAGGTCCGGAAGTTCGAGATCGCGCGGGCGACATCGAGCGCCCTGGCCTGTGCAATGGGCCGGCCGGTATCTGCGACTTCCGCCGCCACGAACTCGTCAAAGCGATCCAGTATCCCGTCTGCGATGCGGCGCAAGGCTTCGGCCCGCTGTGCAGGCGTGGTCTTGCGCCACGGTCCGTTGTGCGCACGTCGTGCCGCGCGCACCGCCGCGTCGACCGTCGCGGCATCCGCCTCGGTCACCTGCGAAAGCTCCCGGCCATCGACGGGACTGAGCTTGGGAAAAGAATCCTTCCATGCGACAAATTCGCCGTCGACGAAACATCGCAATTGCCTGGGCAATCGCTGTGCGATCTCTGCGTAATAATCCATGAGCACTCCTGCAACGGGTAGTGAGGCAAGTCTAGAAGTGCTGGCCCGGCTTGAATAATCAAACCTTGGGCGGTTGATATAAGGCCGTGGAATAGCAATAGCCGGGCACGCCCGTGGCGCCACGCAAAAAAAAAAGCGCCAGGGCGCTTCTGAAGCAAAGCGCCCTGGCGTTGCAACGCACCGCAACGGGTGCGCGTCACCCAATGTCAGAAGATGTGCTTGATGCCTGCGGTGACACCCAGCTGGTTGCCGCCTGCCGTGGGCATGGCGGCGGGCGTGGCGCCGGAACTGACAGACATCGCAAGCTGGCCGCCGTTATCGATAAATCCAACAGCGGTGTAGACGGTGGTCCGCTTCGAGAACGCGTAGTTGGCGCGCGCCGCATAAAGCCATGCCTTGTCCGCGCTTTGGTGGTAGCGCAGATAGAGCAGCTCGCCGTCGACGCTGAAGGCTGGCGTGACGGCGTAGGACATCCCACCGTACAGGAGATCGCTACGCGGCGTTGCCGCATTGCCATCATTGTCCCGGCGAATCCAGCCGCCGCCGACCTTCGCGCGCCCGATGTTTGTGTAGCCGCTCAACGAGAGGCGATCATCCTTCAAGCCGCTGCTGGTGAGGCCGCCTGCAGCGCCAGCGCCGCCGCGCAAGGAATCGTAGGCCGCATAGACGCCCCATTGACTGTTGCTGTAACCCACCAACGCCGACCACTCGCGACAGGCATTGTGATCGCCGGCGTTTTCACCCGCACAAGACATCCCGGCCGGTGCGGCGTCGCGGCCGAAGCTGTACGTTGCACCAAGGGTGAATCCGCCGAACGTACCCTTGTAGGAAATCGCATTGTCCGTGCGCGGATTCGCCATGTAGCTGTCGAGCGACGATGTGCCGAAGGTATTGGGTCCCAGCATGTCGGCATCGAGGGTTGCCCAGAACAGCATGGTGTACTGACGGCCTAGCGCCACCTGCCCCCAGGGGCCGCTGAGTCCCACCCACGCTTGCCGGCCGAACAGCCGGCTGGCCTGATTCGATACGCCAGAGTCGGGCGCAAAGCCGGACTCCAGCACGAACGCGGACTTCAACCCGCCTCCCAAATCCTCCGTACCGCGCAGACCCCAGCGCGAAGGGACGGTCCCCGAGAGATTGTTCATTCTCACCAGCCCGTGGTGGTCGTGGCCGACACGATTGACGTACTCGACGCCGGTATCGACCACGCCATACAGCGTGACGGACTGCGCCATGGCGCAGATTGGCGCCATGGCCAGACCCGCGCAAACCATTTTTCCAAACGTCTTCACTGCTTTCTCCCTCTTCGCATATCACTGCTGTTGGCTCTTGTACTGCGGAAAAAAAGCAAAGCGATGCCCTTCCAGCCTGGCTGGAACAGCATGTCAAAAGGTTGGTTGTGGGCTGCTGCGGAAACCGATGCGTCAACCGACCTCGTTGCGACCGGCGACCTCCCTCAGGCACTGGATGAACACTTCACATGCGGGCGTGAGTGGCTTGTTGGCGCGAACCGAGTAGCCGACCGTCCCGAAGGCGCCCAGTTCCGGAAGGGAAAGCGTTCGCAGCAGGCCGGCTTCGACGAACTGCCGGGCCGCTACGCGCGGCATGACCGCGATGCGGTGGGTGGTGAGCAGCAGGCCAAGGTTGGTCAGCACGGACATCGACTCCACGAGGTCGCGAGGCAGATCAATCCCGGCACTGCGGAACATGCGTTCCACCGCGTAGCGCAACGGTGAATCCGGTGTGGGCAGGATCCACGGAAGGTGACCCAATTCGCGCAACGATGTGACCGTTGGCCCCACGGCATCGTTTGCACTGCCCGCGACAACGTCGAGCGAGTCTTCGAAGAGCGGCTGATGGGCAAGTGGAAACGCCTCGGCGAGCGGCAACTCCCGCTCTGGCAGGCGTCCGACGACAATATCGACTTCGCCCGTGGCCAGGGCGGGAAAGAGTTGCGCGGTCGGACCTTCGCGCACGGTGACGATGACGTTCGGCGCGCGCGCCTTCAGCCTGGCAATCGTCGACGGGAGCAGATGCGCGGAAGCGGCGATCATGGTGCCGACAATCACCCTGCCCGCCGTTCCGAAACGGAACTGATCGAGTTCCTCCGTCATGTATCGGAACTCCGCGAGCAGCGATTTGACGCGGCGTGCCAGCAGGAGACCCAGGTCCGTTGGCACTACGCCACGATTGGAGCGGGCAAACAAGGCCCCGTCCACGCCCGCTTCCAACTCCTGGATGATCTTGGTCACCGCCGGCTGGGTCAAGCCCATGTCGTTGGCCGCGTGCAGGATCGATCCCGTCTCAATGACACGATCGAAGACCAGCAACTGACTCAGCTTCAGGTTTCGGCTCAGTCGGATTTGCGTTAGCGGATGAACGGGCATGGCAGCACCATCTCTTGAAGATCCGACAGTCGATTCATTCGCGCGCCACGCCCACCGACGGCAGGTACGTAGGAACCTGGATGCGCATCCGCTCCGATGCGCGGCAATAGTTGGGGCCGCCCAGACGTCCCACGGGATCGAATCGATCCACGCGGACCCGGAGCTTCTCGTTGTCGAACAACTCGTCGCGGATATGCATCGAGACGATCTCGCCAAAGACGATCGAACGCTGCGCGGAGAACTCGAAAACCTTGTACAGCCTGCACTCCCACGAGATTGGAGCCTCCGCCACGCGCGGCACGGCCACGGATTGCGACGGTGTCAGGGACAGCCCCACCGCTTCAGCTTCCGACATCTCGGCAGGCAGATCGCTGCCGCACTTGACCGCTCGCTCCACAATGGCTTCGTCCACCATGTTGACGACGAACTCCTGCCGGTCGAGGATGTTCCGCAACGTATCCTTGACCTCGCCCGGCCGATGGCTTTCGTCGCCGTAGTGGTCCACCGCAATGGCAAATAGCGGCGGGTCTTCTCCCATGTAGTTGAAGGCACTATAGGGTGCCGCGTTGCAGACCCCGCTCTTGCCCAGGGTGGTGACCAATGCAATGGGACGCGGGCCAACACTACCGGTAATCAGCCAGTACTTCTGCCGGGTCGTCAGGCCGGCCATCGCGATGTGGGTCATGCGTTACCCCGACCCGGGTGCAACGCCCCGCAATGCGAACAGCGTCGGCTGTCTTCCGAGGCATAGAACGCTTCGAACAAGGGCGGCAGATCCTCGACGATGCTGCGCAACTGGACTTCGACGCGGTGGACCAGGCCGTCGCAGTTCGGGCAATACCACTCAAAACCGTCCAGCGCGCCCTCCGGCCGCTGCCGCTCGATCACCAGGCAGACGCTGCCTGGCTCGGGCCGCTGTGGCGAATGCCGGACGTGTGGCGGCAGCAGGAACACATCTCCCTCGCGAAGGTCCACGCGCTCGCGCTTGCCGTCCACCATCAGGTTCAGATGCGCATTGCCCTGAATCTGATAGAAGAACTCTTCAAGCGGATCGTCGTGATAATCCGTGCGCAGATTGGGGCCGCCTACGGCAGTCACGATCAGGTCCGCTCCCGGCCATAGCTGCTGGTTTCCGACCGGCGGCATCAGAAGATGGCGACGTTCGTCGATCCAGTTGTCGAATTGGAATGGCTGTCCATGCTTCAGCATTGTTGTCTCCGATCCTCAGGCTGATCGATCAGCCTGCTTTCACTTGGGGCGCGTAGGCGATGGCCTTGATCTCGATGACCAGCAACGGGTGCGGCAACTGGTGCACTGCCACCGTGGTGCGCGTGGGACCGCCTTCGTCGAAGTATTCGGCATAGGTTTCGTTGTAACCCCCGAAATCGTTCATGTTGACCAGGAATGTGGTGATCTCCACCACATTCGCAAGATCCGCACCTTCGGCCTGGAGGATGTCGCGAATGTTCTCGATCACCGCTCGCGTCTGCTGCCGGATATCGACAGTCGTGGTACCGAACGCGTCGCTGGATGCTCCGATGAAGGTGTTGTCCGGACGCCTCGAACTGGTGCCCGACACGAAGAGAAAGTCACCGGCGCGCACCACATGGGGAAACCGCCCCCGGGGTGTTGCCTTGCCTTGCACCAGGCGCGCCTGACTGGACTGCGTCATTACCTGCTCCATTGATGTTGTCGTTGAGGAAATTGATTGGGAAAGGCGCGCCCTACTGGTTCACATCGACGTCTTTGGTTTCCTTGAGCACAAAGATGCCGAGAGCGACCGAGACACCACCCACGATGATTGCGTACCAGAGTCCGCCCAGCACATCGCCTGACTTCACGGCGAGCGCAGTCGACATGAACGGAGCCAGTCCGCCGAAATATCCGGCGCCGATGTTGTAGGGAATGGAGATCGACGTGTAGCGAATGGCGGCCGGAAACAGTTCCACGTAATAGGCAGACATCGGGCCATAAGCCATCGCACCCCAGATCATCAGCAGAAACAGGAGGCCATACATGACGGGACGATTGATCGCGTCCGTGTCGGCCGCTGGCGGATAACCGGCGGCAACCAGTGCTTCCTTGAACGTGCTGGCATCAAACCCGTAGAGCGGCTTGTCGCCGATGTAGGTCACCAGAGGTTCCCCAGCTAGGCCCGGCTCCACGCGGTACGACAAACCCGCTTGTGTCAGGAAGTCTCGTGCCTTGTCACAGGCGGTATGGGCGTCGGAGAACATGCTGTCATTGCACTCGGATGAGGCGATGCGGATCGTCACGGATTGCTGGAAGTGAGCGAGTCCCGGATTCACGGCCTTGCTCAGTTGGGAAAAGATCGGGAGGAACGTCACGACTGCCATGCCGCAACCAATCAGGACGATCCATTTGCGGCCCACCTTGTCCGACAGCCAGCCAAAGAACACGTAGAGCGGCAGCGAGAAAATCAGCGCGACAACCAAGTAACCGTAGGCGTCGCTGGCTGGCACCTTGAGCGTGGAGGTCAGGAAGTACAGGACATAGAAGTTGCATGTGTACCAGACCACGCCAACTGCGGCTTGCGCGCCAAACAACACCGCCAGCATGCGGCGCACGTTCTGCCCAACCATCAGGCTGTCGCGTAGCGGGGCACTGGACGTCCGGTTCTCCGCTTTCATGCGCCTGAATACGGGAGACTCCGAAAGCGTCGTGCGGATGTACGTGGATACGGCCAGGAGTAGCAGGGACGCGAGGAACGGGACACGCCAACCCCACGATGCAAAGTCTTCCGTCGAGATCCAGATCCGGCAGATCTGCGTCACCGCAAGAGACAACAGGAAGCCGAAAGTTGCGGTGGTCTGAAGCCAGCCCGTCGCGTAACCGCGGCGACCCGACGGCGTGTGTTCCGCGATATAGGCCGCGGCACCGCCGTACTCACCACCCAATGCCAACCCCTGGAGCAGACGCAGCACAATCAGGATGGCAGGCGACGCCCAGCCGAGCGTCTCGTAGGAAGGCAAGAGGCCGATACCGGCCGTGGAGACACCCATCAATACGACCGTGGCGAGAAACGTTGCCTTGCGCCCGGCCTTGTCGCCAAACCGGCCGAACAAGACCGCACCGAGCGGGCGGATGATAAAGCCGATACCGAATGTCGCCAGTGAGGCGAGATAACTCGCCGTGGAATTACCGGCGGGAAAAAAATGCGAGGAAAAGAAAATGGCCAGACTTCCGTAGAGAAAGAAGTCATACCATTCGAGAACAGTACCGACACACGCCCCTACGACAACCTTGACTTCTTCACGCCTGGCCGTGCCACGCGGCCGCACCTCTGCTGTTAGTTCGCTGCTCATTCAGGTCTCCTCCACCCTATTGGCTACAGGCTACGGCGCACACTTGCTACCGTTGCAGAGGAGTCTAAAAGCTGGGTTTCGCGAACCATAATCAATCATGGAGGCACTACTATTCCACGCTGTTATATCAGCGGGATGGTCGCAATTTTTCGTATTTGCACGCACTTTTCATGTGCGCCTGCACTATGCGCCGCAGGGAAATCCCTCCCTTTTCTGCACCGAAAACAGTCGCGATTTTTGGCGGCAGATGAATTGCACACACCGGCGGTGCAGACGATCGGTGTTCCTTCGGTGATTCGCGGTACTTTCGCCTCCTCCTCGATGTATCGCGAAAGCGACATCGTTACCTAACATGTCACGCCGCTTTTTGTAACGAGCGCCGTTCCAGGAGTTCTTCCAGCGGAGGAAAGCTGTTGATCTGACGGTATTTGTCTTCTATGCGCACGATGCCAGTCATTTCATGACTTAACACCACTGACCTAGTTGGGTCGATCGCTGCCACTTGAGTAGGTACCGGTCGGCGGTCATCGACCAGGTTCGCTAGTTCGATATGGCCGACGTCAATGACCGGTTATGTCCGCGGAATGCGAAGAAGGCGACCGCATTGCCTACCGTGAGCGCCAGCGGTGGGCTGGCTCCTGGGCCTATAATCCGCAACCAGCGGCGGGGCACTGACCGGCGCCGAGCCCTTCATCCCATTCCTGCCACCTGCCTAGCCATGCGCCCCTTTCGCCGACGTAGCGCCCACGCCGTTCTCTCGCTTGCCCTGAGCACGGGTATGGCCATCACGGTACCCGGGCTACTTGCGCCAGCTGCGCATGCGCAGCTGGCGCCCGTGGTGTGGCAGATGGCCACTGAGTATCCGGCCACATCGATGCCCGGCGAGGGGCTGAGCACGTTTGCCCAGGAAATTGCTGCACGCACGCAGGGTGCGCTGGCCCCGCAGCCAACGTTTGATGCGGTCGCCGGCTTCAAATCGGCGCAGATGCCGGCAGCAATCCGAGATGGCAGGCTGCAGGCCGGCGATGCATTCGGCGGGGCGCTGGGCGAGATCGACCCGATCTTCCTGCTGTCTTCGCTGCCGTTCGTTGCCACGACGGTGGACCAGGCCCACCGACTTGCCGATCTGGCCCGCGCCGATTACGCCCAGGCCTTCGCAAGGCAGGGCCAGCACCTGATCTACATCACCCCTTGGCCGCCGACCGGCCTGTGGTCGCGCAACGCGGTGGGCTCGCTCGACGCACTGCGGGCACTTTCAGTGCGCGCCTATGACGAGACCTCGGCCGAAGTCATGCGCGCAGCCGGCGCCAAGGCGCAGAGCCTGTCGTTTGCCGATGCCATGCCGCGCCTCAAGGACGGCTCGGTGAATGCCGTGCTGTCGTCGGGCGATGGCGGCGCCGGGCGAAAGTTGTGGGATTACCTGCCCCACTTCACAGCCATCGGCTACGCCATGCCGTTGTCATTTACGACGATCAATCTCGCCGCGTGGCAGGCGCTGACGCCTGCGCAACGCGATGCCGTCGCCGCCGCGGGCCGGGCAACCGAAGACCGCCAGTGGGCACGCCTTGACACACGACTGGCCGAAAACACTGCTCGCATGCGCGCCAACGGCGTCACGATCGAAGACCATGCCGCTCCAGCCGTGCAGCAGGCCCTGCGCGACGCGGGCATGAGCGCCGTGGGCGTTTGGCAAGCGCGCGTCGGCGAACGCGGCGCGGACTTGCTGAGGACCTATCTGGGCAACGAGTCGGGGTCACCGCGCTAAGCCGTGAAGGGACTCACCCTCCCGTCCCATCCCGTCCGGATGATCGGCCGCCCCGTCCCCCCTTCACTTCCCACTCCTTAGCCTTCCCGTCCCGATGCAAGTTGCGCACGCGCGTTGGGCTTGAGCTGAGCGTCGCCGCCCAACTGACGCCGGCTGGCGCAAAAACAGCTTGGACCTCCTTTCCAGCATACGAAGATAAAAAATCCGCAATTAACTCGTCATCCCGGTCGCGGCAGACGCGCCGGCCGTACACTTTCGAGGCGGATTTATTGCGTTTCCCGGTCACTCTATTTGCCGTCAGCGGATGGTCGCGCTATATCCCCACCGGCCCTCGGAAGCAGTGCTCCAGGAAGGCGAAATCGGGATGCGGCCTAAATCGTTGCCATCTTCGAACAAGTCCCAACGTTTCGCATTCGGTCCGCCGGACGCCTACTCTTTCCCTACACCATGCCTCCAACCAGGCACGCTAATGTAATAACGCACCGCTTTGCCCACGCCCTGGCTCCACAGTTGACCACCCTTCACCATGTCACTCAGGTCGCGAGTAGCCGTCGCCTTCGAGACCCCGGTCATTTTCATGTACTTCTCAGCGTTCAGTCCACCCAAGAAGCCGCCGTCACCGTCGTCCAAAAGCCGTTGCAGTACTTTGCGCTGCCGTTCGTGAAGACCGCTCCCTTTCTGCTTCTCCCAAAACTGCTTTTTTTCAATTGCTTGATCGATAACTCCGCTGGCTGCATGGCAAGCAGCCGTGATTTGACGAGCAAACCACTTCACCCATGCCGTGACGTCGCTTTCGCCGCGCTGCGCTCGGTTCAATTCGTCGTAGTACGCCGAACGGAGAGTGAGGAGTTGCCGCGAAAGACTGTATAGCCGCACTGGCTGCCGCAGGTGCTGCGCCATTGCCATGTCAACGATAGCTCGACCAATGCGCCCATTTCCGTCCTCGAACGGGTGGATGCTCTCAAACCACAGGTGCGCAATGGCGGCCCGAGCAAAGCCGTCGGTGGGCTTCCTACCAACCGCTGGCAAGAGCGAGGCCCGCGCCGGCGTGGTGTCTGCGAACCAGTTGAGGAAGCGATTCATCTGCTCGGGGACGTCCTTTGAAGGCGGAGCCTCGTAGTGGACAATCTCGCGACCCGGTTGGCCACTAACGATTTGCATTGGATCGGGGTGGTCCCGATAGCGACCAACTGCGATCCGATGGATGCCTGACGTCCCGCCGGGAAAAAGCGCGGATTGCCAGCGGCACAGGCGGTCTTCGTCCAAAGGCGTATCGATCGCGGTCGTTGCGTCACTGATAACTTCCACAAGCCCATCGACGCTGCGGTTGATTGGGCCAGACGTGGACAACCCAAGCCGCCTCATGACGGAGGAGCGTACCGCGTCTAAGGAAAGGCGCTCTCCCTCGATCGCTGCAGTCGCCAACACTTCATCGGACAGCGCATTCAGGGCCACTTGGCTTGTCGTGCCTATGCCGATGGCGGCTGCCTTGCCTTCCAAAACACCGTGCATACGGTAGGCTTCAGCCAGCTCGAGCGCGACCGCGCTGGCATCATAGGCGAGAGCCGCCTCAGGCCAATCCGGGCGCAGCCAGATCCATGGGGAGGTCGAGCGTGATGTCGTCATGAGGCGCATCATACTATATACGGCTCAATGTATGAGCCGTTTTTGGAGTTTTGCGGCTCAACCGAACGGCCGCTCCCTGACAATGCGACGCATGCGCAGATCTAACGCGAAAATCTCGCCCCGCGGCAGCGGGCTGGACAGGGCATCAAGCACGCCGAGCCTTTCTCGCACAAGGTTCCCCTGTATCTCCGGCATGGAGCGCCCTCTTTGTCAGTTGCGGAACTCTTGCTGCCACCAGACCGTTCGGTGAGCTTTAGACACCTCGCAAGTCCCTCGTCGCAGGGTCGCGGCACGGAATGCATCGCCGCCGGGGACAGATGGGCGGAGGAATCGCTTATGCCCAGCGCGCTATCGGCGGCTGGCGCCGCAGGCAAGCAAAAAGCGCTCGCATCTTCGGGCAAGGTCGACCGCGCCGTCTCGCAGGGCGCGGAATCGCCCGACTGTAGATTTGCACCGAAAACTGACCCACAGGCCCTAATGGGTCAGGTTCGGATGCAACTCAACAGCCCGACCTCGGCGCGACTGTTGCATGTCAACAATGCTCTTACCGCCGCCGAGAAGGGGGAGCCGATAAGCGCGGCCTTGGCCTCAGTTACTGTATCGGGGGAACGATACCGATCTTCTCAGCCAACATACGTTCGTACACGCCAAAGTGCAGGTCTACCTCAGTCTGGTTAACGACGGTCATCTCCATATTTATCTGATCTGCCTTTAGCCCGAACATCATGGCGAGCGCCCTCTCGAGCTCGGGGACAACATGCTTGTCCTTCGGAAAAGTGGTGCCGATACTTATCGAGTACGCGTTGGAGCGATCCGCCACGACTTCGAGCAAACGCGCTGCGGCACTCATATTGTGTTCAATTCCAATGCGGGCCAGCTCCGCAATACTGCGCAACTTCTCGGTGGGAAATCCTCGGACACATCGCAGCCGTATCCGATGAGGGCCTAATGTCATCCAATCGGTATCAAAATCCATAACAACCTCAGCAGGTAGATCTGGGGGTCCACTCAAACACCAAAGGGGTGTTGTAAATCTTGGTCAAGGCAGTCGCCGCAAAATACTTCGCCGAGTCTTCGCCGCGCGGCGCGTTCCTCCGTCAGCAGCCGGCATGCCATGCCTAGGTGTCCAGAGCCATTATTGAATGTCGATCTTGCGAATAGAAGACGACGGGCGGTCTATCTTCGGAAAGCGCATCGTCAATACGCCGTTCGCAAATCGCGCGTCGACATGGTCAAAATCCAGTCCGTCGGGCAAAGGTACGCTCCGCATGAAAGCACCGTATGCGCGTTCCAGACGGTAGCATCCGTTTTCCTCAGTCTCGGCATCCTGTCTTTTCTCGCCCCGGAGAACCAGAGCGCCATCCTCAATGGTGGTCTGCACCTCGTTGCGCTCCATTCCGGGCAGTTCGGCCGTGACCCTCAGCACGTTTCCATCATCCACGACGTCGATGCGCGGCTGGAAACGCGCGGAACTATAGTCGCCAAACCAACGATCCAAGCCCGGAAAGCTGGCGAAGGGCTCCTGCAACAATCCTCCCATCGCCCGCCAGGGCTCAATGGAAAACAACCGAGACACGTCCGGGAAGTCTGTCAGACGATGGCGAGGCGCCGGCGTCTCGGCGGCTTGACTGCCGCGCTCCTCGGTACCGGAGGATTTGCGCAGAAACTTGAAAGGATTCCACTTCCCAACTTCGGTTTTCATCTCGCACTCCTATATTCATGACTGAAACACGAGACAGGCTCGGCCTGCTGGGGACAAGATCGAATACGACGACTCGCCCCCTCGCACACCGAGCGCTAAGACAGATTAACTGCAATTCGCCGCGGCCTCGCTTCCTCGCGCCGAGCGATAGTCAGCTTCAGGACGCCGTCCTTCAGTTGCGCGTCGATGTGCCCAGCATCCAGATCAGGGCTCAACGAGAATGACCTCGCAAAGTGCGGCTGACGAATTTCCGCATGTTGCACGCGGAGCCCCGATGGCGTGGCCACGACCGCTTGTCCTTCGATGTGCAATGCGCCGTCATTGAAACTGACCTGGAGGTTTTCCCGGCTCACGCCCGGGAGGTCAGCCCACAGCGTGACGCCATTAGCGTCTTCCACGATGTCCACGGCCGGTACAACAGTGACTCGCGGCGCGCCCTTGTCTTCGGCGCGTTGAGCAATCGCACTGCCATTACGTTGCGCAAGTTGGGTGTCGTTCATGACAGCCTCCGTGACGTTACTGTACAGAGATCGCGCGTGGCTTCGATGCCTCTCTTTTGCCCACGCTCACCGAGAGACAACCGTTGGCATACCGGGCCTGAACTTTGTCGGGATCGGCGCTGTCGGGCAGTTCCACCACCCTTCTGAACCCGCCGACAAAGCGTTCCTGGGCGTAATGTCGAAACTCCGGCATGGAGTCTTGCCAGAGTGGTCGTCGTTCACCGCTGATCGTCAACAGCCCGCGGTCGATGGTGACTTCGATGTCTTCCTGCTTGAGCCCAGGCGCAAAGGCCACGATCTCGATAGAGTCGTCCGTTGTCCCAATGTTGATCGCAGGAAATGCGCCGGCTCGCCCGGCGCGGATGCTGGACGGAAACCCGCCGAACAGGCTCGTCATCTGCCTTTGCAAACGATCGAAGTCACTGAAAAGGTCGGCTCCGTAGAGTGCGTCAGTCATGGTCGTATCCTCCTGTAACGCGCAGCGAGGAGTGAAGGGCATCACGCGCTCCCATTCACCTGCCTCACCGCTGGCAAACAAACAGAAACACGCAGCGCGACATCGCGACTGCCTGAGCGGAAATAAAAATAGCAACAGTAAGCGACGATTTCAAGAGTCTAATAAATCACTCATTCAGTATCATCGCGGGGGCGATGTGGATCGTCAATGTCGGAATCTTCCCCGTCTTGAAGGACCACGAGAAACTCACCGGCTGGCCGGCGCGTCGCCCTGAAAAGGTGGCGGTGTAAGTTTCACGGGCAGCGAGCTGCGCCAGTGGCAACAGAAATGCAGCATTATTCCGAACATAAGCATCAGCCAATCCTTCAGAACCATCCCCCTTTGCCGCGGGCAACACCAGGATCCTTGCCGGTACGGCGACACCGTCTGAATTGACGATCTTGAACGTCCCAACCGACAGGACCTCTCCAAACGCCCCATTTGCATAAACCATCAGCGGGCGGCCCGGCGTCTTCAGGTCCGGAGCAGGATCAGGTGTCTCACTGTCAGCGTTAAAGGCGGGATCTACGTCCGTTTCGCCGTTATGCGGTACTGTCACGAGCAACCCGACATCAAATTGCTGGCCGCCAACATAGGGCACGCCATTTGGAGCGGGGTCTGCCTGCGCAGCGGTCGACGTTCCGAAATCCAGCACGCAGAGGTTCAGCCCAAGAGCCCCCCTATGGCTGTAGCCGACGCCTACGGACTCCTGATTACCAACCAGCGACTGCAAGTGGTACACCGTGTGATACAGCTGCCGGAAGCACTTCTCCCCGATGTCGCTATCATTCCCACCCTTGGCCGCCGCGACAACCTCTCCCACCCACTGCGCCGCTGGTGCGCCAGCCTTGCGTGCCCTAGACAGCGGGCTGACCTCATAGAAGTCGGGATTCTCGACGGCCTCATCGTGCTGAGCCAGACTATTGCTGCTCAGGTAGACCGCATGGGCCTGCGCCGCGGCATCGAGGGTCGCGTCCTGCATCAGCAAGCCCACACCCAGCTGTTCACGTAGCGCGTTTATCGCCTTATACAGAGCAAGGTGTCCTGAGTCTTTTGCATAAGTCGGATCGGAAATGCTCTTGCGAAGAGTAAAGTCTCCGGGTGCCGGTGAGCTCGCGGAACTTACCGGAGCATCGCCCACCGGCGCTGAAGCGCTGGCAGAGCCGACCCATAGTGCGCTCGCCACAAGCCCCGGCAGATAGAAGGCCTTGTCGTTCATCGTGCCGCGTGTTCGTTGTCCAATAGCCGGAAGTGCTATCTCGGCATTACGGACACGCAGTGGGGTTTTTTGAGGTCGCGGCTTCCTAGTCAGTCGCAATTCCCGTGGAGCCGAGCGAATGCCGAGCTTCCGTAGATCCGATTTCGCTCAAACTCGCTAATGAGCTATCCAGTAGCCACCCGCTCCCCGAATCCGCACCGGCGGTGTGAAAGCGTCGGGGCGACGTCCAGATCAGGCCCGAGCTTTCACGCCCGCGCTGCGGATACGTCTTGCCGCAGCGCGGGCTGTGTCACCGACTGAAGACCAGTCGTGGTGCCACCACGTAATTATCGCTGCCGCCTCACTAAGAGTACGCGCGGCGAGGACGCCGGATAACTCCGCGCCAACCTCCGACCACCATGCATCGCCCTCACCGTCACTCGCGCTCGGGTCGATTGCTTGACGATAAATAGCTTTAACGATGTGGGGATGGAGGAGAGCCGTCATTCGCGGATAGTTGGGTAGTAGTTTGGGTCCACGGCATCAGGCGTTAATGAGGAATCGACTGCGTTTCTTGCAGGCGATCCAGCCAGGCTCACGCCCGCGGCCTGACCAAGTCTTTCCTGTCTTAGGGTCCTAATACAGCGCTACAGGCACAGCCATGTGAGTGCTCTTGCTACCCGGCTTCCTGCCTCGCCGCCTCATAATGATGTCATCAGGCAAGAGGCTATGTTGGGCCATCAGCTCTTGGATGCGCGCAATCACCGCACCGACCTCCTGCTCACGCATCGCTGCGATTCGTTGTTCAAGCTCGGCGCGTTGCGCGAGAAGTTCCTTGCATGTGGACATATGCTCCCCTGTCTGTGTTCAGTGGTAGCGCGATGGAAACTGTCGGCAAGACTAATCCGAGCCCGAGCTTGAATCCGGCGCCTTCCACAACTTGCAGGCTCGGCAACCTCACTCTATGCAGGAGGACCCCAGTTGAAGCAATTTCGATCGTCGAGATCTCCTTTAATTACAGCACAGTGATCGACGAACGGAAAATGAGCGGGCGTGGAGTTCGTTACCGCTCCACTCCGCTCCGCTCCGGAGCAACTTGCTCCTTGAACTGGCTAGAATAGCAATCAAGCGGAACTGCGCACCACAAGATTCAGCTGGTCTAGGACAGGCGCCCAGTCGGCGTCATCAGTGAACTAGTCGCGTAGCAAGGCTGCCTGAGAATACGTCCAAAAGGAGGCCTCGCACAGGTTGATGCTGCGTGGCAAAGGAGAATGGACGGCAAGGAACTTCGCGATCGAGACTTCGTGGCGGGTAGCCCGAGTTGAGCAAAGAGGTCGCCGAAGGTCGGAAACTGCTGCGTCATGATGCGTTTCTCAATGAGAGTACGCGCCTCTGATTCCTGTCGTCCTGCTTGCCGATAACAACATTGTACCTGCCGACGGCGCGCGATCAAGGCACAAACCTTGAAAGTGCCAGCCAAGACGCCGAGGGAGGACGAAGTGTGTGGGTCGTGAATCCTGTCGCGAAGGCGACGGCGGCCGTTTTTTAGGGTGCGGCCGAGTTTTTGGTTGCGTATCTTAGCGGTGTGCGCCCGTCACCTGCGTGATCGTTCATGGTGGCGCAGCTTTGATGCCGCGCCACCGCTCGTGTGACATCAGTATTCGGTCACCGGCGCGTGGACCGGTGCGATCGATGCGTGCGGGGTCTGCGTGCGCTGGGCGGCCTTGTGGACCATCGTGTAGGCGTAGTCGATGCCCATGCCGTAGGCGCCCGAGTGTTCCTTGGCCAGGCCCGTCACGGCATCGTACGTTTCCTTGTTCTTCCAGTCGCGCTGCCACTCGAGCAGCACCTGCTGCCACGTCACGGGCACCACGCCGGCCTGGATCATGCGCTGCATCGCGTAGTCGTGCGCTTCCTTGGTCGTGCCGCCCGAGGCGTCGGCCACCATGTAGATCTCGTAGTCGCCTTCGAGCATCGCGCTCAGCGCGAAGGTCGTGTTGCAGACTTCGGTCCACAGGCCGGCCACGACGATCTTCCTGCGGCCATTGGCGGCCAGCGCGTCACGCACCTTCTGGTCGTCCCACGAGTTCATCGAGGTGCGCTCCAGCGTTTCCTTGCCGGGGAACACGTCGAGCAGCTCGGGGTAGGTGTAGCCGGAGAACGAATCGGACTCGACCGTGGTGATGGTGGTCGGCACGTCGAAGATCTTTGCTGCCTTGGCCAGGCCCACGACATTGTTCTTCATGGTCTGGCGGTCCATCGACTGCACGCCGAAGGCCATCTGGGGCTGGTGGTCGATGAAGATCAGCTGGCTGTTGCGCGGGGTCAGGACTTGCAGCTTGGCGTTCGACATGGTTCCTCTCCGGAAAAAGGTAATTCAATAAGTTTGAGGTTGTTGTTGGCAGTGCTGGCTGTTGCTGCGCTGTCCATGGGTTGAACTATAGCGGTCGCCCTCCCGGAGAAAGTCGGCTATCGCTGTCATAGTTATTCAAAAAAATTGAATATTTGTAATGCGAACGACTCAGCGGAAAAGCCGCCCCCGCGTCGGTCGGAGAAGGCGTCAACAACAGTCGTTGGCGCTTATTAATCCCTTGGCCTCGCCCCCGAAAGCAGTTCACGCTTGGGCCGGCCAGCAATCGGACAGCTAACCGTATTGCCGCCACTATCGAGGCCGCAGATATCCAAGTGTGATTCCGCTTTTCATCCTATGCATGCCGCCTCAAACTTTCGAGGTCCTGACGAGACGACTGATGGCACATTCGGATAGCTGCCAAGGTCACCATACTCTCGCGTGGGGATCTACGCCCTTAGCTATCATCGCTGCGCCAATTACTTCCTGCGCCCGATTTTCCAGAGCAACATCGACTAGGCTCGGTCAAACGCCGTCCCGTATAGCCTGTCGCACCGTGACAAACAATTCCGATAAAGCATCGCCCCGCGGTAGCTTCCCTTGCCCGCCTTCATGCCGCGACCAGGCTGCAGGGCTTCGTCTGCCACACGGCCGTATGGCACAGCGTCAGCGCGACGGTTATCCTCGAATGTGCCAACGGCCATCAATTCGAGCGCCGCGCGTATGGCGTCCTATACAAGGAGTCCAACTGCCCCGAATGCAGCCGCGCCAGCATTGCGGCGAAGTTCGCCGCCGTCGTAGCCGCTCGAGGCGGCAAGTGTCTGAACCAAGGGGGCTTTCTCGGCGGAGCGGCTATCCACAGAATCCGCTGCGAGCGCGGCCATGAATGGGCTCCGGAGGGCCGCAGCGTATTGGCTGGCTATTGGTGTCCCCGCTGCGCGGGCAAGCCGATCAAGCCGGCCTCGCAAGCTCGCGCTTCGAAGTACGGTCTCGCCGATCTACAGGCGGCAGCCGCTACTCGCGGGGGTAAATGTCTCGCGACAACTTGGAAGACGGGGCGCGATCACTACTCATTCGAATGCGCAGCTGGCCACCGCTGGAACGCGATGGGCTATAAGGTACTCAGGCAGGGGAACTGGTGCCGAGCGTGCACCGACGCGAAACTTGGAGCGCAAAGGAGCAATCCCGACGGCTTGGCGCGCGTACGCGAGATCGCCCAAGCGCGCGGTGGCCAGTGTCTGAGCCGCTCCTACCACGGAACCAGTGCTTCTTACAGGTTCCGGTGTTGGGCCGGTCACGAGTTGGATGCGCTCGGCAATAACATCCTGCAGGGCGGCTGGTGCCGGCTGTGTCGCAACGAAGGACAGAAGCTGGGCATCGAGGCCATGCGCGCACTCGCGCGGGAGCGTGGGGGCATTTGCCACTCTGAGGTCTATCTCCACGGAAAATCCAAACTCAAGTGGGAATGCCATCGCGGCCACCTCTGGAACGCAACGCCCTCCGGCGTCAAGAGGGGTCACTGGTGCCCGTCCTGCGCGATCCTCAATACTATCGACGCAAAGAATGAGCACAAGCGGAAGCGCTATGAGGCTGTGGGAAAAACACCAAAATAGCGCTTCTTCACCGTTGCAAAGTGCAGGTCCTCTTCGCTAAGCTTTGCGATCCGGCCGCGTGCCGGCATTCTCAACACAGGAGCTCCATGGCAACGAAGAAGACAGCCGCCCCGAAGACTGCGGCAAAGAAACCGGCAGCCCCGGCGAAGAAGGTTGCGCCCGCAGCCAAGAAAGCTGCAACCGCCCTTGTCGCCAAGCCGCTGAAGGAAACGTTCAACAAGTCGAGCCTGCTGGCACATCTGGTCGCACAAACCGAGCTGGACAAGAAGACGGTACAAACCGTGCTCGTCCACCTCGAGAACACGATCGCCAGTGCCATCCACAAGAAGGGAGCGGGCGAATTCACGTTCCCGGGCCTGTTCAAGGTGGCGGCCATCCAGGTGCCCGCGACTAAGAAGCGCTTCGGGAAAAATCCCTTCACTGGCCAGGACCAATGGTTCGCCGCGAAGCCGGCTTCCGTGAAGGTGAAAGTGCGCCCGCTGAAGAAGCTCAAGGATGCGGCCCTGTAAAACGGTACGCTGCCCGTAAGCAGAGGCCTGGCAATGCCAGGCCTTTTCGTTTGTACGCCGTCCACGAAAAAAAAAGCCCCTGACGTCCGATTAGACGTAGGGGTTGTTTGAAGGGATGAGCGGCGCGCAAACTGCGCTCGCTCACTAACGGGCCCAACTGCCGCTTGACCCGTTAAATTGGCAAATGGAAATGCCCACCGTCCTTCTGGATATGCGGGCATTGGGATGCAGAGATGGTCCGCCCGACTTCAAGCCTCCTTGCGCGGCAGTGGCAACAGGCCATACTTGGCCAGCGCTTTCAGGTTGGTTTCGATGTACGTTTCCATGCCATCGATCTTCACCGCAAGGTAGTGATCGAAACAGGCCGCGTCTTGCGAAACCTCCACGTTCTTGGCAGCTTGAAATGCGTCCAGCAGCTTCTCGCGGTCCATATCAGCGCCCATCCAGCCAACGACGCGGATGAACGTGTGAACCCTCCGCCGACGCGGCAGCAGCTTTTCGGCCTCTTCGGCCGTGACAAATACTTTAGACATGGTTAGAGCCTTAGAGCAGGGCTAGGCCTGCATGGTTAACGGTCAATCCGGCCGAACATCCTGCCCTTCAGAAGGGGGATAAAAGCCAACGGGCATTTCGGTTTCTGCGTCGATGCCGTACTGGCAAACAGAACCCGTGCCGCAATAGCCACCGCCGCAGATCTGCTGGCAGTAGCTCTCAATGCCATGGGCCCGGAGTTGGGCAAAGGCTTCCTCACGATTCCGGTCGCTGGGATTTCGTTCCCAAGAATCTTTGGCAACATCGCCGAGCCGACTCCAGCTTGGTCTTCGCGGTCCATCCTGGTAGTTTGGCCGCGCTGCCAGATCGCGCTCATATGCAAGCTGCCCAGGTGACTTCCACAGATTCATAACATGCTTCCTTGCTTGAAGTTTCAGACCTACGCCAGGAGCGGGGTTATCCCGTCTGAATTGGATTGAATGACGCCGTTGCCGGCGGTTCCGGGACAAGCCGCGGCTAGCCGAGACTTCCCGTCGACTCACGCGCGTGCGCAGGGTGCGGGTCGAGCGCCCGGAGCTCGCAGACAACGTAGCGACGCAGAATCTCTTCAATGGTCCGCTGTTCCTGGTCCACGAAGAACGCCGCGGCCGTATCGCCGCTGCGGATATCAAGCTGGCTCTGAACGGAGCGGCACGCCGAATTCAGAGCGTCGTCGACAAGCTTGGTAATCAGGTCGGCGTTGCGCTCATCGAAACTCGGGAGCCAATCGTCGAGCGCATCCATCACGCTCTTCACGGCTACAGCGAAAGCCTCGACGCCGCCCGCGTCTGACTTTGGGAACAACGCCGAGATTTCTTCGACCTCGCCGAGCACCGCTGTGATCTCACCGATCGTGACGTGATCGCGGACCGCGAGCAGGCTTGCGGCAGTCGGCGGGATGCGCCCTTCTGCGATGGCTCGCTGGATGTAGGCCGTGCCGCGCTCGACCGCGCGCGACACAAAGGCCTCCTGCACGGCGTTGAGCGTGGTTCGTGATTCGAGCGCATTGGGGTAGTTGATAAATTTCATGAAGTGCTCCAGGAAGATGAGGATTGCCCACCGTGTTCAGTGGCTAGGGATGCCGCCAGCGGCCTTACCCGATGCGGGATAGACGCCAACGTGCATGCAGAGAAAAGAAAGCCCGCTCCCTTTCGGTGAGCGGGCAGAGTGAAGAGAGCCGCGGGCGAACTACGACTGCGCCAGCGCGACGACATCGATGACGCCGTCGGCGTCGTCCACGAGATCGGGCGTCTGCGAGATGAAGAACTCCCGCTGATACCCGCCAACCCGCAGCACTTCGCGCTTCATCTTCATGAAGGCACGCTTGCGCTCCGGATCCAGCGGACCGTCAGCCTCATCGGTGAACAGCGTCTGGAAAGGCTGCTGCGCGTCCTGCGCCCGATACAGGGCAATTCCGCGCGTCAGGCACTCGTTGATCCAGACCTTCTGGCCCCCTGACATCACACCGAACTCCTTCATGGTGTCGTTGTCGGCATCGATCACGTTGATGGAGAAGCCCTCGCGCATCTCGCCGCTGGCCAGCGCCGTCTGCGTCTGGATCGCGATAGTGAATCGCGGTCCATAGCAGGCCAGGAGCAGGTCATTGACGATCTGCGTGATAGCCGGGCCCGCGTCATCGATGGACAACGCGATCACACCATCGTTGCCAAGGCCTTTCGCAAGCAGCTTCCACTTCGCGATCTCGTCAGAGATGGCCTGCGCCTTGGTCTCGAGCGCCGGCATGCCGGCGAGCTCAAGATCCAAACGACCGCGCTCGACCACCAGCATGCTCTCCTGCCGAATCAGCGCTTCGATCCGGCCGGCAATGGCAGCGACAGCCTCACGGCCCGCTGCAATCTGGCGATCCAGCTGCGCCAGCATGCCGGTCACGTCCTCCGTGGCCAACGTTGCCAGCTCCCGACGCACCGTTTCGAGCTGGGATTGCACGTCCGCAACGTCGCGCTTGTGACGCTCAACTCGCGATGCATCCTCCTCGATCAATGCCGCCAGATCTCGCTCGGCCTGCGCCAATCCTTCCCGCGCGGTAGCCATTAGCGGCATCTTGGCAGCCGTCGCGGTGAGGCGCTGCAAAAGCTGCTGATCGCGCAACAGATCCGCCTCGAGGGCGGAAAGCGCAGCCCGCGCCGTGGCACGTTCAGACACCTGCCCTTGCATCGACTGCATCTGCTCAAGCTTCTTGCGATAGCTTTCACGCAGCGCCTTGACGGATACGACCTGATCGCCGAGTTTCGCCTTGGCATTGCGGGCTTGCGCCAGCAATGGACAGGCGGCGTGCATCGGATCATCCCGGCATGGCACGGTGTCGATGACATCGGCCTGCAGCTTCAACGAGTCGGCCAATTTCGCGCCGGCAACGCCTTGCTGCTCCAGGCCCTTGAGCTCGGTGCTGAGCGAGGCATGCTCGACATAAGCCGCGTCGAACTTCTCCACGATGGCACGCTGGCTGGCAATGGCGTCCTGCCGCCGGCCGACGACCAGTTGCAAGGCATCCCGCTCGCCGGCCGCCGCCTTAATAGCCGAAGCCTCCGTCAGTACAGCACGATTGCCTGACAACTGCCGCTCGAGATCCCGCCTGCGCGCCACAGCACGACCGGCCGCAACGTGATCATCGCTGGCAAGCGATGCCCTACGCTGGTCCAATTCGGCCCTGCGCTGGTTCAGCTCTCGCAACCGTGCTTCCGTACCGGCATTGGCCTCCTGCTTCGCCGCCAGCGTTGCGCGCTCCTGCAGCAGCTTCGCGCCCTTCGCCATTTCCTCATCACGGGCGCCCCGCTCGGTATCCAGGCTCTCGCCCATCTGCCAGATCTCCCGGGCGACCACCGCCGCCCGATCGCGCTTCCCCGTGAGGGTCAGTAGATTCCGCTGAAGGGTGTCCAGCGAGCGCGTCAACAGCTTGGCCACATCACCCGCCTTCGCGGACAATTCGCGCAAATGATCGATGCCCAGCAGTTCGGCGAGCAGCTTCTTGATCTCGCCCGGCTGGTAGCTGGCGAGCGGCCGCCGATTCTGCGCGGAGAAGACACTGGTAAAGAACGCTTCCGGCGAGCCGAGAACCGCTTCGATGCACCGGTTGTAGGTGTCGGCTTTGCCGTCTGACAGGGTGCCGTCCGCAAGCTGCAGGGGCGACCAACTGCCATCCGAGGCCTTCTCGAACAGGTAGTACTCGGCCTTGCGGCTTTTGCCAGGGTTGCGAAACGCGAACGCGGAGCGATAGGTCTTGCCGCCGTGCTCCCATTCCAGATCCTTCTCCGCGCGCGGAGCGCACAGGTGGTCCCAGTACGAGAACGCGTCGACCGACATCTTGCTCGCGTGGCTCGGCATGATCGGATACGGATGCAGGTTGTCCATGATCGTCGTCTTGCCGGCTCCGTTGGGGCCAACCAGCGCAATCAGGCCAGTCGGCAGCGTCGTCAGGTCAACCGTGACGCTATCGCGGTGCATACCGTCGCGGATGCCGTGGAACCCAGCCAGCGTCAGTTTCAGTGGGCGCATTCAGACAACTCCGCGCCGGAGAAGGAGTGCAGATATTCCGAAGAGACCTCCATCACGTTCTCGTCGAACGTAGGCATCTCTGAGGCGACCGGGGCATCGCGCTCGGGCTTTCCCACAATCGCGCGTTCCACAGAGCGGCGAGCCGCGGTAAACTGCGCAGCAGCCATCTTCATCACGGCGGCCCAGTCCTCCAAGCCCGTGAGGGCTCGCAGTTCCAGCTGGCTCCACTGGGAAGCCAGGCCGTTGGTGAACGACCAGATGAGGTCCTGCAGTTCCTTGGATGGCGCCACGGCGAAGAAGGTGTTACTACCCGCCTCGCCAAGCGCCATCACGAGCATGTGATCGCGCTTGGCGATCACCGCGCCGCGGCCGGTGCCGAACGGCTCGTACATCATGCATTGCGTGAAGCCATGCTGCTCGGACAAGCGTTTGGCCATGTCGGAGCGATTGATAAAGGTCTCTTCGACGAACAACCAGTCGGGTCCAGCGTGGTAGAGAATCATGGTGCACTCCTGAAAAATGACGGAGTGCGACCCGGACGGGCGGCACCCGTCTGGGTAAGGGAAAGGGAATAGATACTTCGGGGTCGATGCGTCAGAGACGCGGGTAAAACCAGTTTTCGACAGCCGCGTGGGCTGTCGGAACATGGCTCTGCCAGGTTCAAAGGGTTGGCGTATGGCTACGCAAAGAGATCGTCAGTGAGCCAGTTCATCGCCGGTTCCGCGGCAGCCAGCGAAGGTGCCGCCGAATCCTTCGGTCCGGCGGTACCAGCGTCGAACTCCATGTCGACCAGACTGGCGACGACAGGCGGGCCAGTGACGACCTGCGCGGCGCGCTCCAACTGCACAGCCACCGCTTGCTCCGGCAATCCGCCAAGCACCCGATCGGCGATCGACTGTGCGTCTAGCGTCTCGAGCATCGACAGGCCGTCGATCAACGGATTTGCCTCCACGCCCGTCAGCTCACACCAGCGCGTAAGCTTCTCAGGCAACGTGGCCGCGCGGCTGATGCCTTCCGCACGGCTGCGCACCGCAGGCAGGACGCGCGCTTCCAGCTTGATCTCCGCACTGGCACTGAACAGCGCCAGAATGGCGTCGCGATCGACCAGCTGGCGATGCTCCTCGTTGACCGTCCATCGTACCCGCACGAACTTGTCGGCGGCGCCTGCGGCGACCTCGGTGAGCTTCACCATGTCTGGCGGACCATCGAAGTCCACGCATAGCGTCTCCCGCGCAGGCGTCTGCACCTGCGTGGCAGCGGCATGGCCAGGACTGACCTGCCATTGCAGATAGCCCTTCGCACCGATCTCGCCATAGTGGAAGCGCCCGATAGAACCCGGATACGCGACCACCCTGCCCTCACGCTCCCATTGCTGCGCGCGATGGATGTGGCCGAGCATAAATGCATCGCAGTCTGCGTCGAAGAGCGCACCAATGGTGAACTCGTGATCGAAGCCCGCCATTGGTACGCCATGCTCGGTCTGGCAGCCGTTGACGGTGCCATGCGAGACCCCGATGGTGCGCACACCATGTGCCCGCCATAGACGATTGATGGCACCGGCGGCCCCAAGGTAGTCAGCCAGGTGATCGCCCACCGCTGTTGCTGCACTGGCGACGCCGGCAGCAGCTGCAAGCACCGCCTTGTTGACCGTAGGCACGCAGGTGAACACGACATCGGGCGTGCCGCGCAGCGCAAGCAGGACTTCGATCTCCTCGGGAGCAAAGACGGCCCCATCCGACGGCACGAACTGCCCGTCGCAAAGCGCAACCTGATGGATCCTATCCGCGACATACACGGGGTGTTGCGATCCGATCAGTCGGAATAGATCCAGCGTCCCGGGAGGTTCGTGACTGAACGTACCCTGCAGCATGAGTACCGGCATGTGCGCGGTCAGTTGGTGAATGCGCCGCGCGAGCGCCGAAAGCGCGGGCGTGTGAGCGTCGAGACGGTGATCGGTCGAATCGCCCGACACCACACCGACGTGGCAACCGGCATCGATCGCGTCGCCGGCGGCGAAGCCGAAGCAGCGGTCAGCCTCGGCCAGGTGGCCCGGCGAATAATGCAAGTCCGAGAAATGGCCCACGAGCAGGCTCTCGCCTTCTTTGAGCATGATGTACCTCCAAGGGAATGTGCCGGCATTGCGGCGAGAAAGGAAAAAGGGAAGCCGCATGGCTTCCCCTGAAGTGCCGGCACGAAGCTGGCGGAATTACATGGAGACGTCTGCCGCGATTGCAGCAACCTGTTCGCGGAACGCGAACGGGTTGGTGAGCGCGGTGCGCATCTCCTCGAGCAGCGCGCGCACATCGTGATCGCGTTTGGTCCAGCCGCGGCCGAAGCTGGCCACAGCGTAGAGGCGGAGTTGGTCGCGGCCCTCCTGCGTCGCAAGGCCGAGACGGGCTACGAGATCCTCGAACTGGCTCTGGGTATCCTCATCCTCCGACGTCTCGGCAGGCGTTTGGCCCGACAGCTCTTCGCTGACGCGATCAGGCTGCGGTGGGTCTTCGTCGGTAGCAAGCGGCGATTCCAATGCCGCCACGGCCTGCGTCGCCAGCTCGAGGGCCGGGGCCGCTCGGTCAGAGCCGTCGAGAAGCGCGCCGATATCGATCTCAGCGTCCAGCGTGATGAGCCATTGCATCTGGCGCATCGCGTTGCCATTCTCATCGATCCGGCTGATCTCGGCTTCCTGCTTCGACATCCAGAACTTGACGCCCACCAGCTTGCCACGTGCCATCGCGACGGTCTGCATGGCGGCATATGCCTTCTGCAGAACGTAGATGGAGCTTGTAGGCATCTCGATGAGGCCGAGCCCGAGGATGTGCGGGATCGAAAAGTAGAACTTGGCCGACAAATTACACGCCCCCGACTGGTACTGCGGGCATGCCTGCGGATCGCAGAGGCCGTCCGGGATGTGGTCATCCTGACGCAGGATGATCGTGCGGCCGCCAAACATTCGTCGGGCCCGGCTGGCGCGCTCGTCGCGCACTGGCGGCGCGTAGCGCTTGCAGTACCGCCGGCCATCGCTGCCGTACTCGGAGAAGTACTGGCGTCCGCTTGCGGTCCACGCAACGAGCTGGTTGGGCATGTTGCTCAGCCAGTCGTCGAAAGCGAAGATCACAGGAAAGCGCCACAGCCGATGACCCTGGCCGTCTCCACGGTCTTCACCGTAGCGCTGCACGATGTCTTCTGCAACTGCCGGGTTCGCGAAGTCCGAACCGCGGCATGTGAACCACGGAACGTTCTTGGGATAAAGCGCGTTCTTGATTCCGGTGGCGCGCTGAATCTCAGTACCGATGTGCTCGAACGATTTGCCCTGCGCGAGCAGCGCGTCATGAATGGCAACGGCTTTGGCATTCTCGCGCGCAGTCTTGGTAAGTACCTTAATTCCAGGGCGAATGGTGCCGATGATTGGCGGCCGCATGGGCCGCTCTTCTAGGAGGCTTCGGCGTTCGCCGGGCTCGCTGTAGGTGATGGGTGCATGCATGCGTTTCTCCTTTCCAGGAATTGAACGACAGCGGCACGGATCGACGCAGCATGCTCCCGAAGGCGCAGGGCTGTGTCGGCCCCGCGCTGGGTCGTTACGCGATTGAGGAAGGTCGCTTGCGCGGCTTCCGGGAGACTGGCGACGTGAGCCGCCTCACAAAGTGCGCGCCAGGCCTGCGGCATGTCCTTGTACTGCGGACGGCGCAGATCCAGCGTTGCCGCAATGACGGCGGAAATCTCGTTCTGGTGCATGAGCATCTCCTGAGGGTAGGAAGATCGAGGTCTCTCACCAGAAACAAAAAAAGCCCGCTCCGGATTTCTCCGGCAGCGAGCTTGTCGAGGTATGCACCAGCAATGCCACGCCCCTTCCGGGGGCGTGGCATCGAGGGAGCGGCGCGCCGATGCGCGCTGCTCTATGTTGAGGACGTAAAGTCGTCCTCGTGCAGCATGGTCACGCTGCACAACAACCCTTTTCGCGAACCCACAGGTTCGGCCGCAGGTTCACGGATCGGCCCGACGTCTGCCGTTCTGCCTAGGAGGGGCCTTTGAGAGAGATCCACATGGTCCCAGGCTCGAACGGTGTCCTGCGTGCGCTCATGAAGAGGCACAGCGAAGAACGCGTATTACGAGCTGATGAGGGGAAGTGTTCGGCGAAAACACTTAGCACAAGAGATATCCACACTGGTAGCCAACCAGTCGGTGCGTGCGCATGTGCACGGCTTGATGCAGAAGATGGACTCGCCAGGAGTCGAGGTCGATGCGTCTGTGACGCGGGGTATGGGAAGCATTGTGGCAGATATTTAGTCGAATAAAAGGCAGAAAGCTCAGCAATTTCATATAGCTTTCTCGGCTCGACGACATGCATTTGTGGCGGACAATTTCAAACGAGAGAGTTCTACACGTATGGAAAAATGGCCGAATCATCTGATCCCCACTTTCGGGGTACGGAGCCCGACGCTCAGCCGCAGTCGTCCGAATCTGACCGCAGCCCCCAAGGCAACAGCATTTCCTCCCAGTCACCGGCCTCGCCTGCCGGACCGAGGCCAATCCAACGGCTGCTCAGTCAGGATCGTGTCTCGCGAATCATTCCGGACACTAACAGCACAGCGGTACTCAGCTATTGCTCGGACTTCGTTCGCGACTTCCTGCGCAGCGACTACCTGTTCTGCACCGCCAAGATGAGCGTCGCGACGAAAGGCAAGATTCTTGCGCTCGACAATCGCTTCCGCGATGCGAACGCGTGGATGGACGAGAAGCTGACGTGGGCAAGACGGCTACGCCCGCGCCTTATTAGTCTGCGCTATGACACGCGCGAGGTCGTGGTCACCCACTCGCTCGGTGGTCGTCTCGTCCGGCTGATGAATCAGCATGACCAACTTTTCGCGAACGTTCTTGGGGCGTACATGGGCGGAAAGATCGACGCCGCAGAAAAGGATAACGCGCTCTTGGGTGCGGGTCGCCACATTCGAGCGATTCACCGCCTCTGCATCCCCGACAACGATCGATTCTCCCGCGATGGCACGCTCATCGGGACGGACTGCTGATCATCTCAATCTGAGGACACCCATGGACTTTCAAGAGATTGCCCGGCTGCATAGCCGGTACAACGAGGCGCCGCTTATCATCGATATGCCCGCCGACGGCTCTGGCGCTCCGTTGCTACAAGCGCCCAACCAATCCACGCCTGCGCCTTCGAAGCCGTTCTGGACACGTCTGAGCGAAGCACAGCGCCTCGTCCTCGCGCTGCTTATCGTCGCCGGCATCGCGTTTCCCGTCGGCATGTTGGCCGCATCGGGGGGCAAGTACAACCGAGAGCTGGCCAGCGCGAGATCCGATGAAGCTATGAAGTCAACCCTGCGTGCGAGTAATCCGCCAGTCGAACGGGATCAAGCGTGGCCGGCGAAGACGCCGACGGCAGAGGCGGAGCCGATTCCGCAAGCACCCGTGCAATCTGAACCGCAAAGTCACCGCACCGACGCTAATCCCACGGCCGCCTCGGCGGTGATCGCCGGCCCAGCGAGTTCACCGTCCTCAGCGGTCGCCCCCGCGTCTATGCCCAAGCCTGCGGCAAAGGCACCGTCCGTCGCCGCGCGACAAACTGCCGCCGCCGCGGCCGCTCCGCCTGCCCCTTCGGCAGCGAAAACGACGCCTCAGACCGACGACTCGCGGCGTGGCAACGAGATCAAACTATTCTGAAAAATCGCCATGAAAACAGCAAACTTCAGTCTGATCCAGGCGGGCCTTAGTGTCGAAGGGAACATCATCGCTGACCATGGCCTGAGTTGCTTCGGCCTTGTCGGTGGCGATCTGCTGTCATCTGTCGGCCTGGTGCATGTGGGCGCCGAGGGCCTAGTTCGCGGGACCGTCCAGGCTGAGCACGTACTCGTCGATGGCACGGTCGAAGGCGATATTGTTGCCCGTGTCTCGTTGCACATCAACGGTCGAGTGAAAGGTCGAATCTCCTACGCTGGCACTATCCGGCTCGGCCCTAACGCCATCCTCGAAGGCACGATCTCTCGAGTCTCAGGCGTCGGCTATGAGGCCCCGGGACCCGGCGCCGAAGCTCTCGAGGCGGCTCCCACGATATGAAAAAGTGTAAGCATGCTCGACCTATTTCCGCAGTAAGCTCACATAAAACAATACTGTTTCAGCGGAATTAGGACAAAAAAAGCCCGACGAACCATTTCGTCGGGCTTTTTCTAAGGCTGAGGCGTCATACTCACGCATTCTTCGATCGTGAAGAGCTTGGGAATTGTTACCCAAGGACCGCGGCGCCCCTGATCGTCTATGAACGCGACGATAGGAAGGCGGCCATCGATCCGGCATTCGAACACTCGTGCACCGCGCACGCTATCGAAGATCGCGTAACGCACGCCATGGCAGATGACAAAGCTGAAGTCATCCTGCAGGATTCGCAACCCGGCACGGGCCGCAGATACGGGCAATGCCATGCCCTCCAACCAGTCGTCGAAGCCTAGGCCTGTGCGACCTCGTCGCGTCTCGGCAGACCATTCATCGACCCTGTTCCCCAGCCCTCGTCGTGGGAGATCGGAGATCTTTACTTCCAACGGTTCGGTAGTCAAGCGAGCCTCCACGGCTGCGCCGCTCCCCCGCCAGAACGATTGCAGAATCTCCCGGCATCGCGCCGGTGCCAGTGCGAATAGACAGACAGCCAGTGCGATCTCGCAAATCATGGCAATCTGTCCAACCATATTGTTCGTAGGGATTTGCATAGCGTAGCCAGAAAAAAAAAGCCCCGGACTTAGCCGGGGCACACGCCTGAAACGACCACATCAGTGCCTTTTTCATCGGCACATTCAGTGATCGCTTAAGACTCAGTAGAGGAAGACCTCGGGTTCAGGACAGGAGCTCGACGGCCGCATCCCAGGCCTTTTGCTTGAGCATCGCGCCGGCCCCGAACCACGCCGAATCCAGCCGATTGCCCGGATTGCGGGCACGCTGCTGGTGGTCAACGTACTCGGTCACGCTGTTCACGAGGCCCCAGGCCGTACCGGCAGCGGATGGCAGGTTCGCCCCGCGGCCAGCGCCCTCGAAGAGATTGAGTACAGCCTTGAGACCGCGCTCGTTCATCTTCATGGGGCCATCTGCTTCCGGCTTTGCCCACTGATACGTGAACAGACGCTGGAAGAAGCGTTCGGACTCGCTCTGGCTAACCTTGCGATCAGCCAGCTCGTGCATGCGGACCATGAAGCCATCCCACGAGGAGATGGCGATGCCCAGCTGGTCTTTGACGGCCTGCGCGTCAAACTGGCTGCGATGCGGTACCTTCACCGCACCGCGGTCACGGCCGAGAGCAATTTGCAGGGTGTTATTGCAGACCACACGAACAGATGTGAACTGGGCAGTGGTGGCCAGAGTCCCATCGCAGGCGGTAGCGAGCAGCAGGTAACCTCGCACTTCATCGCCGCCGGCGAGCGTGGTCGACTGCCCCGTGCGCGCGAGCGCCCAGAGCTTGCGGCCACCCTTGAGCACTCCAGCCGTTTCCAGCTGGTAGCCGCCGACTTCGGTGAGGTCGCGGTAGAACTCGAGCACCTGCGACGGTTGCACGACCTGATAGCGCTTCGACACGGTCGAGAGCGGCGCAAGCGTGTCCGAGCGATACAGCACCTTCTGCGCGGAGAACGCCTTCATGGCATCCAGCTCGTGAGAGCCGGCGCGGAACATGACGTCGGTCTCTTCGATGCGCCAGTTCATACCGGCGGCATCGGCCCAGACTTCGAGCGGCTGAAATGCTTCGAGTCGGTTGCCGAGGCCATGCCAGGGAGTTGCGCCAACATAAGCCATGGTTTGGACGAGATGAGACATGGGATTGCTCCTGAAAATGGAATGACGCGAGCGCGGCGATGCCATAGGGCGCCGCCGATCGCGAGACAAGAAGGAAGGAAGGAATGGAGTGCGCAACGAGCGAGGCGCCCCTTGCGAATGACGGATAGCGAACCGCGCGTGGCCCGGTTAGGGCGGCTGACGCGATACGCCAAACGGCTACTGCGAGAAGGAAGGGTTCATGTGGGTGGAGTGATTCAGGCCCACGCGAGACGTCCCCAGCAGGGAGATGTCCCTGTGGGAAGTGGAAGGAAATGGCCGGCGGACCGGCTTGGGAGTCGATGCGGCAAAGCCGCGGGTAAAACTCGGTTTGGACTGAACTGGCTTCAGTGCGAACAGAGCTCTGTTCGGTATCGGCTAGGCTATCGCAATAATCCGCGTTGCCACCGGCGAAAGCACAGCTTTTCCCGTGTGTTTTAGAGAAACTCCCCCGACCGATGGCCGGGGGATCTCGAATCAAGCAGCGATCGCCGCAGCAGGCGCCTGCAGTTCAGCCAGGCGCGCACGGGCATAGGCCAGCGTGCCGTCCTTGGCCCGCAGCGGCCGCGACACGCGCCGCGACGGATCGTAGATCCCGTAGCGGGTGACGCTGCCCCGCTTCTGCTCGAGCAGCTGCGAAAAGCCCGCATCGATGCAGAAATCCACATACTCGCGGCCGTTCATCGTCTGCCCGGTCTCGAGGCGGTACGTCGTCGCTTCCGCATCCCGCTTGGCATCTGCCATCGCACGATCCTCGCGCCGCTGTGCATGGGCGATGGTGGCCTGCGCCTCCCATTCCGCCTGCTCGTCCTCGGAAAAGCCGCAGAGGTCGAACAGCCGTCGCCGGCGCTCGGCCGCAGTGCAATGCATGACATCGATGCCCAGCTCGTCGCGCAATGCGCGCTTGGAGTCGGTGTTCGAGTCGCGCGGACCGTCGAAGATCTGCAGGATGGCTGCGATATCGCGCTGCATGACGGCGAGCGAGACACGGTTCGGCCATTCGAATCCGTACTGCCCGCGGTACCTCTCCGCCGAATGAGTGCGGTACTCATACTCGCGCTGGCTGATCGTCCGTGCATTGCGCTCGGATTGTGCGGCATCCACATTCTCACGATAATGACGCTGCGAGATCTTCTCGTGAATTCTTGCAGCAAGCGGGGTAACCGGCTGTGCACTCCCTCGCGAGAGTTGTCGCGGCGCTGGCATTGTGCGGACAGACACAATGCCAGCGGCATAGAGGGCGTCATCGACGTCCACAAGACCCCCATCACTGGGAACATGACGGAGCGACGCGAGCAGCTTACCGACGTTGTGGCAAGTGATCTCGATCTTCTCGTGTCGCATGACGCTGCACAGCGCCTGCAGCACGCTCTTCGACAAAGCGCCGCGTAGCGCAGGCACGTCGATCAGTGGGCGCAGCACCCACAGATCGTACTGCCCGTGGTGCAGATTCTCGCGATACGTGCTGAGGATACATTCGCGTACCTTGTCACCGCGCATGAGCGCGTAGGCGACGTGGACCTCATGCCGGCTGTTCGGACTCTGGCTCGGGTCATACAACGGACCATTCGTGCCAAAGCCGAAGCGACGCATAAACTCGGTGTGGACGTAGTTTCCGACATCGAAGGCACCCTGCTCTTCGAAGAGATCCGCAGTCTGGAAGAGCGGACCTGCATCGTCCTGCGTCATATCAAGGGCAGCCTCCGGCGAGTAGGCAAGAGCGCCCGCCGCAACGACGGCGCCCCAGGAGGCGCGGCTCATCTCGTACGGCTGCAGAACCCTGCCATTCGGCCGGACAATAAATCGATCCACTTCATCGATGACGGCGCTGATGATGCTGCGCCGGGTGCCCGTGGGTCTGACAGCAAAACTGCCGGACCGGAGACGCACGATAGCAACCGCGCCACGTTCGATATGCCGTACGGTGATGTCCTCGAGCCGTGGCGCTGCTCGTTCGTTACGGTCCTCGTTCAGGTACTCGAGCACGCCGGCGAGCGTCGTGCGGTGTTCGGCGCGCTGGCCGATGTAAATAACGTACATGGTGGCTCCAGAGACGGAGCACGCCCATCCGGGGACGTGCCCCGATTGGGTTGGAAGGAATGGTGACTCAGGCGGCGACTGCGGTGCGACGCTTCGAGTTGCCGCGACTGGCGACAATGCGCGCTGCCGCGATCTGCGAGAGCAGCTCGGCATCGGCGATGCGCCAGATTTCGCCACGGCCGTGACCGATCTGGTTCCAGCGGCCTGTCTGCACAAACTTGCCGGTCGCGAGCAGTGCCCCCTTGAGGTCAGCCGGGAGATTCCAGTCCGCAGCGACAAGGATCTCGTCGTCCGCGAGTTCGGTCTGAGGCAGGTTCACTGTCAGCGCGCCGTAGGGCATGCCGTCATCTGCGCAGACGAGCGAGATGGCGGCGCGCAGGTTGGTCGAATACACGGATGCGCGCAGCAGGACACCGGCGGGATAGCTGGCCAGGCCAGCGGCATAAACGGTGGTGGCGTCCATCGGGATACTCCTTTGGTGGGGAGTCGCCCCGACGGGACGACGCCCGTATGGGTGGGGAAAAGAAAAAACGCACCCCGAGGGGTGCGCTTAAGCGGTGAGCCGACGAATCGGCTCCTGAGAATGGATTGGCGTCAGTCCTTGTGAACGCGACGGCCGTTGCGGTCTGCCCACAGCAAGAACGCCGAAATTCCGACCGATAAGACCAGAACTACGATACCCATCATGTCAATCTCCTTTGGCTAGGACTGCTCCTGCCATGAATAATACAACACCACCGGCCAACATGCTGAACGCCTGCAACGCGGAATAAAGCGACCAAGCCGAAACCGAGTTGACATAGCCGGCGAGCCCGATCAGTGCGGCCGCTGAGAGTGTATGGGCGAAGCGCCCATACTGCTGGCGCTGGTCCTTATGGGGCGCCGTGATCGCACGCCATGCAAGGCTCAGGAGCCCAGGGCGCAAACGGGAACTTCCGTCCAGCCGGTACTGACTGCCCGACACATGCAACAGCGGATACAGGTATCCGTTGTCATGGGCCACGACCTCGAACCCCTCTCCCGCAGATTTGGCACGGTCGATGGACGCCGAGATGCGTGTCGGCAATGTCACGAGGCCATTGGGACGATCGATCTTTGCCTTCCCAGACACCTCTTCCCCCGACGTGGCGAGAAAGGTCACCTTGATTAGCGTGGACATAGATTCCCCCTAACCACGACGCCCGGCTACCACGCGTAGCGTGGCAACGAGATCGGCATAGCCTTGGGCGCTGGCCAACGACTCCATGGTGACCGCATTGTCACGGCCACCCGTAAGGTCATCACGGCCGCGGCACGTGCGGTAGGACATGCGCACTCCACCCTCCGCACCGGCAGGGTGGTGAATCTCGACCAGCAAGGAATCGGTGTGCAAGGCGAACACGTTCACCTTACGACGACGCTGGCGGTGCTCACGAATCGTGAAATCGCGTGGTCGCAGTGCCATATCACCAGCAAAACGGCGCAACACGCGGCAGGCATCCTGACGGACAGCCTCGCATGCGGCAGGATGGGTCGGCGGATGCCGACGGGTAAAGGATTTGGGGAGTTTCATGGGTGTCCAAGGTAAGAACGGGACACCCCCTCCCTGCGGGACGAGTGTGTCCCAGCTGGGTTGGTCCGGGCAGTGCCGGACAGGGTCGATGCGTCATTGACGCGGGTGAAAACGGCTTGCCGAAGCCGCAGGGCTTGGGCAAGCCCTCTCGGGCTTGCGATGGGTTGGCCCGCGCGGCAAGCCGCGCGGGAGACAAAGATATGGAGCCCCGACGGGAGCCCGCTTAACGCGTCAGGCGATAACCGTTGCCGGACGACACCAGGTAAAGCTGCTGCCCGGTGGCGAATTGCTGATCGGCATCCTGCGTGACCACGATCTGTGTGCCATTTTCCTTGCGGACAATGACTTCCACGCCAGCACGACGGTTGAGCTGCGACGCGACGCCCTGTGCCAGCACTGCCGAGACAGTGCCGGACATGGCGCCTGCAACATAGCGACCGATTCCGCCGCCAATCACACGCGCGCCGAGCAAGCCGCCGACGAGCGCGCCAACAACGCCAGGAATGCCGCTGTTGGCCGACGAATAGCCGTCACTGTCGATGATCGTCACCTGACGGAGACGAACGACGGTCACGACTTCCGCGGAGCCCGTGCGCAGCGCTTCCGAACTGCGGTAGCTGTTCGGAGACGTCTGCTGAGCAGCGCAGCCGGTGAAGACAATCGAAGCAAGGAAAAGCGAAATGACGCGCTTGAGCATGATGGCCTCTGAAAAAATGGGCCAACATGCCTACGGGCAGGATGGCCCGTAGGTGGGAGAAAAACAAATGTCCGGCTATACAACCGGAAAGGTCGATGCGTCTGAGACGCGGGTGATGAAGTAATGGTAGCAGGCTTACCCCGCGTTCAGCAATTGCTGATCGCAGCTATCGTTTTGACACCTTCCGCGAGATGGCTTATTCGAAGACCGGATCCACCTCCGTGGCATAGCCATCGCAGAAGAACGGACCTTTCAATGGCTTCAGCCGTCAGGACAGCAGCTTAAGGACTACCGAGCGGGTCGTCACCTTGATGCGGATCTTCTTGACGGCCGGCTTAGCGAGTGCTTCTCGCAGGTCGGCGACTTCCATGTCTATCCCGACATCGTCGCCGCCAAAAATCAGGAGAGTGTTCTCGTAGTAGTCCTCGTCCTTAGACGGATCGCAGCCTTTAAAGTAGAAAATGCATTGCTTGTCCGGGGTGAACCCAGTCATATAGCCGACGAAAGCGCCGCGGTCTCTGGCAACGTAGTACCTCTCAGATCCGGCGGCTTCGCAGAATGCGACCAGGGATTCGACTTGGGAACGGGAAAGGGTGATTTGCGCCATGGATAAGTGCTCCAGAGGATTGGCGGAGCACTCCCCTACGGGAGACGCCCCGCACGGGTTAGAAAGGGTTGGTTGGGTTCAGATTCCGGCGACTTCGCGTGCCAGTTGGTCGAGCATGGCTTCGACAATGCGCTCGCGTCGATGCTGCAACGCCAGCGCATTAAAGGTCGCATCGGAACTCAGGTGCGCAAGCGCATCCACGATGCCGACCCTGCTCTCCACCACTACGGCGACGCGGACGACATTCGGGCCGACTGGCGTCTTGCTTGCGATACACAGGAGTGCCTCGAAGCGCGAGAGATCCAGCGCGTGCTGAAGCTCCATACGTTGTTCGACGTAACCGGCAATCAGGAAGGAGCAGAAAGCGGACTGGCCAACGTACGCGTCGGCGGCCAGCGACTGAATCCACTCCAGCACGGCGGGCCGCACGTTCACAAATAGCGGCTCGCCAGAGGGCACTCGGTCAACTTCCGACAGCTTCCAACCCCAGTCCGGGCCGATGGTATAGAACTCCATCATCTTGCCATCGATGACCTGAGGCGAGACGTCAAACCACGTCACGCGCCCATCCTCGACCAGCGCGAACGCGTTCCGGCTCTTGTCGAAGCTCAGGCTGCGTATGTATTGGCACAACTGCAGGCCTTCGTGCCGCGTGAACAAAGGCGCTCGGAGTGGTTGCCAAGGCTTCCCGTTCGAGAATGCGATAGCGACCACGGGCATCCGCTGGCACGTCACAAAGATGCGACGTAGGGCCAGAGGCGATTGAGATTCAGCAACAGAGATACTCATGAATGTGCTCCAAAAAAAGTGGAGCACTCCGCCAGGGCAGGTGCCCCAACGGGTTGAGAAAGATGTGTGGCCATGGCCACGAAGTCGATGCGCCTATGGCGCGAGGTGTGGCGGCATCTTAGCAGCCAGGTACGCGCGATTGCAACGGTGCCACATAAGAAAAAGGCCACTCTCGACGTGAGTCGAGAGTGGCTGTTCAAACGGTCTGGCGCGACTTGCGCTTCTTCGGGGCGTTCAGCGTGTAGCCAAAGCGTTCCCATGCTGCAGGATCGACGGGCAGAGGACTTGTCCTGCCCGTTGCGAGGTTCACGAAGGCGCCGCAAAACTGCAGCGTGCCTGTACGGAACAACGTCCACAGCAGGTTGTAGGCCTGCACCGCGATCGCCATGTTGATAACGAGCGACTGCTTCTGCAATGCCTCCGCCATCGAGCAGGACGGCGCGGCGTCCGCCTTGTCCCCTTTCGGGTCCAGCAGCTGCGGATACAGATCGCCAACGTGCGGCAGACGCTCCGTTGCCTTGCCGCGGACTTGGCCGAGAATTACCTGACCGTCGTCCGCGTTGTTGCCGCAGTCGAGGTAGTAGCCACCGGTGCCGCGCTGCATGGCGTCCACGATCGCCTTGCGGGCGGCGCGGCTATCGACACAGCCAATGACCATGTCACACGCAAGGCGGTCAGCAGAGCCGATCCGCTGGACATGCGCTTCCCAGCGCGTACCCATCAGGTTGTTGAGCCGGTTCACGATCAGCGGCGCCTTGTGCTGGCCGACGTCGACCGGATAAAAGCCCTGCCGGCCGACGTTGGTCTCGCTGACCGTATCGTCATCGTAGACCGTACAGTCAATGCCACCGGGGTGTCCGAGTTCGAGCATCGCATGATGCAAGCGCGCGAGATTCGGCAACAGCGCACTGCCAGTACCGCCGGCACCGACTACCACGACACGCCAGGCCCGTCTCAGCATATGCTCAGGAATGCGATGAACATACGTCATACCGCAACCTCCGCCCGTGCAGCCGCGTACCACTCAAACGGGACCTTCTCGACGTTCTCGAAGATCCCCTTGGCGCACAGCCTCAGCGCCAGCGATGGCACCACGGCGTTGCAGCTACCCATGACGAACGCGAACTTCACGTCGTGGCGGTCGTCCGTATCATCGGTAGACGAGAAGAATGCCGGATGGCCACCATGAGAGTGGCAGTCCACCACCAGCACTTCGTCATCCGCCAGCGTGGGGCGTTCGTACTTCAGATGGCCCATCCCCTGATCCAGCACTCGCACGGGCATCAACCGAAACGCATGCGTGCGACAGTTCCAGACCACGAAAGCGCCCGTCTCGTTGGGATACGCAGCGCGCGCCATCACCGCGAACTCACCAATGACGTCTGGCGGGACACAACCGCAGAGCAACTCCGTCACCTCCACCGCCTCACCGTACGGAATGGCGGTGCGATGCTCGAACTTACCAAGGAGACGGACGACGCGAATCCATGGCCGCACGATCTCAAGAAACACCCCATTGGCAGCGATGAGCAGTCGCTCACCGGAGCCACCCATGGGAGCAACCTCGCCGAAGCGCGGCACCATCACGGAGGGAAACGATTGCTGCAATGCCATATCGGCAGGATGCATGATTAATTCTCCAGTTTGCCGGCGATCAGATCGGCCAGCTTCCATTTCATAGGGACGAGAACCTGCTTCGGAAAGTCAGCGAACTGACCATCGAGCATGTCCTTCCAGAAAGCAAAAGCACCGCGCTCGTACTCGACGCGCCTGGTGCCGTGATTCGGATGAGTGAAGGCGGAGTTAAAGAAGCCCTCCTCCCAGCCGGCGATTGAGGCGACGTCGATCTGCTTCGGTACGTGTGCGGTGCCGATGCAGATCCGCCCGCGGTCCCACGTGTTGAAGTACGGCGGCTCGAACAGCGCGCTGCCCGGCACCGGACGTTCTTCGTCCTGCAGCGCGAAAACGCTGAAGCCGGCATGAGACGCCTGAAACACCAACGCGGGATGCGGCACGATCGCGTTGCGCTGCCCCAGCTCTTTGCAATCGAAGAACACGCGGCGCTTCGCTGCCGGACACCACCACGTCACGGCCTCGGTGCTGACTGAAAGCACGTTCGGTGTCAGGAACTCGCCCTTGGGTAACGCATGCTCTGCAATTTCACGAACGGCGTGAAAAACAGCATCGCGGTTGAGCGGAACGCCGGCGCCAAGAATCGGCTGCCCGGTAGGGGTGGTCTCGATGCGGTGCGCGGTACCGTAGGAAAACTCGCCGGGCCGTGAGCCATAAAGCAAAATGGCCCCCTGAAGAGCCACGTCATGCGACCGCGATGCGGTCTGAAGTTCGGCCATGTGGCCCTCCTTTCATAAGAGATGCTCGAGCATTCGATCCAGTGCAGCGATCAGCTCAAGGGTGTTTTCAAGAACTGCGTATTGCTTGCGAATTGCAGCAGGCTTGCTAGCCAGGGGAATGAAGCACTGGAAGTACGTCGCAAAGCCACCCCCGCTTGCGCACTCGTAGTGGTCATCCAGCACTTCACCGACGTAGTCGCTATCCGCGTATGCGATCGTCGCCGCGGAATAGGCAGGCTCGGCCCATTGGGAGTTGGCCAGCAGCGAGCCCTTTCCCAGATGCTCCAGAGCGAGGTCGAGATCAGCAAGCGCGCCGCACAGCTTCCCGCGCCAGTCCTTCGGGCCGCGTCGTGCCAGCTCACGGAGCCGCCGCCGGCTCAACGCGGACAATTTCCTGTCCTTCTGCATCCAGGCATGTTTTGGCAGCGACTCGTCAGGCGCCAACTCCGGCCGAACCACCGACGGCAGGCAACGCTCGATATCCGAGTCGCCCTCCCCGAACCGCTCCGCAAGGCACTCACGCGCCGCGTTGTCGTCAGTGAGTGCCTCGAAGTCCCAATGCCAGCGCGCGAACATATCGAGCAGGTCGTCCGGTGTACGTACGTACAGCGATTTACCGGTCGCCGCACGAATGAGATGGAACAAGGTGTATATGAGGCAGGGATGCAGACTGCGCAATGCCTCGGCGCGTTCGGTCGTGAGCGTGTAGACGTTTTCTTCTTCGAGCCGTATGCCAAGGTAGAGCGCCGACTCCTCGCGCGGGTCCCAGCCGAACTCGGAGAGTTCATTTAGGACGCTGGCATGGTCAACCAGAACAAAGTCGAACTTCAGTGCTCGGGTCTTCGGCAGGCGCGGACCGAGCCATGCATTGAAGCCCTGCGCGAACGCGTCGCCAGCAGAATGCGGGGACACGACGGCCTCAGTGTCGAGCACCCCCGCGCGGAACTGCGCGATGACGAATTCCTTCAGATCGGCCTCGTCTCCGTAGTTCAGAAGACCGTGTGCGGGTACGACTGGCGGCAGCGCCGGCAGCGTCAGAAAATCATGGGCAGGTCGATGTCTGGCAACGGGATGTTGTCGCGCAAACGACCATCCGGGTTGCCCTCCATCGAGCGCTGGAACAGACGACCGAGGATCGAACAGCATTGTTGAGTCTCCTCAGAATGAAAAAAAACCGCCCTTCCGGGCGGCTCAGTGGTTGTGGGGAACTGGCCAGCGGCCAGTGCCTTCATCAGGTCAGCTTTGCGCATGCCGCGCCCTTGGCGCCGGCGGCGCGCACGAACGTGTAACGGGCAATCCCGTCCTTCACCTCCGGGCCGTCCACCGCAGCGGTGGTCAACTCGGGGTACTGGGCGGAATAAACGTCGCGCACCTGGTCCGGAGTGAACTGCGGACCCACGTCGACAAACGTCATGCCGTTGTAGGAGAACTGACGGATCAGCTTGATGACTTCGAGTGCCATGACAGTCTCCTTACAGCAGCGATGAGAGGTCGGTGCCCGAAGACACCGGCGTGGTGGTCGGCGCAGCTTCCGATCCGGCCTGTGCTTCACCCGTTGCCGGGGTAGCACCTTCCGTATCGTCGTCCGCGTCATCGTCATCGTTCGGCTTCGACGGCGTGGCCGCTTTCGCCAGCGCCTTCGTTGCCTTCGACGACTGGGTGGTCTTGGCCGCGTCGAGGATCGACTTCGTTGCTTCAACCTGCTCGGCAAGCGAGCGGTGCGAAGCAGTGACGCCCGCAACCGCAGCCGCAAACTCGCCGTCCAACTCCACGGGTGTCGCCGACAGCGAAAGAGGAGTGGTCAACGCAGCATCCGCAGCGCTCTTGATGACCGGAAGCACAACGACGGACATGCTGTCGCCCTGCATCGTGAGCGTAATGACCACCTTGTCGCTCGCGCGTACGAGCGGTACCAATTCAGTGAACATGGTGAATCCTTTTGAGGGAATAGGAAGACAGATGGGCGCCGGCGGCGCCCATCTGCAGAGTGGAGAGTGAATCCCGGTCAGCAGCCCAGCACTTTGGGCACCTTGCCGGTGTAGTCGAAGCCCTCGACCGCCAGAAGACCGGCGACGACTTCGGCCTTCGACTTGTTGAACAGCTTGGCGAACCCATCGCCCAGCGCCTTGCGAATGCCCAGCTCGTCCGCGAGCACCTTCATTTCGGACTTAGTGAGCATCTCCAGGAAGTCCTGCGACTTCTGCAGGTTCCAGTGCAGCTTGAGGTCAAGCTTGTGATAGCGGCAAAGGTCACGAAGATTCGTGACCTCCATGCCGTCAATCGCCGCCACAGTCAGCGCGACGGTCAGCTGATGACGCTTGCCGTCGTCCAGCGACTGCACGGCGCCAAGGCAGCCTTGCAGGGTCGAAGACGCCTTCTGCTCGGTCAGCTTCTCGAAGATCTTGCCCATCTTGTCGCCGGCGATGTTGCGCGCCAGTCCGCTCAGAGCGATCGAGATCAGATACGAGTTGGCCAGCGCAGCGTTCTGCGCGACTTCCTTGCGCAGGGCCTTACGCCAGAGATCGGTCCGATAGGCCTTGACCTTCTCCGACTCGCTGATCGACGTCACGGGTTTCTCGGTCGGTACAGCGGCTTTGCCGTCCCCCTTGGCGGGAGCCGACTTGCCTGCACCAGGTGCGCTCGCCGCAGGCTTCTGCGCTGCCGCTTTCGCGTCGCGCTCCGCCTTGAGTCGGGCGGCAACCTTCTCGGAATTGCAGACCGTGTCGAAGCACTGGCCACCATAGACCTTGCCGAGAGATCCCGGGAGGCCGCTCACCGCGGCGCCAAAATTCTGGCAGCCGTGGCAGGCCTTCGCCTGTTCCTCGCCAACCCCGGTCGGGCCATCGACCAACAACTGGACGCGAGTCTCGTTGTCGCCCGCGCGAACGATGCGGATGACCTGGTACTCGTCCTTCAGCCCGTAGGCAATGCCTTCGAGCTTTCGATCGGTCTTCTCGGTGTAGCAGGCGCGATTGGTACAGTTGCCCGTCGCGATTGCCTCGCCGAACATCTCCGTCTGCAACGAGGAATTGTGCTGGCAGGTGGTGCATTGCGCCTTATCGAAGATCGCCTTCTCAAGGCTGCACGCGGCGGCCTCGATCGTCTTCTTCAGTTCGGCAACAGGCTTTTTCTCGCTCACAATGACAGGCAGCAGCTTGTCCTGCGTGCCCTTCTCGAGCGTTGCCAGCAGTTCGGCATGGCCGAGCTGAATTGTGCGGGTGTTGAGCGATTCCAGAACGGTTTCGCTGCAGTTCATCAGCGCCAGGCGCTTGTCGAGCGTCGATCGCGACCAGCCTAGCTGACGAGCCGCCTCATCGCGGTCGCCCTGCAGCCAGCCGACGATCTTAGCCGCTTGCACCGCCTCCTCGGAGGGGGCCATGTCGGCACGCTGGATATTCTCGATGAGCGCAAAGCTATCTGCTTCGGCATCGGTCATAACTTTGATGATGACCGGGACGGGATAGCCTTCGCCGTGGGCCGCAAGGGCTGCGCGGTAGCGGCGTTCACCTGCCACGACCTCGTACTCACGGCCGCCCTCGTCTTCTTCGACAGGGCGAATCAGGATGGACTGAAGCACACCATTGACCCGGACGGACTCGGTGAGCTCGCCCATTTCGGCAGGATCGAAGTACTTGCGCGGATTACGGCCAGGACGGATCTTGCCAACAACTACGGTGGGAGTTTGCATTTGTGGGTTCTCGCGGAAATGGGGAACCCGTTGCCGCACCGGGAACGTGGTTCCCGATGGGATCGAAAGGCGAACTGCCAGGCTATGCCGGCGAGTCGCTTACTACAGATGCTGGCACCTTGCGGTGCAGGGTCGATGCGTCTTGGACGCGGTAGGTGCGCAGAGAATACCTAAAATGCTTCCGGCTTTCAAGCTGGTAAGCACGGGGGTAATGGCGACAGGAGCGGCGATCGGCTCAGCGTCCCGTGTGGCTCGACCATCGACGGCTTATCGGCATCTGTGCAACACCCCTCCTCAGCAGCAGGCCGCCTCCGCCGCCCATTCGATATCATCGCATCCAACATCCAATGCATCGCGAGGCGGGAAGAACCGGGCTATGAGCCAACATCAGATGTGGTTTCGATCGACCTTGTTTGACGCCGAAGCTGGTGGGCCGAATTACGCGAAAGCCCCGGCGGGGCGACAGTTGGCCGAATGGTTGCGCGACCGCCTCGAGAGTGAGGGGCAAGCCGTCGAGGCCGTTATCCCCGAAGACTGGGGGTGGTGCATCGTCGTGCAGCGAAAACCCTCTCGACTATGGATCGGCTGTGGTCGCGTCGAGGAGGACCCGGCCGACGCCGAGAGATCGACTGGGCGCTCTCCTGCAACGGAGGTGATCTGGTCATGCTTTGTGGCCGCTGAACGCTCGATCTTGGGAAAGCTGTTGGGCGGCCGGTCCTCGGGGAGCGCAGATGTTCTCTACCGGCAGATGTTAGCGATCGTTGAGAAAGATCCCGCAAACATGCTGGTCGAAGAACCGTGATCCCTCGACAGTGACGCGCCGTGACCGTACACAGCGTCCCAAAACGGCCAAGAGGAGTCATTTCATTGTGGCACCCAAGCAGCCGGTGTGTGCTTAGGATCGGCCATCAGGTAGCCGATCGGAGCCTTTGAGCGGCAGCTAGACGTCGCCGCTTACGGACGCGCCGGCAAGGCCCCAGCCCACGGGTCGTGAGTTATTGCGGCAGTTGGAGCAGCCGACTATCTGAGCTCACGTGTATCGTTTAATCGGACTAGGCGGTCCAGCTACGCGGCGGGCTGCAGGGCACGCATTAACGCGGTGACCTGCGCCTCGGCCTGTTCGGCGGAGGTGATATTGGTGTATCCAAGCAGCAGCGCGCGCCGGCCGGCCTTTCCTTTGCGCCAGGCCGTGAGCGAGAATACCTCAATGCCTGCTTTCCGAGCCCGATGGGCGAGTTCTACGTCGTCCTCGCCTTCCGGGACATCCAGCAGCAGATTCATGCCGCCGCTTTCCAGCGTGACCGAGTAGCCCTTGTCCGAATGGCGCCGCAGCGCCTGGACCAGCAGCGTGCGCCGCCGTGCGTATAGCGCCCGCATGCGCTTGATGTGGCGCGAGAAGTGACCCTGTTCGATAAACTCCGCAAGCGCGGCTTGCATCAGTTCGGGGCAACCGCCGTATACCGCGCGCTGGCTGGCCTGCGCGAACGCCGTGACGAGCGCCTTGGGTGCCACGATATAGGCAATACGCATCCCCGGAAACATGACTTTCGACATGGTCCCGGCGTAGATCACGCGATCCGCATTGTCCAGCGCCTTGAGCGCGGGAAGCGGGTGTCCGCGGAAGCGATACTCGCCATCGTAATCGTCTTCGAAAATCCACGCCCTGTTGGTCCTTGCCCAATTGAGCAATGCCACCCTGCGCGGCAGCGCCAGCGACACGCCGGTGGGACTCTGATGCGAGGGGGTCACGATCGCGACCCTTGCACTTCGGAACGACTGGGCGGCCATGCCGACGTTGATGCCTTGCTGATCGACCGGCACATGGCAGGGCCGAGCGTTCAGGCGCTCCACCATTACTGCGGTGGTAGGGAACCCGGGGCACTCGACCCACACGTCCGAAGGGCTCTCACGGCCTATTTCCCCGGCCAGTTTCAGCGCCGTGAACGCCAGCTCGAGTCCAGACGCATAGCAAGGCACCACGAACACCTGTGATGGCTCGACATCGAGGCCGCGCGCACGATTCAGGTGTCCAGCCAGGGCGTCTCGCAGTGGCGCATAGCCGTGCAATGCTGGCTTGAGCAGCGTGGTGATACGTCGGGCCTGACGCCCTATCAGTCTGGCCCAAACCTTATGCGGGAACTCATCCAGGGCGGGGTATCCCGGCTGCAGGATGGTCGGCGGTACGCCGGTGGCGCCGAGCGCCAGACTCTCGTCGTGCTCCATCGCTCGGAAGCATGCCATGGTCGCGGTGTTGCCGGCCGCGCCATCCGCGCCATCGCGGCTAGGCCGCTGGCGGAGGAGCGGCGTAGAGTCGGACACGAACGTGCCGGCGGGCCCTCGGGCCACCAAATATCCCTCACCCACAAGCCGGTCGTAGGCGACCTGAACGGTGCCACGCGCGACGCCGAGCTCCATGGCCATCGCCCTCAGTGAGGCAACGCGCTGACCGGGCCGGAGACGGCCCTGCTCGATTTGCGATCGAAACCGTTCATAGATTTGATCGTGAAGCGTTGTGACCGGATAAGACAGTTCGTAATCCTTGCGATCCAAATCAAATTGCTTGTTTAACAGCATATCAATTACTAAAAGCACCGAACATAAGAAAAACAAACAATTTTAATATTTCATCCGCAATCCACCATTCTTCTGGCAGATTCTTATGTGTGATTGTTTTCGTTCTTTCGCCAGTAAGCTGAGCACGACGCCCTGGTTTGTTCCTCGTGCAGCAACGATGGTATCCATCAGCAGTGCCGCCGTTCGCAGTGTCGTATAGGTTGACCAACGTTTGCTAGGCGCACTGACAGCATAACTGAGTGGACCATCTGTGCCATAACTACGCTGGATTCCGTTGGTCCCGGTAGTGGATTCTTGTCGCGGTCGGCCAACATGGTGACGCAACGCGGTTACCGGCAACGCACCAAAATGGAACGAATCTTCATCGACCATGGACCAGTCCAAGCTGCTGAATATGGCAAGATTTGGTCTTATTAAACAGACCATCCGCTGATAGGCTCGCTTGAACTGCGTCATCGAAGTCACATAACATCGATGGGTCGAGAATGAAATCAATCGCCTCAACGGAATCTGCGCACCTATCGGCAGTCGCAGGAAGGATTACCCATGCACAGCTCACTCGAGCCGATAGAAACGGTCTTGATCGTCGACGATGATGTGGGCGCCCGTCTGGCTCTCTCGAACCTGCTCCGCTCGGTCGATTTGCGTGTGCTTCTGTTCGCGTCAGCAGAGGAACTGCTCGCGATAACGCCGCCCGAGGGGCCAACGTGCCTCGTGCTGGACGTTCGGCTCAAGGGGCTCAGTGGCCTGGCATTGCAGTCGATTCTTGTGCAGGGACGGCGCGCGCTGCCGATCATTTTCATCTCCGGATATGCGGATGTTCCGATGGCCGTCGGGGCAATGAAGGCGGGTGCCGTGGACTTTATCGAGAAGCCTTTTCGCGATCAAGAGATGCTGGAGGCAGTCCGTGAAGCTCTGAAGATCGACATCGCGCGTTACAAGCGCCTGCGGGCGGCGGACGACCTGCGGCAGAAGTACGTGTCATTGACGCCCCGCGAAAGGGACGTCATGGCGCTGGTCACCTGCGGACTGCTGAACAAGCAGGTGGCGGATCGCCTAGGACTGAGCGTCGTCACGGTGAAGATTCACCGTCGTCAGGTCATGCGAAAGATGACCGCCGGTTCGTTCGCGGAACTGGTGAGAATGAAGGAACTCGTGGAAATCGCCATCTTGCCGCGCCACATGCCGGACGGCATCCCGGCCGTGACATATGTCGACAATGCTTCGCCACGGCTGGAGCTGCAATCCGAAAATGAAGTGTGTGGCGTTCACTTCAAGATGCCATCGTCTGGTGGGGGCGTGAACCTCGAATAACGTCCCTATGGCTGAGCATCTCAATATTGTCGTCACGCTGGAGCGAGGTGTGTCAGACTCTGGAGTTGCCCCCGTATCCCCGGACATGGTCACACCGTTAGATTGATAAGGCCATTGCACGCCTGAACTCCCGCGGGGAGCGGTAATTCAGGGCGCTATGGGGGTGCTGCTCGTTGTAATGCTCAAAGGCGATCGCCAGATTGCGAGCCGCCGTCTGCGCATCGGGCTTGGGCATGAACGCGACGTAGTCGCGCTTCATGGTCTTCACGAAGCTCTCGGCCATTCCGTTGCTCTGCGGACTGCAGACCGGCGTGGTCAACGGCTTCAGGCCGATCGCTGACGCAAACGCCTTGGTCTTGTCGGCCGTGTAGCCCGAGCCGTTATCAGTCAGCCATTCGACTTCTGCTGGAGCTCTCATAGCGTTGCCGAAGCGGTGCTCGACGGCGGCCAGCATTACGTCGCGGACTACGTCTCCACTATGCCCACCGGTGGTTGCCGCCCAGCGCAGGGCCTCGCGATCGCAGCAGTCCAGGGCGAACGTCACGCGCAGTGGCTCACCGTTGTCGCAGCGGAACTCGAAGCCGTCGGAACACCAACGCTGATTCGTCTTGTCAACAGCGACCTTGCCGTCGTGTCGCCGTCGAGGCCTTGGTGGAATCGGCCTGCGCTGCAGCATCAGTCCGTGTACGCGCATGACCCGGTAGACACGCTTCACGTTCACGGGCGGCACTCCATGGCGCTCGCGTTCCCGGCGCAATACACCCCACACGCGCCGATAGCCGTAACTGGGCAAGTGTGCCACCGCATCTCGGATCTCTTTGACCAACCCTGCGTCATCGATCCTTCTGGCGCCGCGACCATCCTGCCAGTCAGCAGGACGAGCCAGCTTCTCTGCCACATTCGAGCGCGCTACACCGAGAACTTCGCAGACCCGCTTCACAGGTCGTCCCCGGGCAATGAGGGTGAGCGCGCAATCCATTTTCGCGACTTCATTACCTCCACGGCCTCGCGGAGAATTTCGTTCTCCATCGTCTTCTTGCCCAGCAGCCGTTGTAGTTCTCGAATTTGCTTGAGCGCGTCACCCAGTTCGGAGGCAGGAACCACTTCCTCGCCAGCGCTGACCGCGGACAGACTGCCGTCCTGATACAGCTTCCGCCATTGGAAGAGCTGGTTGGGATTGACGCCATGCTGACGCGCAACCATCGATACGGTCTTGCCTGGCTCGCAGCTCTCGCGCACCATCGCAAGCTTCTCCTCAGGCGACCACCGCCGCCGGCGCTCCGGCCCCGTCAACACTTCTACCAATTCCTGCTTCGTTTTAGTCATAAACACAGTCGTATGCCTACCCGCTATTGTAAGTGGGTGACTGTGTCCGGCGATTCAGGGGGCTGTTCCAGACTCGGAACGAGTGAGTATCGTATCGGATCTATCGAGACTTTACGCATCGTACTTCGGGAACATTCAAGACGTTTGTCGCATCAGTTGCCGGACGGGAGAAGCCCGTTGCAAGTCCTGGCCTACGGCAAGAGGCATGCTGGAATTCCCTCTGACTGTCGACGAACTTTTGTTCATTTATGGTGAAAAACTGGATCCATCCGGTATTAGAGGTAGCGTCCACATTGTCGCAATCGCAGGAGCACAGGATCAATTAATACTACTGGCACGTGCCCCGCTACGGCCATCGGCCTGATTCAAAGGTATGCGTCACCATACCAAGTCGCAATTCCGGTTGCGCCTGATAATCAAGAATTGGATCTAAAATGCAATAGGCATACGCCATTGTTGCCGTGCATTCGGCACGTATCAAACATTAACGAGGATCTATCTTTGATGACCGATATCGATAACGCCATGCAGGTTAATTCCGCACGGCGGGACCTGCTCGCACTCGGCTTAGGGACGTTGTCCTTCGCGATGCTTCCGGCCATGCCGGCAATTGCCCAATCCACAACTCGAGTTCCAACCTCTCAGGGAAGTACGACGATGAGCTCTGTTACTACGCGCGACGGCGTTGAGATTTTCTATAAGGACTGGGGGCCCAAGACAGCTCAGCCCATCGTGTTCCACCACGGTTGGCCGCTGTCGGCCGATGACTGGGATAACCAGATGCTGTTCTTTCTGCAAAACGGCTATCGCGTGGTGGCACACGATCGGCGCGGGCATGGTCGTTCCACTCAGGTCAGCGAAGGGCATGACATGGACCATTATGCAGCGGACGTCGCCGCTGTGGTCGAGCATCTCAACCTCAAGAATGCCGTGCACATTGGTCATTCGACGGGTGGAGGGGAGGCGCTGCACTATGTGGTTCGTCACGGCCAACCGCAGAAGCGGGTGGCAAAGCTGGTGTTGATCGGGGCGGTTCCGCCGTTGATGGTCAAGACCGCGAGCAATCCTGGCGGCCTGCCCATCGAGGCGTTCGACGGACTGCGCAAGTCTTTGGCGGACAATCGCTCGAAGTTCTACGTCGATCTGCCGACGGGACCCTTCTACGGCTTCAACCGGCCGGGCGTGACACCGATACAGCCGGTGATTCAAAACTGGTGGCGACAGGGCATGATGGGCGGTGCCAAGGCTCATTATGACGGTATCAAGGCCTTCTCCGAAACCGACTTCACCGAAGATCTCAAAGCGGTGGAAGTACCGACACTGGTCATGCACGGTGACGACGATCAGATCGTACCGATTGCGGACTCGGCGCTGCTGTCGGTCAAGCTGCTGAGGAACGGCATGCTCAAGGTGTATGAGAAATTCCCGCACGGCATGTGCACCACGCATGCGGGCGTCATCAATCCGGATCTGCTGGCCTTTGTGAAGAAGTAGTATCGGGGATAAAGCGTGGAGGGATGGTCGATGGCAACGTCGATAGCTCCCGCCACGCCCGAGCACATGATTGCTTCAATGACTTTTCTCGGGCTCCCATCTGGAGATGCGCTGAGACCTTCGTACCGGTGCAGCCCAGATGGTTGACAAGCACCCCATACTGAGACTTTTCGGCGTACGCGTGATGTCCATACGACGGCGCGCGCACGTGGGCAATGCCGGAGAGTGTCCGTCGGAAGCACCGGCCTCGATCCATACCTTGAACCCTCAAGTAGCAATAGAAATGATTAGCCCGATCTACCTCCAAAGATCCGGCTCTCATTCGGATGATCGGCTGATTGGGAACGGAAAATGGCGGCCTGCTCTTCGAGCACTCCTCGGTCGACAAAGGAGTGTTGAAGGATCAGTGTTCAATTGTCTGGGCTAACCGGCTGAATGCATGCGGGTGGATTGCGTGCCTCGATTACGCCTTTGCCGCAACTGGAAGCCGAAACGGGGCGCCGAGACGATTGAATGCGTTCATGGCGGCAATCGTTATCGTGAGATCAACGAGGTCCTTGGGCGAAAATGCTGCCGATGCGGCCGCATAGGCTTCGTCTGAGGCATGCGTCTCACTGACGCGCGTCACTTCCTCCGCCCAGGCCAATGCGGCCCGCTCTTGCTCGGCGAATAGGTGCGGAACTTCATCCCACACCGGAACCAGCGTGATCTTGTCGACCGACATGGTCTTTCTGAGATCGCGACTATGCATGTCAATGCAATGCGCGCATCCGTTGATCTGGGAGACGCGGAGGAACACGAGGTGGACAAGCTCCTCGGGGAGATCCGTCTTCTTCGTGACGTAGTGGTGGATACCAAAAAGCGCCTTCGCGCCGTCAGGCGCTATCTCTTGCCAGTTCAAGCGGGTCATCTCGGTCCTTTTCTGTTGGTGATTCGGTCCAGCGTCGCGGTCAGCGCGCCCGAGCCGCCTATCGACTTGGGCCGCGATTCGTGTCATAACGCAAAGTTACTCCGCCAGGCATTGAAGATACAGGCCCAAAAATTGGAGAAACGACTGGCCCAAAATGACTCACCCGAACTCGCCCGCTGCGCTGTCCATCCTGGTGGACCGTGCCACTGCCATGCCGATCGGCGATCAGATCCATGCGAGCTTGCGACAGGCAATCGTCGAGGGTCGGCTTGCACCTGGACAGCGTCTTCCTTCCGGTCGAGACCTCGCTGCGCAGCTTGGTGTCGCCCGCGGCACCATTCGCGTGGTCTACGACCGTCTGATCGCCGAGAATCTGGTGTTCGGCGCAGGCTCTTCGGGCACACACGTATGCTCGCGGCTGGACGTCGGGAGAGCAGGCCGCGAAGCTTCGCTCGACGGGCCTCTGGCGGATTTCAACCGCCCATTTTCGAGCGCGCCGCTTCCGTTTCAAATGGGCGTACCTGCCCAGGACGCGTTTCCCGCCAAGCTCTGGGCTCGCATGCGGACGCGCGCCGTACGTGCCGATGCTATCGCTTACACGGCCTATGGCGATCCACGCGGCGAACCTGCCCTGCGGGCTCAGATAGCGAGCCACCTAGCCGTAAGCCGACAGATGCAGTGTCATCCCGACCAGATCCTCGTCACCAGCGGATACCGGCAGGGCCTGATGCTTGCACTCACCGCACTGCGCGCGCATGGACGCAAGGCGTGGCTCGAGGAGCCAGGGTATCCGCTGGGAAGACGCGCGCTGGAGGTGATTGGAGCCGAGGTCGTACCCGTACCCGTTGATGCCGAGGGGTTGCGCGTGGAAGCTGGCGTCGCCAGCGCGCCAGACGCCTTGCTGGCGCTGGTCACGCCGGGCCAGCATGCACCGCTGGGCGTGACCATGTCGCCTGAACGAAGGCGCGCGCTGCTTGACTGGGCGGCGGCACGGGGTGCCTGGATCATCGAGGACGACTATCTCGGAGAAATACAGCTCGACGGACGAGCCGCACCGGCCCTTGCGGCTGGCGAAGGTGCCGAACACGTAGTTCACATCGGAGCGTTCAGCAAGACGATCAGCCCGGCGCTGGGCCTCGGGTTCGTCGTCGCCCCACGTTCAGCGGCGGAGCGCCTGGTGGAGGTCTCCGCCGTGCTGGCCCCAGCTCCGAACCGGACAACCCAATTGGCGGTGACAGAGTTTCTGCGGGATGGGCACTACCTGCGGCACCTGCGCCAGATGAAGGCTCTCTACGCCGAGCGCCGCCGCCTCACATTAACGCATGTAAGGGAATTTTTGCCAGGCACGCTGATGGCGGGCCTTGGAGTAATCGCACCGCTCCCACAATCCGCCGACGACCGCGTCATCGTCGGCATCGCCCGCGCACACGGCCTCGCGCCTTCGGCCCTCTCTGCCTGGTACCTTCGCCGCAGTCACGCGCAAGGTGGCTTGATACTCAGCGCGACGAACGTGCACCCCGACAACATCGGTGCCGTTTGCGCGAAGCTTGCGAGTATCGTTGCTTCATCGAGTTCTGGCACACATTAGTCCAACGATCACGAACGCGGCCTCGGAACGTGGTCCCGGAAGCGGCCCTGACTGTCCGAATCAAGAAGACTTTCGATACTCTCGTCCTTCTTGGACTCTCGAAGCGATGCCAGCGGACCCCAGTTGACATCACCGGATCGACACTGGCGCCGCGCGTTGCGCTATGGCCGATCTGCCCCCAAGAACGGACAGAATAAGGGGAACGCTGACAGGCCGGAAAGGGTCGGAAGCGGCCATCCCGGGTAAAGACAAGGTCCTCATTTCGAGCATCGAACAAGTGCCGCATCGGTAACCCAAAGCTCAGTGGTCCGCCCCAACGCGCCACCTAGTCAACGAGCGGCAATCGCAATTGCTGTCTCATAAAAAAAGCCCCTCGCAAGGAGGGGCTGGTAGGAACGGGTCCATCTGAGAGAGCCTGTAGCGGTGTCGTGCTACAGAGATCATCTTATCGTCAGACCCCCGCCCCGCAGGAGGCGAAAGCTCGCCAATTTCGGGGGTGTTTTGCGGTTAGAACAGCGCGAGCTGGTCGTCAGGCACAAGGACGCGCAGTGCCGCTGCGGGAATGGGAGCTTCGTCAGCGCGCAACGACACGTCGGCCGTACGGTCGGCGCCCTCCGTCTCGTCTACGCGCTTCTGGCTCTGGAGCAGCTCCCGCATGGCCTCGGCCAGCCGGCGAAACCTGAGCTTTTCTCCCCAGCCGCCCACAACATGCGCGGGCGTGAACCACGTGGACCACGCCTCGACAGACAACGCATTGCCGTGAACGACGATGGCGGGAATGTGCAGCAGGGACAGCTGGACATAAGTCATGTGCACGCACCGCGGATCGATATCGATGCACGTGGCGTGCATCGTCAGCTGGTAGTTGTGGCCGGCATCGTGCAGCGCATCGGCACAGGCAATCGCCATGCCGCCTGCGCCGCAGGCTGGTTCGCTGAGCGTCACGAACCCATCACGCTGGATGAACGGAGCACCATCGCCGATGTTCATCCGTGCCATGAGCCGCGAGACGCTGTACGGTGTAAAAAACTGCCCTGCCTTGTCGTTTCCGAGCTCGAGCATCATGTACGTCTGGCCAAGGACATCGGCCAGGCCGTCACCGTTCGGTACCCATCCCTGCACCAAATCCTCGAACGTCTGCACGAGCGCCCCGAACATCTGGGGAAAGCGCTCGCGGTCCGCGCGCTCGTACCGCTTGATGATCTCTTCGTACCGCTTCTCGCGAGCCTCGGCTTGGTGGCGATCAACGGTGTTGCTGATGGACAGGGATGCGATCTCCACGAAATCGGAGAACACCTCGTGGACCGGGTATCGGGGGCCGAACTGCTTGAAGTGCGAGAGCAAGGCCTTGTGAGGCTCGCTCGCGGTGCCTTCGAACTTTCGTTTCGCGGCGCGGCTCATTTCGCCCACCCACGCAGAAACGGGTACGCTGCGGTGCCGGGGCAAGCCATCGGCGGATGTGTGTGGGGCATTTCGATCAGCTTTTTGGCCGGAGAAACGCCCCACCGGGACGTATCCCGGCAGGGTTAAAGAATTGGTTCAGTGCAGACGGTAAGCCGTCGTGACAGGCGTGAACCCCATGGCCCACCATTGGGCGATGGGATGGTTGGGAAACTGCGGGATCTGCCCGCTCCGGAACACGTCCGGTACGAAGGCGAGTGCTTCGGGACGGACCATCACGGTCGCCCGCCATTTCGCCTGAAGCTCGAGCCAGGTGAGTTCGGCGCGCGCGATGTGGTCCCACTGCATCGGAAGCATTGCCTCGTCGAAGCGCTTCGCGCCCTCGGCCGTCATGACGGCCACCACTTCGTGGTAGCGCCCGAGTTCATGCGGAAAGCCGCAACGAACAAATCGGAGTTCCGCCGGATCGGGATTACCGAAGATTCGCTGCAACTGCCGGATGTACACGGCACACTCGCGCCGCGATCGTTCGCTGTAGTCGTCGTGGCCCACCTGCGCGCACGGCTCTTCCGCGGGCACGGGGCCGACTTCGATGCGGGTAGTTCTGGGGTAAGACATGTTGCGTTTCCTTTGTGGATATGGGAAACGCCCCAACCGGGAGGTTTCCCGGTGAGGAGGAGCCGCGCGAGCCCGATGAAGGACTGCGCGCGGCGATGCTCAGGCCAGATGGCCAGAGAGATGCGAGAACTTCGACAACACCCAGGCGGCGGCAACCACAAGGACGGCCGTTGCGAGAGAGGTCAGTTGGAAGTACAGCAGTGCGAGGCTCGCCGTCGTGACGATGAAGAACAATGCGGCGAACAGGATCACGACCAACGCAACAACGGCGATGGCGGTCTCACGGGTCTCGATAACAGGCATGATGGCTCCAAAGAAAGATGGAGCCATGACCCATAGGGGACAAAGCCCCAATGGGTGGAAAAACAAGATGGCCGGTACGCCGGCGAGGTCGATGCGCAGTAGCGCGGAGAAGCAGGCAGATAGTAGCGTGCCCGCGCCGAGCTTTCAACTGCGTTTCGTTGCCAGGCGCGCGAGACGATTTGCCTCACGCAGCCGGTTGACCACTGCCCATCGCCGCTGGGCGACCTCCTCGGGGTTCTCGAGATTCGAGTAGTCCTGCGGCCCCATGAACGGCTCATATTCATCGGGAAGCTTGCCTGTCGCTGCGGCCGATTCGCGCAGCAGACGGGAAAGACCGTCCGTCGTTTCGCTGATGGCCACGTAGTCCCAGCGCTGGGGCACCGCGGCCTCCGAGAACCAGATCTCGCCCTCTCCCCGCCCGATCAGCGCGACCACGTCGTAGCGGCTCCCCTCTGCCGACGGGGTAGCTCGCACTTCGAAGCGCAACACATCCGGCCGCGGATGCCAGAACACGCGATCGAGGTACCGCTTGAACGTGAACGCGTCCAGGCGCGCGATATCGGCGTACTGCGGCTGCCCGGCGGCAATGAACTCGGGCTCGCTCCTCGGGCGGGTGCCCAGAGAAACTTCACGGAACTGCGGCGTTGGAACGAACGACATGGCATCTCGGGGTAAAAAGCGCACGAAATTCTAAAGCTTTCCGGGCCAAATGCAGTCCCCACTAAAGCCAGAATGGTTGCAGGCGAACTACGCCCGTCAGTTGCCTCGACATTGCGCCGCCGCCGGTATCGTGGTCTCAGACACTCAATACACAGCCACCATGCGCTTTACCCGATTCCGATTCGAACGCTACGCTCCCATCCAACGCAATGCGCGCCGCGAGTCCGCCTTTGCCCGCAAGCAGACGCGCGAACGTGAACGGTATCCGCTCTTTACCGACCATGTCGCCGCTGACCAGCACAGTGCTGACGACGAGTTCGCGCGCCGTCAGCGCCAGTCGGATCGCTTTGAGGCCACACAGCGGGCGTTCCACGCACGTGTCTGGAGAGAGTCCCGTACCCGTTTCTTCTCGTTGCCGGAGCCGGTAAAGCAGCAGATTCGCGACAAGTGGCGCCTCTGGACTGGCCCCACGACCGCACTGTATTTCAGCTTCATGGTGGACGAACTCAGCGGTGACCAGGCGCGCCGCGTGGCCGAAGCCGCAGCACGGCAGCGTGAGTACATGGCACGCCGGTACGGCGATCTGGGAAACCAGCAACCACTGGAGCTGGCGCGATGAAGCCGACTGTCGAGCAGCAGCAGGTCGTCGACACCGTGCGAGACGGGAGTACAGTCAAGGTCTTCGCCCGAGCCGGCGCCGGCAAGACATCGACGCTACGTATGAGCGCCGAGGCGCGCGGACGGGCGCGCGGCCTGCTTCTGGCCTTCAACACGGACATCGCCAAAGAGGCGGCGAGCAAGTTCCCACAGAATACCCGCTGCCGAACCTTCCACTCGTTTGCGTTCGGCGCTACCAGGCCGGAGATCACCCGCAAGCTAAGGAATCCCGTCGAGCCTCCGTATCAGCTGGCACTACGCTACGGCTTCGGAAAGCTGCGTCTCCCCACTACCATCGGCAAGGATCTGGAACTGGCCCCGGCCGCTGTCGCGCGACTGGTGATGGATGGCGTCGCCCGATTCTGTAGTTCCGCACAGGCGGAGCCGCAGGCGTGGCATATCCCCGTCGCCTCGATCGTCAGGGAGAACGAGGCGCAGCATCTGCGCGAGTCGCTGCTACCGTCTGTCCAGAAGCTCTGGGCTGAATACATCGATCCCGCATCCCCTTCCGCGATCTCCCATGGGGTGTACGTCAAACTCTGGGAGCGCAGCCGGCCGCGCATCGGCGCCGATTTCATCCTCTTCGACGAGGCGCAGGACGCCGACGGGCTGATGCTTTCAGTGCTCCGCGCGCAGCAGGCTCAGGTGATCTACGTGGGCGATCCGTACCAGCAGATCTACGAGTGGCGAGGGGCCGTCAATGCGATGGACCATATCCGTGCGCCGGAATGCATCCTGACCGAATCCTTTCGCTTCGGCCCCGCCATTGCCCAGCTCGCGAGCCGCGTACTTCAGCTGATGGATGAGCATACCCCCGTGCGCGGCCAGGAACAGATCTCATCGCGCATCGTGCATGAGTCGGTGCCGGGCCAGGATAGATATGACGCGATCCTATGTCGCAAGAACGCCACGGTGCTTACCCATCTCGCGCAGGGTATCGGTAGAGGCGATCGGGTGGCGGTGCGCGCAAAAGTCGATGAACTGCGCGCCTTCGCAGACGGTGCCGAGAAACTGATGCAGGGGCAGCGCATCAGCTACCCCGCCACGCTGGCGCTCTTCGAGACATGGGACGAGGTGCAGGAGTACGCCGATTCGTTCGCCGGCCGCGACCTAAAGCCGCTGGTGAAGCTGATCGACGACGAAGGCGTGGACTACCTCCGACTGATCCTCACGCGCGTGTCGCCCGAAGACGAGGCCGACTACATCGTATCCACCGTTCACCGCGCCAAGGGCCTCGAATGGGATCGCGTGCAGCTGGCAGGCGACTTCAAATTCAAGCACGGCGAAGACGGCAAGATGACCATGGCGGCCGAGGAAATGCGGCTGCTCTATGTGGCCATGACGCGCGCCAGGCATTTGCTGGATGTCAGCGAGATTCGCCGCGACCTCTACACGATGTTCCGGGACGCCGGAGTCTAGGAGAACAGACCATGATCACTGTGCGCATAGGCGGCACCGAGTTCCCGCTCGACGACGTGCTAGACGACCCGGGCCGCTATGCCCGCCAGCTCGAGCGGGCGAAGACGGTCCAGGGCTTTGCCGAGTGCGGCTGCACCACCGCCCGTCCCCGCCCCAAACTGGTCATCCGGCGCCACCGCGAGATTTTTCTGCTCGCGCGCTGGCCGGAACAGGCGCACCATCACGGCGTGGCCTGTCCCTTCCACCGGCAGGCGCACGCCAGCGGCGGCACTGCGGACAGTCTCGATGCGTTTCGCATCCGCGACGGTCATCACGACATCCGGCTTGATGCGACCTTGTCCGCATCCACCCATACGCCGACCAAGACCGTGCAACGCACGCCCCATGGGCAAAGCGCGAAGCCGCAGCGCCGTTCGGCGGGCCTGCTGGCGCTGCTCGAGTACGCATGGGAGCAGGCAGGCCTCAACGTCTGGCCCGGTACCGGCTCGCGCGGCTGGAGCGCCTGCTGGTCACAACTGACGACGGAACTCGCCGACTGCCGCATTAACGGCAAGGCGGCAGCGGACCTGCTGCACGTGATGGAGCGCTGGGACCCGGCACGCAAGGCGGAAATCCTCGGTGCCTTTGAGGCGTGGCAGGCCCGCCTTGCCCCGACAGCGGTCGGCAAGCCTCGGGGCATCCTGATTGGCGAGCTCAAGTCTCATGGCGAGAGCAAGTATGGCGGCAAGCTGGTGCTACACCAGAACACCCAGGCGCACTTCATGTCGGCGGAGCTCTACGCACGCCTGCAAGCCTCGTTTGGTAGTGCCCTCGCTGCGACCGAGAAGGCAGAACAGCGGTGCATCGTCGTGATGCTGGTCGAGAAATCGCGATCGAACTACCTGACCGTGGTCGATATCGCCGCGATGCTGGCCAGCCGCCAGTTTCTGCCCTGCGATTCTTCGCACGAGGTGACCATGGCCGATCATCTCGTCAGCCGCGGGCGCGCCTTCCGCAAGCCCCTGCGCCACATCGGCCGCGCGGCCGTGCACCCGGACTTTGTGCTCACCGATGTCAACCCGGAGGTCGTCATCGAAGTGCTGGGTATGACGGGCAGCCCCGAGTACGACGCACGAATGGCGGCCAAGCGCCAGCACTACCGCGAGCACGGTATCCCATGCATCGAGTGGGATGCTGTGAATACCGCGATCAACGGCCTCGAACTTGGCGTGGGCGGCAGGACACCGAATGCAGGCTGATGTGTTGTTCCAGAAAGCACTCGAGCTCGTCCACCAGCATCGCGCGGCCTCTGCGGCGCTGCTGCACCGGCACCTTGGCATTGACCCTGCGTCGGCCGAGATGCTGCTCGAGCGCATGGCGAGCGAAACAACCGCCGTCCGCCGTATGCCCAATGGCCTGTACCTCTACATCCACGGAGCGATTGGCGAAGAACTGGCCGCGCTGCACGGCTTCGCGCAGGTTGTACTGAAGGCGCTTGCGCAGGACAGGGTCGATGCTGGCCAGCTACGAGCGGCGGCCGTTCACTTTGGGCTGGCGAAGACGCTCACGAGCCCGTAGACACGAGGACGACTTGACATTGTTGCCCTGTCGATAGGCTGAGAAGGTCCAACACTTCTCCGTCGCCATGCACCTGCCCCCTCCTCCGTTGCTCCCGCCGCGCTCCGCGCCGGCCCCTAACGTCCAGCATGCCCTCGATCGCATGGACGCGCTGATCGACCCGGCATGCGGTCTGCTGACCAACCCCGCAAACTCCGCAACCGCGCAGGCCAGCCGCCGCGACATGGCACTCATTCGTGCTGCATGCACGTCCGCCGCCCTTCCACCGCCCGGGCCCTCTCCAGTCTCCGGACACTGGCGAAGTGGCAATGGCGTGATCTCATGCGGAACGCTGCGCATCTTCAGCGAGAACTTCGACACGAACCCAGCCGACCACATCAAGGCCGGCATCGTGCAATGGGTCTGCAACACGCTGAATGCCGCGCAACCGTCGCGCGCGCTCGCCGTGCAGCGGGACTGCGGGCCGGAATCCATCTATTCCCCGCCCCTCCATCTCGTGAACCACCTGGCCGCGCTGATCGCCGCGGATCTGCTGGGGCAGGCAACGGACGATGACCGGCTGCTGGTATCTATCCGTCTGGTCGAACTGCTCGTGCGCGCGAACACGCACCCGCGCTGTCCGCCGCCGCCGGACGAGGCCCGAGGCGGCCGAGCGCGAGCACCTAGGCTGCGCGAACTGCGGCACCGGCATTTACCACGCGCTCACAAATCCGCCCGCCACGAGCTAACGATGCCCAAGGACGATCGCTACTTTGGCAAGACCATCGACGAGCACTACGACGCCGGTAGCTGCTGGTTGTGCGGAAAATCCGTCGAGTACTCCCTGGGCTATCACACGCCTACGGGTGCGCACTGGGATTGTGTATCCGCGCTTCGAAGTCAGTTGGAGGATCTCGCCACCGACCGCCGGACAGTTCCGTATCTGGCCCGCGCCAACGGCGGCCACTACATCCACACCGTCGATCCCAGGACTGCCAGGTCGCTATGCGGGCACACCCCCAAGGACACGGCGCGACGCATGCGCTCGCGCGGCCGATGGATCGAAGTCCGAGACGTGCCGCGCGGCTACCGACGTTGCCCGCACTGCGAGCGCCTGGCCTCGGCCAATGGCGCCGTTGAGTATGAATCGGCCGACGCCACCAGTCGGCATGACGTCAAGAACACCGAAACCGACCGCGACACCCGCACGCGAGATTTATTCGAGGAAGAATCGCCATGAGTGAAAACAGCGCCATCGAGTGGACAGACCACACGTTTAACGCTTGGGAAAAAGGCTGCCAGAAGGTCGGCCCCGGCTGCGATCACTGCTACGCCGAGACGCACAACGCGCGATTCGCTGGCGGTCACGCCGTGAACTGGGGACCGGGTGCGCCACGCCGACGCACCTCCCCTTCGAACTGGCGGAAGATGATCCGCTGGAACGCCGCGCACGCAGCCTTCGCCGCAGTGCACGGACGGCGACAGCGAGTCTTTTGTGCCAGCATGTCGGATGTCTTCGACAACGAAGTGCCGATCGAATGGTTCGTCGACATGCTCGACGTCTGGCGTGTAACGCCGAATCTCGACAAGCTGGTATTGACGAAGCGAATCGGCAACGCCACGAGGCGGCTGGCGGAAGCCTTCGACGCCCTGATGATGCGCAACGACTGGGCGGACAACCCCCTTGTCCCGTGGCTGGCCACGTGGATCGCCGGGAACGCCCCTGCCGATATCTGGTTGGGAGCAACGGTCGTGAACCAGGCCGAAGCTGACCGCGACATCCCGAAACTGCTTCGGGTCCCAGCGAAGATCCGCTTCCTCTCCATTGAGCCGCAGCTCGGCCATATCGAGGTGTTCTCGACGCTCACGGGCGAGCTCCTCCACACATCCGGCAACAAATACGATCCGGGGGCAATCGACTGGATCATCGCCGGCGGCGAAAGCGGTCCGGGTGCGCGATTCACGCATCCGGCCTGGCCACGCTCGCTGCGCGACCAGTGCGCCGCGGCCCATGTGCCGTTTCTGTTTAAGCAATGGGGACGCTGGCACACTGCATTCGTAGATATCGGCACCGGTATATCCGTGTACCGCGAGTTCACCAGCTTCCAGCAATGGGTGAACAAGGCCGACACGTGGGTGGCAGGCGGCATCTGTATCGACCGGCATGGAAGGCAACTCGAACGCGGCGAGGATTTTATGCGCGCCCGCGATGAAACCGCCTTCCCGGTCACCGTGCTCCATGACGTTGGCAAGAAGGCCGCAGGGCGGCTCCTTGATGGCGTGCTGCACGACGCGTTTCCCGTGACGGCTTTGGCCTTCCGACGGGCAACCGAACCGAAGTGACAATGGCCCAGTACGACGACAACGAGCGCGAATACCCCGAGCCCGAGACGATCCTTGCCATCCGTGGAGCAATCAACACAGGACTACATGGTGGCCCCATGGGCCCGCCCGGACACTGGCTGAACGAATTCTGGCGAATTGGCGCAGCGCTGCGAGACCATACGGCCATGTTGCATGGTCAATTGGACACGGGACCTAGCGCGGGCGGTGACTGCTGACGTTTAGGTCTTGCTCGGCGGCCGACGGACCGCTCCCACGGCCGTCGGTAGTTTCGCGTTAGCCGGCGCGGCGCTCGTATTCGTTTCAGGGAATGCTGCGGCGTTCACACCTTACCGGAGAACACTGTCAGAGCCGTCGGAGGGGTCCCGCGCCGCGTCGGTGCATGGACGGGCGCTGCGGGGTTTCGATTAGCAAGTGCTTCATACACTCCGTAGCGAGCTGGAGAGGGAGCATTTCTGAGTCAGCCGACAGCATGACTGGATGGAGGTGCTTGGGAAGCCTCGACCCTAACCTGCGGCTGGCCTATTGCTGATGCTTTTGACGCAGTCCGTGGCGCCATTGCCTCGGCGCAAATGATCGTTTCAGTAACGGTCACGATGGGCTATACTTCACCGTTACTGAAACAAAAAGGAGCGAACGATGGCACGAGACGTTGCGTTACGTGTCCGGGAACACCGAGCCGCCAAGATCGCCAAGGGGCTCAAGATGCATCAAATCTGGTTGCCAGATACCACTGCGCCGGGCTTCGCTGACATGTGCCGACGGGCCGTGGAGGGCCTGAAGAACGCACCTGAGCAGCAGGAAGCCCAAGAGGACATTTACGCTCTCTTTGACATGGGCGACGACGAATGAAGCGTGGCGATATTGTGACGGTGGCAGCTAAGGGCAGATTCACAAGTAAGCCGCGCCCGGCCGTTATCGTCTCGTCTGACTTCTTCGAAGGGCATAGCTCTGTGGCGGTCGTACTCCTGACCGGCGAAGTGAGGGACATCCCGATGCTCCGCTGGACAGTTGAACCGAGCGCACAGAATGGACTGAAAAAGGCATCGCAGGTCCAGATTGACAAGATCACCGCAGTCGCAGTCGAAGACGTGGGCGAGCCGATCGGGCAACTGAGCACCGAAGACATGACAGAGATTACCCGCTACCTTGCGACGTACCTAGGCGTTAAGTAACGCAGCACAATGGCAAGGCCGGGACCTAGCCTCGGCGCATCCCATGTGGGGCAGCTATGGCTCAGACGCTTTTTGGCATTCGCGGGCCGCGTCTCTTCCTGAAGACGACGAGGAAGAGGCAAGTCTTCTTCCGGCCTACATGCAATAGCAACGGAACGGCGCGCGTGTGATTGCGTTAGCGAAGCTGACGTTGGGGGGAGCAGGACGCAGGGACGCTGCTCGCATTCGGGACGTGGCCCGCATCAAGGCCGTGAGTCTTCCCAACTCAGGAGTCGTGTAGGCCGCTGATCGAACAGGACAGCCTCAAACGCCTGATATGGAAGCGTCTCGGGCAGGCATAATCCCGGCTTTCAGCACCGGATTTGTGCCATGCCCAGCGGCCTCCTCCAATGCGCCCACTGCGACGGCGCCCCACTCTTCATCGCCGGCCGCCTGCAGGCCCTGATCGTCTGCGAAGAATGTGGGATCTCTACCCCACCCATTGACATGGACGGGCAGAACCGCGACGCCGCGTTCACTCAACTCAGCGCCATCTGGAACAACCGTGTCGAGCACCGCCCCGCCGACGCGACCGCCATCTCCATGACCGCGCGTCGCGCGTTGACGGCCTCCGACATCCCGTACTTCCTGAATCTTGTTGCCTTGACGGCGGCCGGCGATTGGGCAACGAATGGCCCGCGGCTGTCGGCCATGGCCGCAGCACTCGCGCAGCCAGGATACGAGTTTAAGCATGTCGATCCGCCCGAGACCGTCATCTCGCAGGCCGTGCGTTACCAGAAGCTGCTCAAGCGCGCCAAGATCATTTATGTGGACGGTGCCCCGATGGTTCGCTTCGAGCCGGTGCCCGCGCTTTGCGCCGAGATCGCCGAGGAAGCGCTGGCCGACAGGGATTGGCCGCTGCTGGATCTTCACGAGTACATTGGCAAGGCCATCGACGGCGTGCCAGACCACTGGCAGCCTTGACATTGCCACGCCGCGGGTAGGCTAGGTTTAACTCTGGCCATCAATTTCCCCAATGTTCCGCCGACCGCTTCTCATCTTCGCCCTCGCCCTGACCGCAGCAAATGCCAGTGGCAAGGAGTCCGCATCCTGTGCGCATGTACTGGAATCTGGCCAGCCTGCCGTTCATCGTTCGGCGGCTGAATCGCAACTGCTCTGCTACCGTGCCTTCGCGGTGCTCTACTCAGGCCAGACCCGGACCGCCCTATGGTCGGCCGAGCGGCTGACCGGGGCAGCGGCCGATGCGGCCCGCTCGTTGCCGCGCGATAGCGACTTCTACGAGGAGGCCCGCGTGCCTCCGGCCGATCGCGCGAAGCTGAAGGATTACGCCCGATCTGGAATGGACCGCGGCCACCTCGCTCCAAGCGGGGACTTCCCCGACAAGGCTTCGCAGGCCGAGAGCTTCAGCCTCGCCAACGTCGTACCGCAGGACAGAGATTCGAATCGCCGCACGTGGAGCCACATCGAAACGTCCACGCGGCGACTAGCGCGGCAATATGGCGTGATCCATGTCGTGACCGGCCCAGCGTTTACGCGGGACAGCCCGACGCTCAACGGTCGCATTCGGATCCCGGCGTTCCTCTGGAAGGCGATCTATGTGCCAGGCCTCGGCGCGGCCGCGTATGTTGTTCGCAACGACGCGACGCCGGCGTACAGCGTCACCAGCATCGAAGAGCTTGCGCAGTTCAGCGGCATCGATCCGTTTCCTGCGCTCGCCCGAAGCCAGCGCGCCGCCGCCATCGACCTCCCCCCGCCGGCGCCCCATCCGGGCGAAAGGGCCGCCCGGCGCGTTCCATTCGCGGCGCTTGTCTCCAGTGGCACCACGGATGTGGGCAGCAACATATCATTGGATGCGCTAGCTGCGCGCGCTGGCGCACTTGCCGGCCGCGTTACCGCTTACCTGAAGTAGTGGGTCCGATCGCGAAGAAAAACGTTCCTTTCGAACAATGCAAAAGAGGCGTCCGAAGACGCCTCTTTTGTGTTCCAAGCGCGGCGCCGTTATCGCAGCAGCCAGAATGCCAGTAGCCCGTAATAGAACGAGAGCGGTATGCCCGCGCCGAGAAGCGATGCCGCAACGAACCGCAGCCGGGAAGGTCGCGGTGCATGGGCCAACGCTCGCGCACGCTCCCTGACCGTCGGCACCATGCTGCGAACTGGAGCACTCGAGACCGCGTCGATATCGCAGCCCGCGAGCCACTCCATGTCAGAGTTATGGATCTCCCCAACGAAGAGCGATATTTCCTTCGCGCCCAGACGACGCGCTCGCTCCGTCGCAAACTCGAGCATGAACACGCTTCGCAACGGAATGTTGAGCTCAGGCTCGATCATCGCCAGCCATGCCCAATCCGGATCAGGGAACACCGGTCCACGCAAAGACCCAAGGCCCAGGCGCCGCCAGCAATTCTCTACGAGATATTCGTGCGGGCCGGGGAACCCAGCAAGCCTGCGGCGCTCGCCAGGCGCGATTTGGTGGAATGCGGCAGAGCCGCCAATGTCCTGCAGGCGCCGGGGGCCATCGCGCCCAAATCGATCGCGCCCGGTTCGTCGCTCACGCCAGCTGCTATACGCAACGCGAAACAATCTGGCGGGCGTCAACGCAGCTTTGAACTGCATGCGAAACGCATCCCGCAGCGGTATCTCGGTCCAATCGTCCATCTCGACCTGAATTCCGCGGTAGAGCTTGGAAAACTTCGTCTCACCGAATACCAGCTCCCCGGGGGCGCTCTGAATCGCTCGCTCGACCAGCGCCTTGTACTGGCGATTCGTGCCACCCGTCAGCCCGTGGAGCACCCCGAAGACATGGCATCGCACATCCGCGTAGTCGAAAGTCAGGCCGTCGATGCGCTGAGCGATATCCTCTTCGCCGGCGAGAACGTCCGAGACGGAAAGATAGGCTGGCGCGCAGGCAGCGGCGGCATCAGCCACGACCGCCTCCGTTTACAGCCTCCCTGAATTTCTGCCCAGCCTTGAATCTGACCGTCTTTGCAGCCGCAATTGCGATTTCCTCTCCCGTGCGCGGATTGCGCGCCATGCGGGCAACACGGGCCCCGGGATTGAAGGAGCCGAAGCCGACCAGCGACAGCGTCGCGCCGCTGGCAACCGCGTCGATGATCGCATTCAGCGTAGCGTTGAGAACCTGCTCGGCCTTGGCCTTCGACACGCCATCGACGCCCGCCGCGATCACGTCGATCAATTCCGCTTTGTTCACTTTAATTCTCCGCTAGGTTGGTGAACGGTCATTCAACCATGCGGGTCCTGCGGGCGACCGCCAAAACCAGTGCCATTTCCTCGACGTTTCTCAGTCTGGTCTGTCTTCCTCTAACCGCTGGCGAAACGGGACTTCGAGGAAGGACTTCAGCCCAAGCAGATATGCACTGCCTTGGCAGCATTCGCCAAGACTCTCTACGTCGGCTCGGACAAGCGCGGCGGCTAGCGACCTCCCGAGGCGCCTGCCCTGATCGCGACTTGGCAGCTTCAGCTCAGCAGAGACGCGGAAGATGCAGCCCGCCTCGTGTAGCTTGCTGGGTTCCTGCAGCCAACCGGCCCGCGTGAGCATCCGCTCCGCCAGCCTCGCGAAGTGCATCGCCACGAGATCACTCAAGTAAGTGCCGATGGCAGGATCGCGCTCCCACATCTCCCCCAGCGCCAGATAGGGATTCTCCGCAAGCCGGCCCTCGATGCCGATCTCGCGCTTGTCCGCGACATCGTAGGTATAGAGAAGGATCGTACCCCACGCGCTTCTCAACCCGCGCCTCTTCGCCACGCCTCCCCCCTGGCGGGACACCACTTGCCAGGGCCAGTCTGCAGTGGCCTCGGGCGTCAAGCCCTTCTCGAGCACGCGGGATATATCGCCGTCCGAGTACAACTTGTCTACATACATTGCAAGCTTTCGTGGATCCGGGCCGCCAAAGCCGAGAGACACGCTATGTTTATGTCGCGTTACCAAGGAAATAGGTCGAGCATGCTCGAACTTTCCGGCGCAACCATCTATCTCAGGACTGGTCTCCGGACTCATAACGCTCGAACAGCCGATAAAGTGCACGTCGGCTAATCCCCAGAGATAGTGCAGCCCGGCTCTTATTCCCCTGGTGCTCCGCAACAGCGTGAACAGCCTGCTTCGGACTGATCACAGGACGTCTCTTCGCCTCCTGCGTCGCGTAGGTAGACAAGTAGGCGTTGGCCTTACTGACACGACTGTGCCCCGCGGCCTCCGCCACCCGTCGCTGCCCTTCCCGGTGCACCTCACGATCAATTCTGTGTGAGCCTTCCTTGATCGGCGCGAGCGCACCGGTGATGTCCGAATAAAGTCCTTGCAGGTACTCGTGGCGCAGGCCGTGCGCAGTCCGTCCCAACCGGCCGTCTTTCGTTACGCCATGTTTGGCCAGCAGATCGTAGAAGTGATCGGACCAGGAGTCATAACTGTGCGCATCAGGAATAGTGGAACCCGTCCGGCTGTTCGTGAAGCGTGCGGCGATCTCCAGCAGGTCATATTGCTCTTTTGGCCGCGTGATGGGGACGGGCCGGCTCCTGCCGCCCTTCGACCCCTCGCTGACATAGATGGCACCGTCTCGCAGATCCCGCACGGGCCGGAATTTGAATGCCTCCTCAACGCGAAGGCCGAATTTCCACATCAGGCGTAGTTGAACCCCTGCAAGGACATCTTCTGCCTCGACTCTCCGGATCTCTGCTTCGATATCGATGCCCTTCGCCGACCAGCTCAGATCGTCTTGCGCTGTGTAATAGCGTTTCAAGCCTGCTGCTTTCCTATCCACGTAGCCTTCGAGCGTCAGCACGAGATTCGGCTTTCCCATCCAGTGGGCGATCGCCCGCAGGTACGTCAGCTTGTTCTCAATCGTACCGGCCGTCTGCCCCTTCTTCACCCAATACGTCACCAGCCACGCCACGTGCTTGTGACGGATCGACCAGGGCGACTCAATGGCATACCCACCGTCGTTCCGCAGCTCACGAATCGCCGCACATAAGCCGACGAGCCGATACTCCTGCGTTTTAACGCTCAGTGCATTTCGACTACGGCGCGTCTGGCTGTGAATCCGATCGACATTGTCCTCAAACAATGCGATCAACTCGCTCTCAAGGCGCTTTGGGAAGCCGTAGCTACGGATCTTCCCCCGGTAGTCAATTCTGATGCCCATCCTGTCTTTCCTGTTGCTCGTGCTGAGCCGCCGCGCTACGCGTTTCCGCGCACTTTGCTGTCCCATCCCGCAGTTGAAAGCCCCGTTCATCCAACCGCCGCCGACTGATTGTCCCCATCGGCACAGGGCACTGCCTTCCTATCCTTTAGCGATAACATCGATCAACCAGACACAGGGAAGAACTGTGCTCCGGCTGCCCGTGAAGCTGCCCAAGCGGCTCGCGCCGCCCGGTCTCCACGGATACCCCGCCTGCCGCGTGCATGACGCGTTCCGCAACCCGCGGACGTTCCGGGGTCGCAAGCCTGCTGGGCAAATCGTTCTTGCGCATTCTGTTCCGGCTGCGCCTACCGGTCGTCATGTGAAGGGATTCGCGATAGCCGAAGGCCCAATCGCTTCCAATCCCCCGTCCCCAAGTCGATTCACCTTGGCCGCAGTGTGTCGGGCCGCCTGAACCGTACCCAGCGCTATCGCTGTAAGGACGTATCTTCCGTTGGATGATGGGTGTGCGACTGTGCGCCTCCCAATCGGTCTCAATATGTTCCAGCGCACGCTTGGGCGCTGAGATCGAGTGTTATCGCGGTGTGCAGCCTTCCTCAGTGTCGGCCACTTTCTGCTTGATTAGACTGAAAAAAATGCCGGTTCAATTTCCGGCGGGCACAGTGCGGCTTCGCGAGGTTCTTCGCACGGAAGAACCGGATGCCGTTGTTGCCGCGCGAAGGCGGCGAGGTCGATGCGTCGGGGACGCGGTAAGAGCCCACAGAATAGCCGAACACCGGCGCATCGAACAACCGAAACGCGCGCGATTTTGGGAGGTTTCGACGACTTGACATTGAATTCTGCTCGGTAGAGTTGGTGACATAGGGAGGCACTAGGTGGACCTATCGGTGAGCATCTGTCAGTTGCTCGCCGATAGTCACCGAAGCATCTGCCATCAACTGTCAGATACCGGACGAAAGTCACCGGATCTGTCAGATTGAATCGGGCATTCCCTGTTCGTCATCAACCTCGCAACAAACCTCCCGGAGCGAATCCATGCAGCAACAGTACGGCGAATCGAAGATCGCAAAGACTGCCACCCTTGCGGTCGATGTGGGCTATGGCAACACCAAGACCGCCTTTGCGCTCGGTTCCGAGATCAAAACGAGCATGTTCCCTTCGCTCGCCCCGCAGGCGGCCACCTCGAGCCTCACGCCCGAAAGCGGCACGATCTTCCAGGCGCGCAAGGTGGTCAATGTCACGGTGGACGGCGCCCGGTATGAAGTCGGGCCCGGCGTGTCGCTGAGCGGGGCGTACAACACCGGACGTGCGCTGGCGGAGGATTACGTCACGACGCCGAACTATGCGGCGCTTCTCGCTGGAGCCCTCTTCTACTCCGGCGCTGCCGAAATCGATCGACTCGTCCTTGGCCTGCCGGTTCACAACACGCAGAAGTACGCCGGCTTCCTGCGCGACCGGTTCGTCGGTCAGCACGACTTCGGCTGGGGCGAAGTAATTGTGAAATCTGTGATGCCGCTACCGCAGCCCCTCGGCACGCTCGTGACCTACATGCAGCAAAGCGGCAAGCAATACGACCCCGAAAACTCGTATCTCGTGATCGACGTGGGGTACTTCACGACGGACTGGATCGTGGCCCGCGGCTACACGATGGACGATACCCGCAGCGGTGGCGTACCAGGTGGCGCGGCGCGCGTATATCAGCAGATCGCCAGCCTGATCGCGGCCGAGCAGGGTCAGCCGTTTGACGCGATCGAGCGCGTCGATCACGCGCTGCGCACGACGGGCAAGCTGCTGTTCTACAAACAGGATCTCGAACTGAGCCGCTACCTCCCCGAGGCAATGGCTGTCACCAATCCGGCGATCAAGGAGCTGCAATCGCGGGTGGGGCGCACCGATGATATCCGGGCCGTCATCCTGACCGGCGGCGGTGCGGCCCTCTACGCGCCGACGATTCGCGCGGCCTTCCCGCTGAACGACATTCACATGATGGACTCGCCGTGCTTCGCCAACGTGCGAGGTTTCTACACCATTGGCGCCGCACGTCAGGCGACCAAGGCGGCCGCTTGATCGACGGGGGGCACATATGGACAAGCTGGAGATGAAGGTCACGCTGACGTCCGACTCCACGCCAGAGCTGCTTCGCTATCTCAGCGGAATCTCCAGCGCCCGGGATCGCGCATTCATCCTGAAGCGGCTCGCAACCGTCGGGCTGTCGATGCTGGGCGACGGCGCGGGCGCCGACGCGATGCTTCTGCCGTCACCGTCCGCCGCATTGCCGACTGGGCGTCAGCCCGAAGCTGTGGAGCAACAGCAGGCTATGCAATCGACGCCGGCCGAGAAGACGCACGCCCCCGCGACGGTGCTTGAGCCTGCGGCAGTACCCTTGGCCCGTCCTGCGTCGGTGTCCCGCCCCGTCAATGATGAGGCAGTGGGCCAGCCAGATCCGGAGGACGCTCCTCTGGCTCTGGGATTCGACTTTCTGGATCTTGATGCCCTCAACGCAGCCACCGCTCAATTCGATTGAGGACTTGACATACATATCCCTCTGGCAAGCTTGTACTATCTCTTAACAAACCGAGGAGTAAAGATGTTCGATTACCTGTCCACCACCGCTGACGTGAATCGCTTTGTCTTCTACGTCGCAATCGGCTTCTGCGTCCTGCAAGCCGTCATCGAGGTCTACAAGGTGGTTCGCCGCCGTAACTAACACCTCGAGCGCGCTGAGAAATAAAAAAAGCCCCAGCAATGCTGGGGCTTTGTTCGTCAGGGATGGGCAAGCTTCAGTGAAGCGTGCCGTGGGCCAGGCAGAAGTCAGCGGCCGAGTCGAAGGACAGATTGCCTTTGACGAGCGTAAGATCGCGCGAGGGCTCGCGGCGATACACGTGAAAGAATTGCGCTTCCGACTGGATCGCCGGAACGTCGGACGTACCAGTCCGCCGCATCGCGTGAATCTGCAACTTGTTGACGATCGCGGTGAAGCCTTTTTGCGGCATTGCATTACTCCTGAGAGAGAGCCTGCCGAGGTAAAGATCCGCCCTATGGGACGAACCCACAGGGCAGAAGATAAAAAGAAGCCGCCTCGAGGGCGGCGACGAATCAGGCTGGGACGACTTGCTGCGACATCTGGCGCAACTGATGAACGGTGCGCCATTCATCGCAGAAATCGGTGCCACGCACCTTGGGTCGGTGCATCACGACCTTGAAGCCGGCTTGCCGCAAGCGCTTCTGCAATACCAGTGCATCGGCCATGCCGGGCGACTTGTGGGTCTCCGGATCAATGGCATCGAAATCGGCAAAGATATGGACCGTTTCGATGCCAAGGCCTTGCGGCACCACGAACTGGCTGAGCAGCACCCGGTTCAGGCAGTACCAGGTGGGGACGCCGAATTGCATGTATGCGGCATACGCCGTTTCCATGCCTTCGGCAATTCCGAGCTCACCATTGCGTGGCGCCATCAGCCGCACTGCGCCGCCCGCCGGCGGCAATGCCGAAACATCGTTGCGCTTGGCAGGTAGCACCTCTCCGTCCGGCGTGATGACGATGGCTTTCTCCGGCTTGCGGGGATCCAATGACGTTCGATGCACGGTCGCCATACGGCCGTCAGGCAGCGTGAACTGCGCAACGATCGTAGGGTATCGGCCGACCACCCGCTTCTCGTACCAGTAGTCCTGCACTGCGAGCCTCAAGGCCTGCGGCCGTGGTGCTCGCAAGCCCGGAATGCGGGCCGCAAGATATCGCATGGCATGGTCGCCAGCGGACAAGCATGATGCGGTCGCCCACTGCTTCTCGATCCTGCGCAGCTTGGTCGCCGAGTCGGCCCGCGTTCGAGCGGGGCTGGCCCCGGATGTCGCAGGCACGCGGGCTTCGATCGGAGCACCGTTGAGGATCCGCTTCAACTCCGAATACGACATTTCGGTGTAGCGGCGGACAAGCTCAAGCCCGTCGCCTCCGGCCGGACTGCCGTCATTGCACTTGCGACACACCCAGTCACCGCGACCACGGTTGCGGGTATAGGTGAAGCGGTCTTTACCGCCGCACATCGGACAGGGGCATGGACGCCCGCGCCAGAAGGCATCCGTCAGGACGCCGGCTGGCAGGTACTGAGCAATGAGGGCGTCCCACTGCTCAGACTTCCAGCTCTTAACAATGTCACTGATAGCTTTCATGGGATGACTCCTTTTGGGAGTGGTGGGTCGATGCCTGAGACAGGCGAAGGAACGCTTGCTCAAAAGACATCCCGGCGGCGAGCCAGAAGGTCTTTTCAGCATGGCGTTTGCGGTTGAGCGAAAGGGAGATGCGCTGCGGGACGGCAGCCAGGAGGAAGGAAAGAACTGCTACCGGAAAACCGGCAGCAGGAGGAACGTGTAACGGTTGGCGAACCCCGGATCAGCGTCGGAACGGAATGCCGTCCAACGCCAGGGGCGCCGCAAAGGGAATGTCGTCGTCCATATCTCCGAAGCCGCCATCGCGCGGTGCACCGCCGCCGCCATAGCTTCCAGCTGACTGCTGTTCGCTGTTGGAGGGCTGGCGCTGCTGGCCGCGGCCCGCGCCTCGCTGGGAGCCTCCGCCGTACGCCCCCGCATCGGCGCCGTCGTCATCGCCCGGCCGGCCACCCCGGCCCCCCAGCATCTGCATCTGGTCGGCCACGATCTCGGTGCTGTACCTGTCCTGCCCCGACTGATCCTGCCACTTACGTGTGCGGATGCGGCCTTCGATATAGACGGAAGAGCCCTTCTTCAAGTACTGGCCGACGATCTCCGCGAGCTTGCCGAAGAACGCAATGCGATGCCACTCGGTGGCTTCCTTAAACTCGCCGCTTTGCTTGTCCTTGTAGCGGTCGGTCGTCGCGAGCCGGATGTTGGCCACGGCGTCGCCGCTGGGCATGTAGCGGACTTCAGGGTCTGCCCCGAGGTTACCGACGAGGATGACTTTGTTGACGGATGCCATGTAGTTCCTTCAGTGGATGCGATTGATTGACCAGACCCAGCGGTCCCAAAGCTTCTGCTGGTTGGTCGCACGATCAATAATGGGACGCCCGGTCTTCTGATCGAAGGCCGGCACTTTTTCCTTATGAAGCCGGCGAATGCCAACGCGCTCGCCTAGCTCGCAATGGGCGCTGGCCAGGACGTCCTTGAGGCCTTCGCCCTGCAGCACCTTCTCGCCAGCACTGGTTTCGAGCTTCACGGCGAACGAGGTGTAGGTCGGCTTGCCGCCCGGCTTGGGCTTGCGATTGGGAAACTCCATCTCGCCCCACTCCACCAGCTTTCCGACTGTGTAGTTGGACGAGGAAGCTTCAGCAGCGCGCGGTTTGACATGAGGCTGCGCGACGGCGTACTCATCGCGCGCCGCTCCACTGGGTTGCGTCTCCGGCTGGGCGCTCTTTCGAGCGGGCTGGATCGATTGCATCCTCGCGTCACGCACTACGTCTTCAGCGACCTTCTGCGGCGTGACGCCAGGCTGATCGTAGGTGCGAACCTTGCTCCAGCGCGGCACGACGTCGGGCAGTAGCTTGTTACCGAATGCGGTGTGGCGAATGCGACGATCGAACTCGGCCACGAAGTGCACCACGCGATCTCCTTCATCTCGAAACAGATGAGGGATGCCATCGATCTGCATGTGGAACTCGTTATCGGCGCCAGTGCCGACCGCGATCATGTCCGCCGGCGAGGGGTGGTCGCTCTGGAGCTCAGCACGGTCGCTGACCAGCGCGGCAGCGACCTGCTTGATTAGATTGAGCAGTGACATGGGGATTTCATAATAGAGAGCCGTAGCACTGGCGCTTGACCTCCTCGAGGACAGCCGTCAGGCGAGCGTGACCAAAGACAACGTCTTGCAGGACGTCAGGGCTCACGCCGCTGATGTCGCAGACGTACTTGTAGGGAATGGCGCCATCCCAGAACCCGAAAATCCAGCCGATCGTCATGAAGAGCTCTTTGCGATCGACGGCTTCGTTACGGATGCACTCCCGGAACAGCTTTGCGCAGTCCAGCAGCGATTCGGGCATGTTGACGCCATGGCGGCTGCCACAGGCGAGGTCGATGAGCGCATCGGTCAGGCGCTCGCGCAGCGACTCGTCGACTGGCTCTCGCCGGCTGCGATCCGTCGGGGGAGGAGCAACGATGGCGGTCGCTTCTCCGAAGAAGTCCAGTTGCCATCCTGCGTTGGTTGTTTCCATGATGGTCTCCGGACGGGCGTCCGAAGACCCACCTGCCGGCGGGTATCGGATACCCGCGACAGGTGGAAGAAGGCCGCCCGGGAACCGGGCGGCGGTGGATCAGGGACGGTTGTCCGTCCCGGTTCGACGAATCGGTGTCACAACTGCCGAGCGTTCGTACTTGCGCTCGGGCTGCTCCTCCGGTTGAGGCGCGTCGGCTTTCGGCTTGGACGGATAGTCCGGCATCGATACCTTCGGTGCTGCAGGGATGCTGCGGCTGCTGTTGACGGCCTTGTTGTACAGATACGAGATCCCAACGACCGTCACGAATACACCGACGGGAAACGACTGGGATGCGAGATACAGCACCATGCAGAGCACGAGCAGTTGCAGGGGGCGCTTGACGAGATGAGCAAGGGATTCCACGGTTTCTCTCCGAAACATTGCAAGGGATGGTCCTGACGGATGTCAGGCGCTGGTTCGATGCTCAATGAGCAAGGAAGCCCGTGGACTGCGCGCGTGAACGCACTTGCGTCATGCCGCGGCATGGCGCAAAGGCGCTGGTGCTGGGGAAAGAAGGGAATGGGCGAGCGGCACGTAGCCAACTTCGCGCTGATCGATGCGTGTGGACGCGGTGTTCCGTAAATCCTAGCCGAAGATTCGAGGCTCAAGAACCCGGAAAGCTCACCAAAACCATACGTCTTTCTGCCGAAATAGGTCGAGCATGCTCGGTAGATTTCATAATACGAAACAAATGTATCTTCAGAACGGATACAAACGATTTAGATATTACTTAGATCTGATCTTCTTTTTATGCAGCTCTATCCCGTAAGTTGGGGGTAACTCACTAAAGCTGTCCTTTCTCACCCCGATAAGACGCATACATGTAACCGTCTTAAGGCCGCCTTCCGAAAAAGGGGCCCGAAAAAACGTAGCTTTCTGCCGGCTGCTGTGGCCGGGCGTTTCGTAATCTCTGCGGAGGCTTGACAACGCAAATCAAACGCTACGCTGGTTGTCATGTTCATCAACGAGAGTGAAACATGCCAGAAAAGAAGAAGAAACTTGATGGTCTATCGGTGCCGCCTGCGGAGTCGGCCAAGAAAGCCGATATCGTAGATTTTCCTGTCTCACGCCTGCAGGCCTCCATGGACGCTCGGTTGCGCGAGATCATGGGCCCCAGCCTCAGCGAGGATCAGCTTGGCCGCCTTGGCGACGCCATCCATAACATTCGGCGGGTGCGCGAGAAGATCGAGCGCGCGCTGCTCGAGATGGGCTCCGAGTTGCAGAACATTCATGACCTGTCGATGGAATCGGTCATCGGGGAGTTCGGCGACACGCGCGGGGCGCGGATGCGTGGCTGGACCAAGTTCAATCAACTCGCGAAGGAACTGCTCGAGCTTCAGCCCAACCAGGCGAAGCTGTATCTTGGCCTGTATGTCCGCTTCCAGAACCACAATGGCGCACTGAGCAAGCTCAATACCGGCGAACTGATGATCCTGCAGCCCGCCGAGTACACCGATGAGGAAGTCGACGCTGTCATCGAGTTCAAGGACACCGACCCAACGTACCGCCGCGGGAAGATCCGTGACTTCATCAAGCAACTGCGACGAAAGCACGAGCAGGTCATCGATGTGTCCACCCGTCTGGACATTGCAACCTCTGAACTTGCCAACACGGTTCAGGACAATGCTGACAAAGACCTCGAAATCCGTCGGCTCAACGAAGAAGTATCGCGGCTTGCTGCGGAGCGCGATGCCGATCGCGATGCCCTGAGTCACGTGCGCGAAGAACTCACCCGGCATAACCATTCGCAGAGCATGCAGCAGATGCGTATCCAGGATCTGGAGCGCGAGACCCGGGAGTTGCAGGAGCGCGTAGCGAGCGCGCGCGCGAATGCGCGCACCGAGACGGTGGAGGTACCGATTGTCCCCCCCGGCTACGCTACGATCGAAGAGGCGCTGGCCGCGAAGAATTCGGAGTTGGAAGCAGCACGGAGCCAGCTTGCCGATATCGAAAACCGGCGCCTCGGGATCGAACAAGAGATCAAGGACCGCGCTAGCGTTCTGGATCGTCGCGCGAAGGCCGACGGCGCACTCGCGACGCTTGTCGATCAGTTTGAGAAGACGGTCTCGGCGTTCGCGGCCACGCAACTGGCCGTGCAGATGGACGGCAGCGTCGATCAGTTCCAATCGACGCTCACGGTGCTTGACAGCATCGTGGGTCGCCTCCACGCAGATATTCGCGCTGCCCTCCAAACTCGCTGATCAGACCTGCCATGCAACAACAATCTTTGACGGCGGATTTTGAGCGCCTGCAATTGACCCGAATGACGTGCGATCGCATTCGTTCGGCCAACTACCATCTCACCGCTCACCTCGCCGAAGCGCTGAGCGCGCACCCCCAGCTGGATGCCGTTCTGCACATTGATCGCGCGCATATCGACAAGCTGCGGAAGGCCGAGGCAACGCAACGGGACCTGATGGGTACGCCCTTCCTCGTTGTGGTACCGACACTCATGGACGTGCACGACTGGAAGTGTCTGACGGAGGGTACGACTACCACCGTCGCCGTGGACAAGCTCCGCCACCAACTGCCCAAATGGAGCAACGACGACAAGCTTCGCCTCTTCTTCAACAACCGCCATTACATCTGGCTGATGGTCGAGCTGCTGCATGTGAGTATCCTCGCTGCGCCGCTCCTCGGCATCAGCAAAGAGCTCGCCGAGTACCTTCGATCGCTGCCGCAGCACGTTCTCGACATGGTTATCGCGAAGGTCGATTTCCCGATCTTCCGCTGGTGCCTCGACAACAGGCGCTTCTGGATCGACTTCGAAACATCGCGCCTGTCCTCGGATGCGATCGGCCACCATTTCTTGGCCACCGTGCCCATCCGCGCCGATCGGATCGAGGCGAACCAGAGTTGGACGAACCTCCGCCTCGACCCGTTGAAGAAGAAGGTCTACGGTGAATTGATGATCCGGCAATACTGTCGCGCCTCCACGGTCACGTCGCTGCTCGGTATCAATTCGACCAAGACTCGCCAGCTCTTCCAGTCAATTCATGGAGCCTCTTCGCCGACGGGTCAGCTGCCGACCTCGACAGCATGGTACTTCGAACAACCGTTGCATCGCATGCAGGCAACGATGATGGTGACGCTGTACCGGATCGGTCTCGCCTTTGGGGGCAGTGTCCCTGAAGCATTCATTGCCGCCTACGACTTGTTCGACAAGTTCTTCGGCCCCGATTCGCGGATCTCCGCAGACCGGGCGTGCCACATCTGCCGATCGATGTCCACGGACACACAGCTGGACCTTGCCCCCTGCCGAAGTTGCCGCACCCCTTACCTTATCGCCAACACAGCGCCCAAGATCGAGCTCAGCAACAGCTTCTCGTGCCCGGGCTGCAGCGGGGCGCTGGGGAACGGACAACTCGGCCGCCGTCGCAAGCAATAAGAGAGGGAAGCCATGGAATTCGTACTCAAGAAAATGCTCGAGATCGCGTTCTTGCACGTGCTCCCCTGCTATTTCGCCTTCAAGTGGGCGAAAAGAGTCGGGAAGAATCCGTGGATGTGGGCGGTGCTCTGTTTCCTATTTTCGTACTTCGCACTGTTCTTGTTCGGCTTTCTACAGAACCGCAAGCGGCTACCCACCTACGAGGAATACCGCAGGGCGCATCCGAGCCACACCACGGCGAACGGCGTCTCCTGCAGCGAATGCGGATCGCGCAGCATCCGCATGTGGCGTCACCAGGTGTTCCTTCATGTGTACCAGTACCACCGGTGCAATCATTGCGGAACCACCCTTTATAGATCGCGTTAGATAGCCTTACCCCCCGCAACGGGGGTAAAGGATAGACGTCAGACCGCCGTTGTAATAGCGGTCGCGGTTCTTGTATCCTTGCGATCCTGTCGAATTTGTTACTTCCCAACGATGCGCCTGCTCCTCGCTATCCTGCTCCCGTGGTTCCAGTTCTTCACGATCGGGCGACCGTTCGCCGGGATCATCTGCTTCATCCTTCAAAGCACCATTATCGGCTGGATTCCGGCGGCGATCTGGTCCACCTACGCGCTGAGCCAGTACAAGACTGATAAGAAGATTGAGGCCGCTCTCAACAATCGCGGCCGCTAGGCATTTGGCACGACTTGACATTGCCGCTCCGTCTGTAGGATGAAATCAGGTAGTCCGACGGGTCTGCCACTCATCCAAACTCTGAGAAAGAAGAAATCATGCAAAAGAACAAGATCTCCTTCGCGGGCCTTACCACTCTGGCTGCTCTCGCACTGTCCGCCTGCGGTAGCGGCGGTGGCGATGCACCGGCAGCTCAGCAACCCGGCAATACTGCTCCGCCTGCTCCGGTGATCACCGTGCAGGGCACCGCTCCGTCTGTGTCGGCTGACCCACTGGCGTTCGTCTATGTGCCTGTGGACGCCTCGTCCAGCGGCTTCTCGTCTCGAGCAGGCGCGACCGCGAACGCGCCTGCATCGCTTCAAGCCGTCACTGGCGAAGGCGCTTACAAGACCATCGCTGGCAACACTGCCAGTGCCCTCAGCCTGACGGCCGGCGTCATCACGGACGTAAGCGGTGACGGTCAATATTCGATTGGGCGTTGGACGAATGGCACGACCGGCATCGGGACGATCAGCGCGAATCAAGGCGCCCATTACGTGGTAGGACGGCCACTCGCGCTGGCCCGTGTCGCAGGCCCGACCGCGACACTCTCTTGTACTCTTAAGGCAGCGACTCTTCCGACCGCCGTGTCCGGGAACTTCCCCGCTGGAAAGGTCAACGCCGCTACCGCTCTTATCAATCTAAATGGTCCGCTGGTGGACACCCTTTCGATTGACCTCTCGATCGGGTCGGACCATGTGACCAAGGCCTTCTCCGGTGTCGCGGTCACCGGTGCTAACCTTTCGGCTAGCGGTGCGCTTCTGACCGAAACGATGGGAACGGACCAGGCAGCGCCCTACCTCTCTGTCGGCTACACGGTGGCGACTCCCTCTAGCGGCGACGTGGCCGGCACTATCGTGCTGAAGTGTCAGTGACCTATGTCCGCAAGACTTATGGAAGCCGGCTCACGCCGGCTTTTTTATTCCTAGTTGCCGTTGGATCCCCCGTTTGCGGTAGAGCCGGCGAGCCACGAAATGGTCCCCACAGGGCACGGTTGTCCGTAGGCGCCGAAGCTCGCTTCGTTCCCTTGGCCGCCAGGCCACAGGATGCACAATCCCCAACCGGATTGCTGGCTATTCATAGACAGCTTGCTCCAAGTTGCCACGACTGTTCCTTGGCCGGCTCCGCTGGCGGCTCGCCACACCCCATTCTGACATGACAACGATTTGCCATTAGGGTCGCTGCGAATCGCACCCTGTGGATCTCCGCACCCCTGGCCCTCCGAGACCTTCTGTGACGGATCAAGCGAAGGGATGAGAGCACCGGACGCCGTGATGTAACCTGCGGCCGAGACGCTGCCGTATGACGCTATCGAATTGCCTGCGATCTGATTTGCGGTCATCGCACCGGCGACGTAGGCACTGCCATTCGACTGAACGTAGTTTCCGTACACTCCATTCCCGCTGACATTCGCCCCTGCGCTAACATTCCCGTCAGCGATGAGGCTGCCATTTGCAGTTACATTGCCCCCAGCTCCGACACTGCCTGCGGCCGATACCGAACCATTCGACTGGAAATTCCCCACCCGATTCATCGCCTGATTATTGGCGTCCATCGGACCCGTCAGGTTCAGCGAGCCATCACGCTTGTAGAACTGGTTCATCGACTGCGCAAGTAGCGAGCTCGAGCCCGTGCGCATTGCCAGCACGCCGGACGGCTGACCCGCCACCGGGTTCACGGCCGACCAGCTGGCGGACATGCCCGTGATCGTCGCCGGCGTCTCCGCATAGGAGACGCCCGCATCCTGCCCCGCTTTCGCGACGGCAAGGCCAAGCAGGTCAGTCCGCACGCCACCCGTCGCGTCACGGTAGCCGGCGGTCGAGTACACCAGTCCGGGGATCGAGCATGCGCTCAGGTCCGCGCCGCAGTTTGCCGGCTTCAGATCGATTCGGAAGGACAACCCCAGCGGGCTCACATCCGAGTAGCCGATCGGCAGCAGATCGAAGTTGATCAGATCCTGCACCGTCGGGTGAAGCGGGCTCTGTATGCCAATGGTCTTGCCGCCGACAGTGAGGTTCGTGGGCCCTGCGGGACTCTTCGCGAGATCCGTGAAGGCCTCGAACGTATAGGTGTTCGCCGCGGCCGCAATATTGGCCATGTAGTTTCCAGTCCCGATAGACTGGATCTCCTCCACCTCGGCGTAGGTCCACGCAACCGATCCCAACAGCCCCACGCTGCTCAGTGCGAGGCCCAGGGCGTAATTCGACATCAGCATTTCCACTCTCCTATGCCAAAGCCCGGCCATCGGCCGGGCGTGTCATGCATGACGGTTGTGATCGGTCAGGACATGTAGAGATCGATCGTGTTGCTGTCGCTGCTGCAACGCACCTCGGTCATATTGACGCTGCTGCCGACATCTTTGATCGCCGTGCCATTGACGACGATCTTGCCCGCGCTGCTCTGGAATGCCGCCGCAATCTGCGTGCACGCCGCATCAGGCTGATTCGGGATCGTGTACTGGACGGAGTCGTTGGTGGTCAGCAGCTTCCCCGGCGCGATCGTCAGCGAGCCGCCGCCCGGCTGCACCGTCACGGTGTTGCCCTCCACCGTCATCGTGGTCAGATCCTTGAACGTGCCGTTGCCCACGACTGCGGCAATGGTCACCGTGCCGTAGCGCCCGCGATAGTTCGTCTTCACCTTGCCCATCACCTTGTTGAGCTCGGTCGTGAACTGCTGCACCTGCGAATCAGTCGAGTTGCCGGAGAACAGTACGAGGATGGCAACGAGCGAGAAGGCGACAAGCAGCAGGTAAAAGCCGTATTCGTCAAGAATGCCGCCGTGCTGGCCACGCAGCCGCGGGTTGATGCGGATGCGCTTCCATTGTTGAGCACGGCTCACCGTGCTGAGCGCGTTGGCGTTGTCCGCGATCGCGGCATCGCGGCTGTCGTTATGAGTTTGGCGATTGGTTTCCATGTTGCGTGTCATCAGTTGGATGGGAGGTGGGAGGGGCTGATACTCTTTTGATGCGTGCGAATGCCATTGGTCTGCATGCTCTGCTTGAGCTCACGCGCCATGAAGGCAGGCATGAACGCGAGCGCCGTGATAAGCAGAATGAGCAGGATCGATGCGCGGCGGTTGAACTTCGAGGCCTTATGCTCGAGTTCGCGCGGCGCGGCTTCCAGGACCGTCATCGACACCGTGTTGAGCATCTTCGACAGATCGTCTTCGTACTCGGCGATATCCTGAATCCGGTAGGTCGTGTCGCGGTCGAACAGACCCGTGTCAAACAGCTTCCCGCCGGCGTTGGGCGACTCTTCGAGCATCGCTTCCATGCGGCGGATGTGTTGCGCCAGGTAGGGATAGGCGTTGCTGCGCATCATCTCCAGCGCGTTGGTCAGGTTGTTCATGTCACCGCCGAAGTTCTGCGTCACGGCCGACATGCCCGCCAGAAACTGCGCGCCCTGAAACCTGCGGAAGAAGTCGAAGACAATGACCTTGCGATCGAGCCATTCACGATACGGACCGGTGTAGTGGCGCAGCGCCCGCACGACCCACCACACCGCCGCGGCCTCGCCGATCAGCACCAGCCAGCCCCACTCGCGAAGGAAGGTCGTGCCGACGTGGAACGCCTTCGCGATCGGCCCGTAAGCCTCCACCGGGAGCAGGTTGGCGAAGCTGCGGTCGAGCATCGGCGCGACCATGAACGCCATCGCGCCAAGATAGACGTGCAGAATGATCAGCGTGATGCCGACGCTCGCCAGCATGAGCAGGATGTTGGACTTGGCGCTGCTCATGGCGCGCAGGTTCTCCGCCAGCCGGAACAAGCCCTGCTTCACGTCACCGCCCTGCTCGGCCACCGCGATGATCGCGAGATCTTCGTCCGGTACCGTCCCGCGAAGAATCTCGGCGAGGCGAGACTCCTGCATCTGACCGTCAAGACCCTCATAGCGCGCGAGCCAGAGAGACGCCAGCAGGCCCAGCGGCTCGCCCGCGCGGCGCGCGGCATCCTTCGCAAAGTGGTTCGCAATCGCCTCGCCCGGCATCTTCTCGATGCGCATGGCCAGGTCGTAGTAGTAGTCAGCGCGCTTGGCCGAGAACTCGAGCTTTGCCCACCACAGCTTGTCCGGAAAGCGGCCGGTTGCACCGCTGAGGCTTTGCGAAGCCGCCGCGTACTTCCTGCGCTTGAACGCCGCCAGGGCTTCTTTGATTCGGTTCATCATGCGCGGGCTCCATTCATGCGCTTGAGTTTGGCCTCATAGGCATCGAGCGAGAGAATCCGCTCGGCCTGCCGGGGATCGACCGTGCCAGCGAAGACGTGGTACATGGCGACCTCGAACACCGATTTGCCAGTGCAGTCCGGAATGTCGAAGCCGGTGGTGCGCTTCTCGCGTTGATGCGCCTGCAACTCGATAGCGCGCGCATCACGGATGTACATGAGGTCGAGCTCGTCGGGTTCGAACATCTCTGCGGCCATGACGCGCCCACGGATGCCATTGAGATCGGGCAGATTGGCGCGGCGGCACTTCGGACAGCCCTCTTCACGACGCACGCGGATGCCCTCGACGTCGAACTGAAACAGCCGCTCGATCTGGCGGAGCTTTGCCGCGCCGAGGATGGCCTTCGCTTCGTCGCCGTGATGACCGCACTCGCACGTCTTCGCCAGCAGCGCCTGATACACGTAGAGGTTCACGAATCCGGGTGTCGCGAGCACGCTGCGGGGAATCTGCAATTCGCTGTCAGCCAGGCGGTCCGTCGCCGCGGTGGCGGACGGCGCGTGCACCGTCGTCATGGCGCGCAGACCCGCGCCGGCGACGTCGCGGAAAAGGCCAGCCGATTCGAAGTCGCGCACCTCGCCGATCATGACGAAATGCGGGTTCATCCGCTTCAGTTGGCGCTTCGCGACGATGAAAGGATCTTCCGCACGGTTGGAGCCGTCGAGTTTGCGAGCCACCGAGAAATGGTGCGTTCCATGCGCCATCAGTTCGACCGGGTCTTCGATCGACATCTTGTTCATCCATCCCGGCAGGCGCTGCATGACAGCGTGCGCGGTCGTGGTCTTGCCGGAGCCGACCGTGCCGACAAGCACCACACCCCCGCCCATCTGCATCGTGCAGCGGTCGATGACGTCCGCCTGCTGCTGGAAGAACGCGAGATCCTTCACGAAGTCCACCTGAGTCGTCGTCGCATTCTCGGGATTCATCCGCATGACCGTCACATGGCCATCCGCGCTTTGCATCGACGCCCACCGAAACACCATCGGGACGCCATCGACGGCAGTCCGGATGCTGGTCTGCTGCGGCAGCACGCGGCTGAAGACGCCATGCGAGCCGCCCTTACCCTTCTGGTAGACGTGCGACAGCATGTCGAGCAAGTCGGCTGTCCGGACACGAAATTCGGGCGGCAGCACCAGGTGCCCATCGATCGCGAACCGAATCTGCGACAACTCGCTGTTGTCCTTCACTTCGAAGTGGATGTCGGAGGCCTGCTCGCGCTTGGCGAACTCGGCCGCAGCGAGGAACGTCTGCCAGAGCCCATTCGCGTTGCGCAGACTGGTCGTCTGGACACCATCGATCCGCGCGCTGCCCTCCACGCCGCGAGACAGAGCCGTCATGACCTGTGGGGTCGCGGCGAAGAACAGCGGCTCGGCGGCATCCCACCGCAGGCGCGCCTGCCGTACGATTTCGTCCGTGAAGTCCGAATGTCGCATCTCGTCGAGCAGGATCAGGGCGAACTTGCCCCGTTCGCCGTCTGCCGGCGACTCCATCAGCACCGGGCAGATTTGATGGCGCAGAGACTGGGCCATGCCAAGATCGTCATACAGCGCCCGGACGAACGGAGGCAGTTCATCTGTGGTCTGCACCTCTGCTACATCGGCGCTGCCCGTCGGCAAGGCGGGCTCATGCCGTGACGGCTCGGCACGGGCGGGCGCCGCCGGCCGCGCCGGGGCGTTGCCGGATAGCACCATGATCCCGCTGGAGGCTTCCGGCACGAGTGCCTTTCTCGATCGATCGAAGAATCGCATGATCGCTCCTCCTCAGCCTACCGAAGGCGCGGCAGGCGAAGCGGGCGCGACGGGCGGCGCCATCGCGGGGACCGGCGCGGGCATCGAGGGCGCGAACGGCATCGGTGCGGCCAGATTGTTTGCAGGGTTCTGACCGGGCAGCGGCTCCGCGGGGCGCGCCGCCGCGTTCACCGTGCGCGGCGCGGGCTCCTCGAGGAGAACGGCTTCGTCGTCCGCTCGCGCCGCTGTCAGCGTTTGCTTCCCCTTCGCGAACGTCGTGCCGTTCTCGGTGATGGAGATCACCTTGTAGCCACGGACGCTTCCGCCCACGCGTGCCGCATACAGTTCGTTACCCCACTTCACGTAGCTGCGAAGCGTGACCGGCAGTCCCGCCTTGCTGCCATCGATACCAAAGACAGCCACCGTCTTCGGCACCGAATGCGCCTCGCGGCTCGGAGCCGCGGGCGGCGTCACGACCACCGGGGCCGGGTTGGTCTTCGCCAGCTCCTGATCGGCCTTTTGCACGGCAATCTGAGCGTCCTTCTCGAGCAGCACGCGGGTGACGGACTTGTCGCCCTCCGCGTGTGCGCAAGTCGCGGTCATCGCGAGCGCAATAGTTGCCAGCGTCATGTCGAAGCGGTTCATTGGTTTGCTCCATCGCGGGCGTACGCATCGCCCTTCACGTTGATCTCGAACTTGGATGTCTGGATGGTGGGTTCAGCGTCGAGCTTGACCGCCAGCTTGATCGCGGACACCGCCACGTTTGGCGGGAAGGTGGCGATCTCCCCGGCATTGCGCAGCGGGCCGTCCATCTCCCATGGCGCGCTCTTGTAGACCTGGGGCACCGCTGCCATGCCCTCGCCCGGGATGGTCCCGAAGAGCGCGATATCACCAAGCACCGCCTTCGTCGCGGCGGGTCGGAGCAGCTGGAGCGTCGAGCCGAAGTCCGTGCGCAGCGCCATCGACGTCGGGAGCGCATCAAGGAGTGCCCCGAGTTTCGTTCCATTACCGAACGGCACGTCCGCCTGCACCACGACCTCCTTGTCTTCCTTCGAGAAGACGGGTGCGGTAAATGCGTCGGGCAAAGCAGCCAGGAACGTGGCATTGGTGACGCCGCGAGGGCTTTCCTTCGCACCCTCGCCAAGGCTGTAGGTCAGCGAGCATGCCGCCGCCGGGGTCACGACCGCCGGGCAATCCACCTTGGTCAGTTTCCAGCCGCCTACAAACAGCGCGTCGGTGTCGGCAAACCATTTCGCGAACCGTGGCACGGCCTCGGATGCCCGTGCGGACGGCGCCATGCCACGCGCGAGGATGTCCTCTGCGTAGCGCTGGGCCGGGCTCTTCTGCGGTGGAGGCGGATGCTTGCGGGCTTCGTACGCGCGGTACTGTGCCATCCCGTACTTTCCGCCGATGGCAGCAACGACAGCCAGGACGGCAAGCGCCGCTGCGCGACGTTTCATGGCCGTCGAGCTTGGCTTGCGCAGGGCCGCATGGGAATCCGCCGCGTCAGCCAGCTGCTCGAGCGTCAGCGCGGAGAATGCGAGGCCAGGCACGTTCCCGAGCAGATGGCTGAGCTCAGGAAGGTTTCCTGCAAGGCGGAAGGAGCCGCCCGCGACACGCGCAAACTCCACCACGACTTCGGACAACGCCTGCTCATCGTGAATCACGCGGTCAAAGCCGACGCGCGGGCGGCCTTTGAGGACGCCGCAGACGAGATACCCGACCTGTTGTCCAGCGTGCTCGAGTCGGTAGGCGAAGAAGACATTGGGCATCAGGCCCGGAATGCGCGCCACAGTGGCGGCGGCCGAGTACAGCTTGTCCTTGACCTTCGTCTGTCCATCCTCCGGCGCGAGGTAGCCCATGTGGAGGGCAGACCCATCGTGCCAGATTCGATTGGCCTTCACCTCACGTGCAACCTTGGCCGCGAGGTCCGGGGCGGGCGCATTGCCGGTCAGCGTGCGCCACTGCATGCCGAAAGCGATCGCCTTGCCATGGACGTCGAGGATCATCGGACAACTCCCGGCGACACGGTGTCGGTATCCGCCTTCGACAAGCGCATGCGCAAAAAGGAGCGGAACTCAGCCCTCTCGGCTGCGGGACCGCGCCTAGTACCGTCGGGGCTGAAGAGATCCACGCGCGCTGTCGTCGGTAGATTCAGTCGATGGCACAGGAAGTGCTCCAAGTCCGCGCGAAACTGGTTGCAGAACCCAATCGCGTTCGGCATGAACATGCCGTAGATCACAGCACCCCATGCGACCACCAGCACAAGGCCCTTAGCCATTGCATAAGCGAATGACTCCGGGGACGTCTGAGCTAGCGCCCAAAGCTTACGCGCTAGGGCCAGCGCTGTAACTGTGTCGAGAAGCAGGCCACCAATCACGATCCAGAATGCAAGGAACGGAATGGCCCGCGTCATTAAACGGACGGAGTTGAAGGCCATCTCGCAAAGGTTCGCGATTTGGCGCAGATAGTTTGCGCCCGAGAAGGCTGCGTGATGACGCAACGAGGCGTATTCGACGTCTGAGATCACCCCGACATCCATCCCGTGGACCTGAACCGTCCAGGTGCGGTCGGTCGTGGCCAACATCCGTTGCTCAAGCGACAGGCCGAAGATAGATAAGATCCCTTGGCCAATCAGTGTCAACACGGCCGACACCACGGCCACACCAACCATATCCTCAACATGTTGTATGAGGACCAACGAAAGGCCCGGCAAGCACGTCAGGATCGCCACAAGCGGATAGCGGCGATACAACGCCAGCGCGTCAGAGAGAAGCGTTCGGATAGCCAGCATGATTACTTCCCCTCCCCATGGTCTTGCACCATGACGGTCGCCAGCAAGAGCGTGAAGGTGCGGGTCTTCGAGACGGTCTGCGAGCCACCGAGGATCATCGGCAGCGACTCGCCGAGCGTGCGACGCGTATTGGCGGTGTCGTCCTGGTCCAGAGCCGTCATCAGCACGGTTTGTCCGTTGCGGACGATGATGTCCTGCTTCGGAATGCCCTTGCCGACAATGTTGATCGTCTGCACCGACTGCTGGTTGTCGCCGGAGCCTGACGTGAACTTCTCGAGCGGGCCATCCTGCTTCGATTGGTCAAGCGCGATGGTGAGATTGACGTCATCGCGGGACGTCGCATCGGCGTATGCGGCAAGCTTGAAGCCCACCGTTGCCGTCGACGTCACGATGCCGGGAATGCCACCGGTGCCACCGGCCGTGGTCGTGGCGGGCGTCGAGCCGGATGCATACGAGAAGGTGCGACGGTTGTTGTACTGGAAGCCGTGCCGGTTCCGCATGGACACGGGGATGGTCAGACCGGATGTGACCGTGCCGTATTGCTTCAGCGCGTTCACGATGGCCTGCGTGCCATTGAATCCTCCGGACGTGATACCCAGGCCGACACTGCCGGCAGCCGATGACACCAGCGTCGCCGGCGACAAAGCGTTGACCGTAAACCCCGGGATATTCTGCAGCGCCTTGGTCAGTATGACGTTCCAGTCGTAGCCGGCCTCACCCAAGTCCGCCACGGTCAGGTCGATCATCTGAAACTTGAAGATAATGACACGCGAGTAGATCGCGATCTGCCTCCGGATGATCTCGTCGGCGGCATCGACCGCCTCTTTGGTATCGCGCAGCGTGAGCACCCCGGTCGCCGGATTGAGCTCCGGGTTGCCGACCATCGTGAGCGCAGGCAGGATGCTCGCCTTGATCCCTTCGAGATCGTTCTGTTCCTTGATCTCGGCCTTCGCCGCAGCGTCAATCTGCGCCGACTGCCCCGATCCACCGCCGCCTGCACCACCGCCACCGGACGAGTTACCCTGCGCGGATTGCTTGAACTCGGTCGTGAACGAGTTGGTGCCACCTGCCATCGGCAGCTGCCAGGTCTTCGTCACCAGACGGTAGAAGCGCACCACGCCCTTCTCGGTGTTGTATTCCCAGTTGATACCCAGGCGCGTCGCGATCAGGTCGAGCATGCTCGCGAGGGGCATCTTCTCGCTGTTTCGAAACTCGACGTTCAGCGGGGTTTCGAGCAGCGCAGTGCTTTGCGTCACGCCAGACGCGCCTCCGGCCGTCAGCGCAGTGGGGAGCGGCGAATTGAGGGCCGGTGCGGGACCAAGGCCTTGCGCGATCGGGTTGATGGCACCGGCCTGCCCAGGCTGCTGCGTGCGCAGCTGCTGGAGTGCCTGCGTGCCCAGCGATCGCGGCAGCAGCAGGTTCGGCGGCAGATAGACATCGGATTCGATCTTGACCGGAATCCCGGTGGCCATCTGCACGCGCTGGGCGGCTACCGCGAGCGACATCGTGCGCTCCGGGAACATCACCAGCGTGTCAACATTGTTCCGTAGCGCCACGGGCAAGGTCACGTTCCGCGCGACGGGGACGCGCTTGCCCGCGAGGAAAGGCCGATCCACGTCCTGCTCCGCTTCTACCGCAGCCCGGTCGCGGCGGATACGCGCGTAAAGTTCCTCGGTGGTCTGCGTGACCTGCGCGGTGGTGTTGTCCGTGGTGCGTCGCACATCGTTGAGCAGCGTGGGCGAGACGCAGCCAGCCAGCGTGCTGCACACGAGGATTGCACCGGTCGTCGGACGGAAGATTCGATTCAGCATAGGGCCGCTCACTTGGTCGGATCGCACTTCGTGGTGAGCTTCACCACACGCACAAGGTTGTTGGAGTAGAAGCAGGGTTTCAGGCTGTAGTCGGTCATCTCGGTCGAAGCGAGCGCGCGCCGCACCGCGGCCTTGAAATCCCCCGTGAAGGCGTCCGCGCCCTCGATCTGCACGTCCTGATCCGGCTCCCACGGCGCGGCCGTCCAGCCCACTTCGCGCGCCCATTTCTCGATGAGCAGGCGATAGTTGCCATCGGCCGGTGACACAGACCAGTCGCGCGTGCTGGTAGCTGTCGGTGCAGCGGCTACCGGAGCAGCGATGACAGGGGTCACGGTCGCGGCAGGGATGGGTTGCGCGGCCGGCAGCGCAGCCGAGGCACTCCCGGTCCCAGTCGCCGGCGCGGCGGCGACCGGCGCCGCGGCGAGGGTTGCTGACTTAGGCCGCGCGCTGCGGCTATCCGACAGCAACTGCCATCCGCCACCGGCCAGCGGCTTGGTTGGCTCGAAGGTTCCCGAAGCATCGGCGCCGAAGGGCGATGCGCCCGGCACTGCCGCGTGCGCGCTGAGGACAACAGCGGCGCCGCCGCACAGCAGAACCCGGCACATCCGGGAGAACAATCGAGGCAGGTACATGGCTGATTTCCGTTGAATATTCGAAGAGTTCATTTGCGCAGCATCTCGTAGACGCGTGTCGCGTAGCGCAGGCGCTTGTCCGGCGCGCCGGCGTTGTAGCAACCGACGGCGGTCCACGTCTCGCCGTAGCGGCTGAGGCAGTCGGCAAGAATCCACGTGCCCACATACGCGTTGATACAGGGGTCGAACAGGCTCTGGCGGGTGATGCCGAACTTCGCCAGGCGCGGCAGATGAACGGAGTTGATCTGCATGAGGCCGATGTCCTCGGTGCCGTTCGTGTTGCGATTCGTCGCTCCGGCGCGCATCCCGGATTCGACCTGCGCGATGCCGCGCGCAAGCGTCGGGCTCACCCGGTGGAACGCGGCCGCATCGTCGAGACAGTCGGCGTGTGCGGCCGACACCAGAGTCAGTGCAGCAACGAGAAGGAGGACTGGACGCAGCGAGCTCATTGCACACTCGCCGCACGCTCGTAGAAGCGCACTTCTGGAAGACGATCCACACGCACGATGTTGCCGTCGGCGATGACGGTCAGATGGTCAGAGACGCCGTTGAATTTGAAGTAGCGATCCTTCTGCTCCCCACCGCCCTGATGGTTGTCGCCGAACACCGAAATGCTCGCCATCGATTTGGCGAAGCTCAGGTAGGTGTTGCCGTCCTTCTCGAACACGCGCTCAAGACCAGCGTCGTTCTCGCGCGGGAACAGGAAGCTGATACCGGGCACGCGTGCGACCTCCACCCGCTTGCCGGCGGCCGCGACGGTGAAGTGGTCGACGGTGGGGAACGAGAGGACCTTCTCGGTGTCGTCCCATTTCGTGCGCAGCTTGTCGCCTGCGGCATCGCGCAGCTCCAGGCCGCTCGGCTCCGCGTCGAAGCGCATCTCGATGCGCCCATTCTTCGCGTCACGAATCGCCAGCGCGTTGAAAGCGGATGCGAGCGTAGGGCCTTCCGGCAACGGCGTGCCACCGCCGCCAGCGGCAGCCGCCGGCGCTGATGTGGCGCTCTTTGCGACATCTGACACAACGTCAGTCGCGGGCGCGCTGGTGCGCAGCATCCCGCCGGGCGCCGGAAGCTTCTCCGTCTCCACAGCGAACGCCTTGGGGGGCGTGGCGCGCAGGGAGATACTGCGGCGCCCGAAGTCGACCTCCGCATAGAGATTGCGTTGCTCGAGGACGCGCGCGAGGGCCTGCAGCCAGTTCTCGCCACTGCGCGCGTCGAGCGATACATCGTCCGTAAGCGAAATGTCCTTCTGCGCCGTGCCGCTCCATCCCGCCGGGGCTATCGACTTCACCATCTGCGCGAGGGGCAACGAAGAACGGCCCGCGCGCACAACGGGAAGGTCCGTGAAGCTGCCGATGAGCGCCAGACGGCCGGAGATCGCAGCCAGACTGCGCGGCAGATCTCCGCTCGGGTTCGCCGGCTCGGACGTGAAGCTGTTCGCACGCTTCCAGCGTGCAACCACCATCTGACCGTTCACCGAGTACCGCACCACGTCCGGCACGCCATCGATGACCCAGTACGGACCATTCTGGATCGCGCCGTCAGCATCGATCTTCTGGCCAAACCGCGGCTGGATGTAGGTGGCGACGCCGTCGTTGAAGACCATCGCCGGACGCTCGGACGCCCGTGCGACCACCTGATAGTCGAAGTCCAGCGGATCGGTATCGGCCGCAATAGCGGGAAACGCCATCAGCGCCAGAGCAGAGAAGATGAGCGGCCGGATCATTGGAATTGCGCCACGTGTTTCATGAATCGGGAGAAGTACGGACCACCGCGCTCAGGATTCGCGCTGTGGTACCAGGCCACGGCCTTCATGGGTGAGCCGCTGCGCTGGAGGTTCTCGGCAAGGATGTCCTCCGCGACGCGGATGTTGGTGGCGGGTGCCAGCGCCTCCCACGGCGAGGCAAAGCGCCTGCCGTGGTAGCACCAGTTCACCTGCATGAGGCCGACATCGAAGTCGCAACGGTCACTGGCTAGCAGGCGGTTGATGGCCGCATAGGCTTCCTCGCGCGAGGCGAAGAACATGCCCCGCCCCGCGACGTTGAGCGTCCACGGCCAGGGGCGGCCGCGATACGACGACTCGTTCATCGCGATGCCCGCCGTGATCTTGGGATCGACCCGATGGCCCATCTGCGCGAAGGGCTCGGTCTTGGGTGCGCATGCCCAGCCACCGCGGCGCTCGGCAATAGCTTCCTGTGCGGCGTCGTTCAGGACAGCAGGCCGTAGCCAGCCTTCCCGCGCGAACAGGCGCGCGATAGGCACCGACTTGCCGCCAAGCGTCACCACTGAACCTTCATCGGCGCCAGGTTCGATCTGAGCGTTCAGCAGCCGGGCCGACCATCCGAGGAATGCATCGAGGCCGCAGAACAGGACGGGCTTGCCTTCCAACGTATGCACGCGTGCCTGACCATCGGCCCGCACAACGATCGCGTTCGGGCTGACAACCGCCTCAATAATTGCAGCGTGGGCAACGATCGACGCGAACGATGCCACGACGCCGCATACGATGTTCGTCACGCGCCTATTCACGATACGGCTCCAGCACGATGTCGTGCTTAACCTGCACGACCATCTTCTGTCCCGGCTCGGTCGTGATCGTCGGGCGGATGTTCTGGTTGCGATTGAGGATCGTCTGCGCGGTCTGGGTCGCAACCTGTCCCGCAGCGTTGCCATAGGTCGTCAGGCCATTCGGGCCCACCGTCGTCGCCGTGTTGCCGTTGTTGAACCGCTGCTCGAGCAGGCCAATCACGAGCGCGCCGCCGAAGATTTTCCAGAAGTGGTTGTTGACGTCCCCGGAGTTGCCCGCAGTGCCGTCCGGATCGGCACCCTGCATGCCCATCAGCGGTACCGTCTTGCCGTTTGGCAGCTGCATGCGCACGAATGCGGTCAGGATGCGCTCCTGCCCCACAGCGATATCGGCGCTGTACATGCCGACGAGCGTCGTGCCGGCCGGGATGATTCGACACGTTCCTTTCACGGTGTCGTAGACGTCTTGGGAGACCGTCGCACGGAACTCACCCGGCTTGTCGGAGTTGAGGCCCCCAGCAAAGTTCGCGGGGATGATGAAGCCACGGCTCAGCGTGCAGCGCGGCAGCTTGCCGTCGAAGCCGGTGCGCAGCGTCGAGGCCGTTCCCGCGTCGCGAAGGAATTGCTTGTCAGCGGATACGGGCTGTGCGGCACTATCCGGCCCCTGCCCCGCAGTGGCCGCGCTCGCGCGTGCCGCGGCGGCCTGTTGCAAGGCCCGCATTGCGGCGGGATCGGTGACATCGGCGACAGCCGGAGCGTTGCTTCGCTCAATCTGGCTCTTGCGCACCCCGCTCTTGTAGATCGGCGCCGTGAAAATCGTGTCCTGCTCGTTCTTCTTCGCGTCCGGCGCGGCGGCGCCCGCACGGCCGCCAGCAACGAAATCATTCGCCGTCAGCACGGGCGTCCTTGGCGCATCAGCCGGCAACGCGACCTTGCGCTGACGCTCTGCTTCCTGCCTTGCCTTCTCCGCCTGATCGCGAATGGTCTGCTCGAGGTTCTGCGCACCCTCCGAAGAGCCGGTGCGGGCGCGGATCTGCTCAGCGCGCTCCTTCTCGACCTGCTCGTCGCGCTGCACTTCGTTGAGAGACTGGAAGTAGTATCCGAGCGCGCCCACAAGAACGGCCGCGATGCTGCCCAGCGCGATCACGATATTGCGCGGTAGCTTTCCCTTCACCGTGCGCTGCTGCGCATCGGTGACGTCGGTCACGTTGGGGTCGTGCTTGTTGCCGCGCATCAGAAGAGCCCCAGGATGCGGCCACGGCCGCGCTCCACGCGTACTTCCTCGCGGCCCGAACGCAGGACCACGGTGTCCGCGAGGCGCTGCACGACGAGGTAGCCGCCTCGGCGCAGCGCGTTGACCACGACGTAGTCACTCCCGTCCTTGACCAGCGCCACCGGCCAGTTTTGCGAGGCCCCCGCGGGCAGGCGCAGCCACAGCGCCTTGCCATCATCGAATGCCGTCTCCGGCTTGAAATCGGCGCTGCCAGAAATCGAGTACTCGAAGTTGAGCTTCTCCGGCGAGACGCCGATCGCCTCGGCATTCCGCTCGTCGGCCACGTCGCCAGCGCGGGCCTCACCCGCGTCCGCCTTCGCGTCGTTGCGCGCCTTGACCTTTGCCGCTACCGAGGTCGGAATACGGAACCGCACCTTCTGATAAAAGATGCCGCCCAGCGGCGACGACACGAGTGTGAACTCGTAGCTGCGCTTGTTCGTGTTCACCGACAGTGTGTTCACGAGGCCTGCCGCCTGCGGCTTCACGTAGAGGTGATTGACGCCGTCGGTCTCGTAGTCCCAGCGAACGCTTTCGCCCCACGCGGGCTCGCCGACAATCTGCTCGTCGTCGGGGAACTCGATGGTTGTCATCTTCAGCGGCGCGCTCAGCACGCGGAAGATCTGATCGCGGCTGTAGGTAAAGACGACAAGCCGCGAATCGCCGGGCAACGCCACCGGATCAACGCCGCCGTTGAACGGATTCGCCGGGTTCATGGCGTCGCTCATATCGCCCACGCTCAGGCCGCCCAGGCCTGCGCCAGCGCGGCCGGGAAGCTTGTCGGCGGCGTGGCCGTCGGGGACAGAGAGCGCGAACGCCAGCACGGCGGCAATGGCGTAGGGGAGAATCCGGGAGGATTTGGCTTCCATGGCTTCTGAGCGCGGCATTACGCCTGCGACTTTTGGATGCTGAAGAAAACGGGATAGATGCCGAACGGATTCGTGCCGAGCACGGCATCGCTGGTCGGCGGCTTGACCTGATAGCGGAACGTAATGGCGTAGCGCTGCCTGCGCGGCTTGTAGCCGTCCTCGCTGGTGGAGGTCACGAACTCCACGGCGACCGTGCTGTCCGGCAGGACGGCGATGTTCAGAATCTTCGGCTCGCGCACAAGCGTGGGCGAGGTGATGACCTGACGGATCGGCTGATCGTCGTCCACCCATTCCTGAAACTGCTGGCGGCCTGACCCGACCATTTGCTCGCGCACGGAGCGCAGGTTCTGCGCAATGCGGGAGCGCTCGACGTCCGTGCTCAGGATCGGCTCGATCGTGAACCAGCGCGTGACCAGATCCTTGAACGCCCACTTCAGGGCGAGATCGTCTGGACGGTAGTCGGTCAACTCGCGCACGAACGGCTTGCCCGTGGCGTCGGCGGATACCCCAACCGTCTTCACCACCGATGGCGGCGACTCGCGCGTCATGATCGCCGCGAATGCAATGAACCCGATCCCAAGCGTTGCGATCTTCCAGTGATTGCGCTCGACGGCCAGTCGCGTCGTGCGATCAAAGATGACCTGCTCGGGGTTCTCGTCGGCGTACATCCCCGGCGCGACGCTCAGAGGTTTGGCCTTGTCGGATTTCTTGGTGAACAGACGCATGCGGCTTTCCTGTTGGATGCCGCTAATTGGAACAGCTAACCACGCGTCGTAGAGGGCGAAAAGCTATGCGATTTTGCGGAGCTTTTTGCGATTCTTGCTTCGCCTCGCTGCACTCGATGAGCGCGGGTCACGGAGTCGAACCGCCTATCGACGAAGCATGAAGCCGCTAGAGAAGGCTCCTTTGTTACATCTCAATCCAGAAAGCTCACCAATTTATGTCGTGTTTCTGCGGAAATAGGTCGAGCATGCTCGAACTTTCCAGGCTAAACGTCACATTTATTGGTGGCCCGCTTGCTGTGCGCACTGATCAAAGAGAAGGAAGACCGAGCAGAACGAGTTCGCTCGTTTGCTCTCGATCGCGGGCGGCCATTGCAGACGCTCTGGCATGGTGTCTCATCGTGGCATCAAATCCGCGCATACGCCCGTCGTAGCCGATAAACCGAGAAAGCTCCTCAAAATCGCATAGCTTTCCGGACTCCACGCGAGCCCGCGGCCGCCAACAATAGCGGGCATGGATTCCTCTGCCAATCACCCGCTCCTGCAGCTCAGTCAACTCGAAGAGAGTGCCGTCGGCATGTTCTTCGAATCGCTGGCGCCCATCCGTGAGCACATGACCGCGCCGGACGTGGCCGAAGTCATGATCAATCGCCACGACAACGTATGGGTAGAGCGGCGTGGCGTCATGACTCGGCTGGAAGTCAGCATCGAGCCCGCAAAACTCGAAGGTGCCATCCGATCGCTTGCCTCCTCGGTACAGAAATCCGCGGTGCGCGGCACGTCGCAGGGAATTATCAACGCTGGCCACAAGGGTCTGCGTATCGCCGCAGTCATGGCGCCCACCGCCATCGGCGGCCATGCGCTGAGCATTCGCCGGCATCAGGAACGCAATCTGTCCCTCAAGGACTACGTCGCGGCCGGCGCCTTCTCTGCCAGGCACGCCCGGCAGGTCGATACCGATCGTCCCATCTTCTCCGGACCGGTCGAGGACGAGTCCCTGATGGAGGCGCTGTCGCAGCTCGTGAGACAGCGCAAGAACATTCTCGTCGCAGGCGGCACGTCGTCCGGCAAGACCACCTTCCTGAACGCACTGGTCGAGGTGATTCCAGGCGAGGAGCGCGTGCTGACGATCGAAGACACACAGGAACTGAAGCCGCGCGTCCCCAATCTCGTCCGCCTGCTGTCAAACACCGACAAGGGGGTCAGCACCCAGCAACTCGTGGCACTGTCGCTGCGCTTTCGCCCCGATCGCATCCTCGTCGGCGAGGTACGGGGCGGCGAAGCGTACGACATGCTCCAGGCCTTCAACACCGGTCATGACGGCGGCATGGGATCGCTTCACGCACCCAATGCGCGCGCCGCCCTCTCCCGCCTCGAGAGCATGGCCCTTCTCGGGATTCCGCCGGGCTCCGGCTGGAAGGTCGAAGACATGCGCAAACTCGTCGCCGACTGCATCCATTACGTCATCCACATGAAGCGCACCGGCGAGATGCGCCATGTCTCCGAAATCATCGAAGTCAAAGGCATCCGCGGCAACGAATACGTTGTCGAGCGCGTTTTTTAACCAACGGAGTATTTACCGCATGTCTCTTCTGTCCAACGTCCGCGCGTCGGTCGCGCGCAAGCCAGTGCAGCAGGCGCTCGCGATGACCGGTCTGATGGCCATCGCCGGTTCAGCTGCTGCCGCAGAACTCGCCGCACTTTCGTCGCTCGGCGAATTTATCTGCGGCATTGCCACCTTCATCAATACGAAGTACCTGTTCGTCGCGGGTCTCATTCTCATCGTGCTGGGCGCGGTCGGTATCGCCAACTCCGAGTCGACCATCATGAAGTTCGTCTCCGTGATCTGTATCGGCGTCGGCCTTGCCGCAGCAGCACCGTCGATCATGACGGTCCTCGGCGTCGCGAAGGCCTGCTCGGGCATCTGACATGCGCAAGCATCACGTCAGCATCGGGCTCTCACGGCCACGCCAGATCGGCGGGGCGGTACGCGGCCTCGCCATCGCCAACGGCACCATCGTCGCGCTACTGGTGTACGTGACGTTCCGCAGCGGCTGGAAGATCCCGGTGGCTGTCGTGCTGATGGGCATGGCCTTCCATGCGCTGCTGCGCTGGCTCACCTCGCGCGACCCGTGGTGGAACCAGATTCTTAGCGTCTACAACACCTATGGTGACGTGTACGAGTCGCGGCCGTGGCACGGCAAGCTCCACTCGCTGTTCCGTCGCCCCTACGGCTTTGACAGCGACCTGCCATGCTGAAGATCAATCGCCGCCCGCTCTATGAAGTGGCGCCATGGCTCACATCCATTACCCCCGAGCTCATCCTGAACAAGGATGGTTCGCTGCTCGCGAACTTCGAGTTCCAGGGCGTGGATGCAGACAGCCCGAACAGCGGCGATATCGAATCGGCGCGCAATCAGCTGGATCAGGCGTGCAAGTCGTTCGACAACCGCATCACGGCGTGGTGGAAGCTCAGTCATCGCCGCGCACACGGCTACGTCGATGGGGAGTTTGCGGAAGCCGCGGACGCCCGCCTCGACGTCCTTAACAAGGCACACCTCACATCCGGGAAGTATTTCCGGAACGCGCATTCGCTGGCAATCGCCTACACCCCGGAGACCGGCGTCGCGAAGTTTTTCGACAAGGTCGGGCATCACATGACTGTCGGCGGCAAGTCCGTCTACGCGTCGATCTTTGAGGCGACGAAGGATACCGTATTCGCCCGGAGCGCCTTCGCCTTCGACTTGGAGAAGATGCAGGCGGACACCCGGCGCTTCGAAGCGATGATCGACGCGTTCAGCGGCGGTGTCCCGCGTCTCAAGCTCAACCGCCTCGCTATGCAGGACAGCTACGCGGCGCTGCACCAGGCGGCCAATCCGAGCGTGCCGCCCCGCCGTATCCGGTATCCAGTCACACTGCTCGACACCCACCTCACGGAATCGGAAGTGACGGTCGGTGCGGAACGCCTGCTCTTCGAGTCGGCACACGGCAAGCGCTATGCCGGCATCGTGTCCGTCAAGGAATGGCTCTCCTTTCAGGAAGCAGCGCTGGACAGCCTCATGCAGATCGATGCCGAGCTCGACGTCTGCATCATGTTCCGCTTCCTCGACACCGCGCGGGCCTCGGCCTACATCGAAAAGGTACGCCGCTTCTACAAGATGGCGGCGCTCAATGTGGGAGCCATTCTCAAGCAGTACTTCGGCAAGGAAGAGCCGGAGAACGACGAAGGCCGCGAGGAGCTTGCCAAGGAGGCTGGCTTCGCTCTCAAGCGCCTGACCGCCGAAGGCACGCAGCACGGCTTCGCCAACATCTCCATCATCGTCTACGGCGAGACAGAAGCCGAATGCGAAGACGCGATCAGCGAAGTCGTCGGAGCCCTGACCAACGCGGGGTTCGGCGCGATCCGAGAGAAGGCCAATCTCATGCCCGCATGGAACAGCACCCTGCCCGGCCGCTGGGACAAGCAGCGGCGCCTGCAGTTCGTCGAAACCCCTGCTGTATCGGATATCGCGCCGGTGTGCTCGGTCATGCCGGGCCCCACGCGCAACAACTGGCTGTCCGAGAAGGCGGGGCGAGACGTGCCACCGCTCACCTGTTTGCCTACCCGCCACAAGACTGCGCAGCGCGTCGACCTTCACCAGCCAGGCGGCAACGGGCACCTGCTCGTGATCGGTCCGATTGGCGCCGGCAAGACTGTGTTCCTGAACTTCCTCTTGTCGCAGGCAGGCCGCCACGGCGCGCGTCGGATCCGTTTCGACAAGGATCGTTCGACGCGCATTCCCACGCTGCTCGGCGGCGGCGCATTCGTGGATGTCACCGGAAAATTCCAGACCGCAACACACGTCAACCCGCTCTCGCTACTTGGTGACCCAACCAACTTCACCTATGTCACGGAGTGGGTGACGTTGGCGCTCGAGGACGAGAACTTCTCCCTCTCGCCACAGCAGACGCAGGATGTCTTCGAGGCGGTGAAGATCCTTTCGACCTACAGCCCCGAGCTGTGGACGCTGGGCAATCTCTCCACGCAATTGCACGACGAGCTACGCGATCGATTGCAGATCTGGATCAAGGGCGGCCAGTACGGCCACTTCTTCGACCATGCCGACGACGCCTTTGCAGTCAGCGACAACCTGTCCATCGAGATGGGCGACCTGTTCGAGAAGTATCCCCGCGCGGCCGCCCTCTTCGTCGACTACGCCTTCTATCGCATCAGCCAGTCCATGGACGGCCTGCGCTACACGATCATCGAAGTGGAAGAAGCGGGCTTCTTCTTCCAGCACCCGCGTTTCTACAAGCGGCTCGAGACGTGGATCACCACGATCCGAAAGCTCAACGGCGCCATCTGGATGGCAACGCAGTCGCTGCGCCAGGTAGAGCGCATTCCGGACTTCGAGATTCTGAAGGACAACGTCGGCAATCTGATTTACCTGCCCAACAGTCAGGCCAACACGAGCAAGGACCTTTACAAAGACAAGTTCGGCCTTACCGACGACCAGATTCAGATGATCAATGACGCCGTTCCGAACCGCGACTATCTCTGGATCACGCGTTCGCAGACCCGCATGCTTCAGAGCACGTTCTCCGAGGAGATGGTCGCCATGCTCCGATCGGATGGCGTCGCGCAGGCCATCCTCGATCGTCATCACGCGTCCGGTCACGCCGACTGGCAGCAACACTACGTGCGCGAGATGCTCTCGCGCGTCGCCTAAGGAGATGCAGCAAATGAAAAAGTGGATCATCAAGGCCGCAGCAGCCGCCTCCCTGACGTTCAGCTCTCTGGCGCACGCGGGCGGCATGCCAGTCATCGACTGGGTCAATCTTGTCCAGAACACCATGACCGCCCTGCAGTCGGTGAAGGACGAGGTCTATCAGAACACCAACATCGTCTACCAGTACAAGATGATGGCGAATCAGCTCCTGCAATCGACGGGGCTCGATGTCGCTGACCTTTCCGAGCAACTGGGGGCGTTGCGCAACGAGATCAGCAGCTACGAGGAGTACGGCAACACGCTGAAAGACCTGTACGGCGGTCTCTCCGGCAACACGGATTACCTCAACCGCGTGCAAAGCATGATGGTGTCGGCTGGCAAGTCGCCCGGCGAGTGGCTCGCCGATCAGGCATCGCTGCTGAGCAATGGCAACAAGACTGCCAAGAATCTTTTCAATCTCGGTGCATCAGTGTTCAAAAACACCGAGACGCTTGCAAAGCGTCGCGAGAAGATCCAGAAGCAGATGAAGCTGTCGCCTACGGCTCAGGCTACCGCGCAGACCACCAATCAGATGCTTGATGTCTTGGCGAGCCAGAACGCCGATCTTCTCCAGCTGATGAGCGCCAAGACGCAGTCGGACGCTGACAAGGATCAAAAGTCATTGGCTGTCCAGTCCGAGTCGACTGAGTTGGCGAAACAACTTCAGAGTGACCGTGAGTCGCAGCGTCAGAAGATTCTGGATCTGAAATGACGAGTCAATCCATTGCCGCGTGGATCCGCACGGCGCTGGCGTCGATCGGCGTCCTGCTGTGCCTTGCCACGACTCCGGCGCATGCGCAAGGTGCTCCATCTGGTGAGGGCAACAACAATTCCGCCGGCGGCGGCACTAGCGCCCCGCAGCAGATCGGCGCCGTATCCCGACCAGGCGACATCGGCGCGGGGGTCAAGAAGGCCCTCGCCGGGATGGACAGAATGCGGAACGGACTCATTTCTGGCGCTACAGCCCTTAGCGATCGTGTCCGTGTTGACGCGGACAAGGTGGCTTTCGGACTCGGCGTCATTGCGATCCTGCTCGCCGGCATCCGCTTTGCGTCGACAAACGATGCTGTCGCCGCATGGACAGACATGATGGAAACAATACTCATCCTCGGCATCTTTACCGCGCTGTACATCGGCTACACCGACTTCGGTCCAGGCATCTTCGTTTGGTTCGACAAGATCGCAACGAGCTTCAATGCCGGCGTCAGCGTCTACGACCTGCCTGCAACGCTAGCAAGCACGGGGGGGAAGTTCTATGACTCCATCGTGCGGATCCTTCAAGCCGCACTTGGCAATCCGCTTCGACTGATTGACGCCGTCGTCGCAGCATTCGCGTTCCTGCTCGCCATGCTAGCTGTCCTGTGCGCGGCCCTTATCTATGCGTGGTTCATCCTAGTAGGACACCTCATGGTGGCAGTGGGCATCGCTATTGGGCCGTTGGCCGTCGCATTCGGAATGCTGGACCTTTCTCGCAAGTACTTTTTTGCCTGGCTCGACTATATGGTCACAGGTTCTATGTACATGGTGATAGCGGCGATCATTGCCCAGCTGGTCTCCAGCACGCTCCAAAGCACCGTGACCGATATCACCAATGTCGGGACTGACACGACAGTTGCTGCCGCATATGCTCTCTCTGTCGCTGTTGTTCTCGTCTTCATTGCGATGGAGATTCCAAAGATCGCAGGTTCGATCTTCGGCACAGGTGGCGGGATCAGCGGCACTGGCGGCTTCAAGATACTCGGCCGCGGGGCGTGGAATCTCGGCAGTAAGCTTGCCGGCGGGAAGAAGTGATGACACATACGTCGCACGCGCCCCTCCCAGAGCGCGAACTCATGTTCGCGCACAAGCCTCGTATCGATCTAATCCGCCAGTACGCCAACGAATCGGAAGCCACGGCTTTCGACGCGAAATGGCTTGCGGTACTGACCGCGTGCGCGGATTGGTTTGGCTCCATGCCCCTTCGGCCCGACGAGCACGCGGAGCCCGGCGGCGCGCTGCGGGCTACCGTCGAGGCTGCGTACTACGCGATGCGGCTGTCCGGGGCGCAGAAGTTCGGTGCAGATCAGCCATCCGAGAGACGCCGGCTGCTGGAGCCGCAGTATCTATATGCCCTCTTCCTCGCAGCCGCGTGCTCCCGGCTTGACGAACCATGCCGACATTTCCAGTTCTTTCGGGATAGCGACGGCCAAGAGTGGATCCCGGCCGCGCACGGCGGTTTCGGCGTTTGGCTGGGCGACAGCACCTACCAGGTCAGGCGCCGGGAGCAATCCACGCCCGTCGAGCGGATGAGGACGGCTCTGCTGGCCCGCGAGATTCTCGGTGCCGAGCGACTCGCACGCTTTGATCCCGTCGTGCTCTCCGACCTTTTCGGCGCCATCAATCCAGACCCGCGGCCCGCCGGCGTCGAGACGCTCCTGCACAAGGTGGCGAGGCAGGCGGTCGAGACGGTCACACAATTTGAAGTCAAGGCACGTCGGGCCGCCTTCTCGCCTGATGCAACCCCTGCGCCGACCGCTGCCGCCCTCGCAGCCTTCGGCATCAAGGACCAGGCTCAAGTCTCGTCGATTGCCCCTGCCATCGACGATGGCGGCACCAAGACTGTTGTTGCGAGTGCGCAGTTGCCTCATGCGCCCGCGCCGACGACCGAGGTGGCAGCAATACCCCACGCAGAGAAGCCCAAAGCGTCTGCGCTACCCGTGGACGCCGTTCGACCAACAGCCAAGGCGGTCGCTGCCGACCCGTTTGCCGAAGCACTGGCGGGCACATCCAATCTTATGCGCGACTTCTTCCGCGCGCTCTCTCAGGATGTTGCCGCCGGCAAGACGAAGGTCTCGTGGGTCGAGAACAAGCTCGCGATCAGCAAGCGGATGATCGGCAACTATGGCATGGCGTCTGAATCCCTCGTCGAGAACCTGCGGAAGTTCAGCCTGCTCTACAAGGTCGTCGGCTCGGACATCCTGCTCGTCGACAAGGTCGCCGGGCTCATCGCCGAGCGCCCCGTCAATTCAGAAGGACCGTGATGCACAACTACGTCAATCATTTCCGCCCAATCTTCGAGTTTCGCGCGGTGGTGGGCTGGAGCCTTGCGATCGTGTTGCTGCTCGTCAGCGGCATGCCCGATGCCGGCTACTTCGCCTTGTTTGCTGCAGCGATGCTCGTCTTTCGGTCGTCCCAGGTGTGGCGCGCGCTGAAGTTCCGGATGGCGATCTCCACGAAGTGGTTGACCCTTATCCAGATCGATCAGCTTCTGGCCATCAGCGATGCCATGCGCAAGAAGCAGGACGCCATGTATCTGGGCCTTGGCTATGAATGGACGCAACGGCATTGCCAGATCGCACACGACATCTTGCGGATGCCATCGAGCGACATTCCCGGCCTGCCCAAATGGATGCCGTCGCCTGTCGTGAAGCGGGTCGAACAGATCTTCGCGCCCGCGGACAGCATCGCTGACGCCATGCCGCAGGGGCGCTCGTGGATTCACGGCATGGAGCCGAAGAAGGAATGGGTGCCCTTCCACTACAAGGCGATGCCAGGCCACACCTCGGTGAGCGGCACGACTGGCTCTGGCAAGACGCGTACGTACGAGGTCATATCGACGCAGGTCATCCATAACCCGAACGACATTTTGATCATCATTGATCCGAAGAACGACAGCGACTGGATGAAGCGGGTGAAAAAGGAGTGTGAGCGCACGGGCCGGAAGTTTCTGTATTGGAAGCAGGCCGCCCCGTCGCAGTCGATTCGCCTGAATCCAATTGAAAACTGGTCGCAGCCTTCGGAAATTCCGAGCCGCATTGCACAGCTCATGGAAGAAGGCCCCTTCCGCCAGTTCGCCTTCCTGTTTATCGACCGCGCGGTAAAAGGCGAGCTCTACGTTGGCGACAAGCCAAACCTGCGCTCGATCCTGCAATACGCACAGAACGGCATCAACAAGCTTCTCGATCGTGCGCTGCGCCGGTTCTTCCCGGAAGCCGGAATGCCTGACTGGGAAGAAGAGGCCAGCGCCTACATGCAGAAGGCAGGCCAGAAGCCGGGCGGCACGCTGCTCGACGGCATGGTGCAACTGTACATGGCCCGCTTCGCGAACAAGGATCTCGGGCACGAAGCGATCGACGGGCTGGTCGCGACATTCCACCACGACCGCGATCACTACGGCCGGATCATCGCGTCGGCCCTCCCCCTGCTCCAGATGCTCGCCACAGGCGAGACCGGCCTGATGCTGGCGCCGAAAGCAGACGACTTCGAGGACGACCGCGAAATCTGGGACATCGATAAGGTTATCAAGCAGAAGGCCGTGCTGTACGTCGGCGCCGACTCGCTCTCGAATGCGCTGGTCGCGCAGGCCATCATGTCCATGCTGCTTGCCGATATCGCGTCGGTTGCCGGGGCGATCTATAACTTCTACGAGAAGCCGCCCGAAGTCGTGCTCATCATCGACGAAGTCGCCGAGGCGATCAACGAGCAGGTGATCCAGGTCCTCAACAAGGGCCGAGGCGCCGGCTTCAAGGCGTTCGTCGCCTACCAGACCCGATCGGATCTGACGGCGAAACTCGGAAACGTCGCGAAAATGCAGCAGGTTTTGGGCAATCTGAACAATCAGATCGTCTTACGATTGGAAGACATCGACACCGCGCAGTGGTTTGCAGAGAAGGCAGGTACTACGGCGATTCAGAACATCGTGGTCTCGAGCAGCACGAGCACCGGCACCGAGGCCCACGTCGGTGAATTCAGCGGCTCGGTATCGCGCTCGATGCAGCTTGAAAAGGCGCCATTGATTCCGCCCGAACTGATCATGCAACTGCCCAACCTGCAGTACTTCCTGCGCATCTCCGGTGGCTCGGTCTATCAGGGTCGTATCCCGATCATTCAAGGTTAATTGCCAATGCGTTCCCCTACCCTGTTCCGGCAGATCGTCAAGCAGTACCGGATGTCTACCAAGCTGACGCCGATTTTCACCCTCTCGCCGGATCTCGATGACATCTGCACGCGCGTGGTGGACTACATCGGCGTCAACTTCCGCGTTCGCGAAGAGCCGCTGGTCGCCGAGATGCTCAACGACGCTATCCAGGCGTGGCGGCTTGCACGTAAGCATGGCGACGCCAATGTGGCATTCATGAAGGGGTTGTTCAGTCGTGCCCACGATCTCTACGGGAAGCGCTATGCCGCATTCAAAGGCGAGCGATATCACGTCTGGTACCCGTACCACGAATCGATCCCCGCTTTCGAGCAGCGCCAACCGGCCGGATACGTATGCCAGATGGTCGACGAGCCGACCCCGGGCAAGGTATCTCAGCGCTGCGCTGCCTTCCAGTTGGCCGCTCGCGTGCTCACTGGCTACAGCTTCAACCGATACTTCGAGGACTACGATGTCGCTGGCAACTTTGCACACTGACGCGCACAGGCGGCTTACCACCTTCCGCGGCTATCCCGCGAGGCTTGCCACGCGCGTAGCGACCGGCGTCGCTGTGCGTGTGTTCAGACTCAATCCGGCAGCAGCGGTGGACATGCATGCATGGCACACCCGCGCCGATCAGGTAGACGTCCCTCCCCCTGACGATCTCGTAAGTGATGGCCGCGCGCTTTCGTTTGCTCTCATCGGCATTGCGACAAAGCGCCCGCTGTTCCTGATCGGGGCTCTCGCTGCGCTGGCGGCTCTCCCCTTCCTCATTCTCAGCAAGCTCCTGTAATCATGGCCAGCCGATTTGCATCTCATGTGCGCCTGTGGCTGTTTTTCGCGCCGTTGATGATCTGCGTCGCCGTCCCATTCCTGCCGGACAGGAGTGACTTCGAGATTAGCGAAGCGGAGCAGTCATCCGTGGCACGCGTGCTCGGGGACGCGCGCGCTGACCGCTCTATTGCAATCGCCAACGAGCGCTTTGTTCGCTGGTTTGTCGCGCCAGGTGCCGTCAAGGCGTCGTTCTCGGGGTCCGATACGGAGACGATGCTCTCCGACGGCGGCGCCGCGAAGTTCGGACGCAACTGGATGCGCAACTTCTGGCTCACTATCTACCGCGGCGTGTATCGCGCGTCGGTAGCTCAGTACTGGGCATTCGGTGGCCTCGTGCTGCTGCTGGCATTGCTCAACGACGGGGCTGTGTCGCGAAGGATTCGCGCGGCGTCCGCCGGCTTCGCCAACCCCGTGACGTTTCACGTCGCGGCGCACGGTCTGCTCGTCTGCTTCGGATTCGGCGCTTCCGCCTTGCTTCTGCCGTTGCCACTTGCGGCCTACTGGTGGACCGCCGGCGTCGCCATCGTCGGCATGCTCAGCTGGCGGCTCGCCTCTGCATTCCATGTTGGGCGCTAGCCCGCATCAATCTATTACCAACCTATTCGGCCACTTGCTGGCCATTCAACCGGAGATATCAACATGACAACGACCGTTGAGTTCGGCGCAGCTTCCGAGACCTTGGCCGACGATCTTCTTGCCGAGGGCGACGCTAATGCGTCGATCGACGACGCCAGTGTTTCGGCCACACCGCCCGAAGATGTGGAAACCGAACTGACGCAGATGGCCGCGTCGGCCGACGCGCTACGCGCCGAAGGCATCATCAGCACGGCCGATGCCGATGCGAAGAAGGCGGAAGTCGAGCGCACGCGCAAGCGCTTTCGCGAGCTGTCCCCCGAGGACCGCCAGGCGATCGTGCGACGCCGACGGGAACTCGGTATGCAGATCCTGTCGCGTGAGCTTTCTGGCGCAGCTGTGGTCGTGGTCGGCCTCAAGATCAATCATACGCGTCTGCGTCCCCTGTTCGAGCAATGGTGGCCGTACATGAATCGCATGTCGCTGAATCTGCAGCGCTTCGGACAAAGCACCTTCTCGCGCGCTGAGCTGGCAACCGTCGAGAAGTATCTCGAAACCGAGATGGTGAGGATCGAGGAGTACGTCGACGAGCAACTCCGCGTCGCGACTGCCTATCGCGAGCAACGCGAGAAGGATATGACGGACCGCGGCGATTACATCTTCCGCCCGGAGATCGTGCGGCCGGCGATCGATCTCGAGGTGCAGGCGTACTCGCGGTTCGCAGTCCGCGCGCTGCAGGTGCTGATCAAGTTCGACAAGGCCATGGACGAGTTCGACTTCATGGTGTGGAACGGCATCCGCGACCAGACCGACGTCAATGAGGAGGTCACGAGGTTCCTCCGCAAGTTCCAGCCACTTGGCCTGCGCAGCTACACCACGCATCTGAAGCTCATGACGACCGTGAGAGGCATCTGACTGCTTAGTGACACGATAGCTCTCGGGCACCTTCGGGTGCCTAGGGCGACCAAGTGACACTTGGTCTCAGATTCTGCCATTAAGTGCACGTGCCCAGAGGACAGCTTCTGACACTTGCTAGCATCTTCTACCTGTTGCAGGCACTTGGTCTGCTCGTCCGCCGCCGGCGCCCACGTCCGCTGACGCTTTCATCATCCGGTTATGACTCTCGTTGAAGCAATTGAAAAGCTGAATCCGTCGCAGCGCGAGGTGGTCGAGTGCCGCGGACATTGCGTCGCAGTAGCTGTGCCGGGTGCTGGGAAGACTGCCACGATCGCGGCGAAGGCTGCATTAATGCTTGAAAGCCCACACCTGACGATCGGCGCTGTCACCTTCAGTAAGGACGCGGCTGTGGAGTTACGAGACCGGATTCTGGCGCTGACCGGATCAACAGCGAAGAGGCGCCTCATCGCCGGCACATTCCATTCGTTGGCCTACAAGCAACTCTCCTTGGTGGCAGGTAAGCGGCCCGACATCGCAACTGACGGAGAGCGTACGGCGATTCTGACGCAAGTGCTGCACGATTCCGGTTTGGAAATGAAGCTTGAAGACGCCATCGCTGCGATTGAGCGCATTAAGACCGCGCTCAATGCCCCGTCCATGGACTCAGCCGAGGGGCGATTGTTATCTTCATATCAAAACGCCCTTCAGCGCAACGGCCGCGTCGACTTCCAGGATCTCCTCAGATACGCGGTACAAGGGATGCAGCAAGGCACCATCAGTCCGTACAAGATGGACGCCTTGTTGGTCGATGAATATCAAGACGTCGATTCGCATCAGGCCTTGTGGACGGCGCTTCATGCCAGGGCTGGCGCTGCGGTCACCATTGTGTGCGACGACGACCAGTCAGTGTATGGCTTTCGTTCGGCGATGGGTCTGCGTGGCATCAAGGCATTCGCCGACGAGTTTGATCCGCAGCAAATCGTTCTTGGCGTCAACTACAGATCCCACGAAGAGATTCTGTCAGTTGCCGACAAAGTGATCCGCAACAACGCTGAACGAATCGTCAAAGAACTGGTTTCGCACCGTGGTCCCGGTGGCTCCGTTTCGTTCACCCGTCACGATGACGAGTACGAGGAAGCTGTTGCCGCCGTCGAAGCGATGGCGGCGGCAGTGAGTGGCGGTAGTACTGCGGCCGTTCTTGCTCGCACAAATCGAATCCTTGATCCCGTTGAAGCCGTATGCCGTGCACACGGAATCAAATACCACCGAGCGGCCGGCCGCTCCATACTTGATCGCCCAGAGTCGGCGCTGATGGGTACCTTGCTCGAACTGGTCGAGCAGACCCGGATGGGAGGGCTTGATGCCGTCCTGGGCTTCGCAGGGATAGGGACGGCGGAATTGCAGACATTGCACCACCTCACCTCTTCGCTTAAGGAAGGCGAGCGGGTTAAGAAGAAGGATCTCGTCGCTGCGGGACTGGGTGAAGACGCCGCAGAGAAGTACCGTGACCTGACAAAGCGGCTGGAAGAGTGGTGTTCGCTGTGCGCAAGACAGTTCTATGCGCTCATTATCGACGGCGTCTTCGAATGGATGATGCAATGGGCGCGGTCAGACCAAGCAAAGCGCGCGATCACCACCACTTATGACGTACTTTCCAGGCTGCATGGCAGTTTCTCTGACCGTCTTGAATATCTACGTCGAAAGAACAACGAGCCGGCCGAGGATGCCGTCATCCTTACCACCTTCCATTCAAGCAAGGGGCTGGAGTGGGACCATACCGCTCTTCTTCGTCTAGAAGAGAGCGTCATACCCGATGAAGGTAGCACCGAGGCAGAGGAGCGCAGGTTGTTTTATGTGGCACTCACGAGAGCGAGACGCCACATGATTCTGTCCACGGCCCAAAAGCATCCCACCTCGCGCTTTGTCATCGAATCAGGCATCGCGTAGCTCAAGACTCGCTCTCGCCTGGAGTCAGAACTGGACTTCAATGTACGTGCGCCAGCGTTGTTTGTGTTCGGTACGACGATCTGAGGAAATGAAACTCGTCTCACGGCCGACATCAACGTGAAGCGAGTTGAGCGCGGCGGCAACATATTGCTGGGGATCCGAGAAAAAATGCCTTCAGCCCCAAGGACAAAGATAGAGCCGGCCTCACCACGGACCAGATGACAGCTGTGGGCAACAGACAGCCAAGGCCTAAGGAGCATCCTCCAGCTCTAGACTCCGGTCTTTCCAGTGAGAATAAAATTCAAGATATCGTCGGAGGATGGCTGTCCCCACGTTTGATCGGCAAGCCACCTGTAGAAGCTGGTTTGCGCGAGCTTGGTGGGTCGCTTCGATGCGCTCAGGCGAAGGTCCGCGGCGGCGCATTGGCTGTTGTAGCTCTCAATGAGTTGAGCCTGTTCCTCTGTAGCCAGTTCGGCGAAGTACTCGTTAGCTTGAGGCAAACGAGCGGCGATGAGCATCTCCATAGCCTCAGCGGGTGACTTTGCCTTTGGCTTCGGCTGCGAAGCTTCCTCTTTCTCGTTCGCCGCTTCCTGCTTCGCCATTCCTTTGCCCCATGCCTCAGCCAGGGCCTTCCGGAAATAAGCGGGGACATTGTCGATCGCGGGCGCGTTTTTCTTTGCCTGACGGGCTTTCACGTAAGCCAGCGCTTCTCGCACCGGCTCCGCACCATGCGTCTTGGCCAGCTTGCGGGCTTCGCTCGACGGCAGACCGAGCTTCACCATAGCCTGGATCAATTCGCCAAAACCCTCGTCCTCTGGCGCGCTGGACTCCTTGCGCGAGATCTTGAACTGAAGATCCGAGACTGATCGGCCTACCTTGTGCTCGATGAGCTCGATGTTGTGGTCGGACACCTCACAAATCTCTGCTATGCACGGGTTTAGGACGGCACGCTTGAAGATCTTGTACTCCTTGTATTTCGTCTCGCCTTCCTCGCGACCCAGGATCAGATTTCGAAACACATTCAGCGGGATCTTTGCCGTCATCCCAACGCGCTCATAGCGAACCGTATTTTCCCAGAGCGCCAGTGAGTGAGCGCGCCTGAAAAGACGGGCGATGCGCATGTCGATCATGGCGTACCGCTCAGGATTGAGCAGTTCCTCTCGGATCTGTGGTGCGAACGAGTAAGAGAGCAATGATCCAGTGATCTTCGCTCCAGCAAGAAGTGTGGACCCAGTCCAGGTAGCTGTGCCGTCGCTGTTGAGTTGATCCCAATCCACGACTGTTCGCATCAACGACTTGGCAGTCTCCTTGATGTAGCCCGTGTCCTTCGTCGTGAGCGCCAGATTCGACATCATCTCGGGTATCGAAATCTGAAACGTGTCGGCCGTGCCGTTTTGCCCAATGCGAAGCTCAATTGCGTTCTTGATCAAGGCATTGAAGAGCCGGCGCTGTTGAAGCGTGAGAGCCCCGCCTACTGGGGAGACATGGATTGCCTGGACCGCCTTCTTGAACGGCTCCGGGACTTCTGGCTGTTGAAACAGCGCAATCTGGCCGGCCTTCTGATTCGGCTTTCCCTTCGCCATCCGATGCACCTGCAAGTCGTAATGGGTGAAATCTTAGCCCCTAAGTGTTCACCTATCAAGCCCTGTCTCATGTAGCGTCAGCAGGGCCGGCCAACGAAGAAAGCGCTTTGATTTCGTAGGCTTACCGTTACCCCTTGAGAATCTTCGCTACCTCAAATCTGTTCACCGTGGGAGCCGAAACGCTACCCAAATCTATACACCTTTCTCCGACTGGACTGGGCGACTGCGATATCGAGCGAGAAAGGTGAAGCTTTTTGGTGAGCTTTCCGCCTCGAAGAGCCTCAGGCATCGATTTTCCCCAATAGCGTTCACCTTCACCGTCTCCTGGGCGGCTCTCGAAAGGGGTTGGACGGCAACAAGTTAGGATCCACTTTCAAGTACCCCCCAAAGATGTTCACCTATTACTTCACCCAAAAAGGTTCACCTGTTTCTACGCGGCACACGTTAGTGGGCGAACACTTTACTCGTAAGGCTTGGCAAATCGCCACTTCAGCTCAATGCACAGGCGAAGGTGAAGAAATCTGTGGGTCAGGGCTCTTCGAAAAAGCCCCAAAACTGTTCACCAATGAATCGACCCAAAATGTTTCACCTTTGGCGAGCTGTGGAGCGCGCTGAGGATCAGGGCCCCAAGAAGCTTCACCTCTTAGGGCCCCAAATCTGTTCACCTCATTGGGAGAATGCCCAGATCCCCATATCTTTTCACCCTACCCCCAAATCCCCAGCCCTTTGTCCCCAACGCATTGCACCATTTCCCCATATCCCCAACCCCTTCGCCCCAATACTATGCACCTAGCACCCAACACCTTTCACCTACAGCCCAAAAATCCATTACAGATCAATGGCTTATGAATCCTAAAGGTTTACTAAAGGGTTTACAGTGTTTACTAAATCACGTAAACGTAAAGTGCCTTGTAGGACATAAGAAGAACTGCGTGTTCAGCGAAACTTCAGACGAAAAACGCCGCGGAATGCGGCGTTGGGTGCGGTCTCGGTGCTGGTTAGGGTCACTCCGTTGGGGAGGAAAATTTCGCTTTCAATTCCTCAATGAGCTCTTGGCGCCTCGCGGCGTCTTTCAGTGTCACCTCAAAGGTGACCTTGCCTGAATCCCAATCTTTCAGCACGCCGACGGGAGCTCCATCGGGACCGAGCAGCTTGTGCTGCCTCGAGGTCTCTTTGGTTTTACGCGCGGGCTTGCTCTCATAACGGGCTCGCAGCAGTTCCACGTCCTTTGCAACAGCAGCTTCGTCTCGTACCTTCACCGCCATTTCTGATGCTACTACGCTACCAGCAGCACCTTCGAGAAGCCGAAGCTGATACAGCGTAATCAGTGCGAACGACTCCGGACGCTCTTTGACCAGATCCAGAACACTGTTGCTCAGCTTCAGGATGGACAGTGTCTTGTTGACGTTAGGCAGCGACATGCCGGTGACTTCGGCGATTGCCGACTCATTGGGGTATATCCCATCCTTGATCAAAGCGTCCCAGGCGATCGCATTGTCCAATGGAGTCTGTTGCTCGCGCTCTGCGTTCTCTTTGTACGAAAGCTGATAAAGCTGCTGATCGGTCAGCCCAGGGTGAATGAGCAGCTTGATCTTTGTTTTGCCTGCGACCTTCAGCGCCCGCAGCCGATAGTGACCACCGGCAAGAACACGGCGGCCTCCTCTCACTGTTGCGATACCCGGGACAAGCTGGCCGTCAGCTCGAATGCTTGCCGCTAGTTCATGCACACGCTCAGGACGATACAAACGCCTGGCATTGAACGGGTTCTCGTCCACAAGCGAGATATCCGTTTCCTCGTAGAACGGTTCACCCGCAACTTCATCGTTTGTCGCTCGCGCTGCCGTGTGTTCAA